>NZ_AGUD01000277.1 GCF_000240225.1 Patulibacter medicamentivorans
CCTGCCGTTTCGCCGGGACGCGATCGCCGAAGCGACGATCGGCTGCGTTCGGGCCGGCGGGCTCGGCCGGCTCGGCCAGCGGACTCGGCCAGCAGGCTCGGCCGGCGGCCACTCGGTGGCGACGGCGCCCCGCGCCCTCAGCGACGCCGGACCGGCGCGCCCGCCGGCGCCGGCCGCGAGCGCTCCAGCAGCGCGGCGGCGACCAGCAGCGTCAGCCCGAGCATCGCCAGCAGCAGCGGCCAGCCCGGGCGGGCATGCTGGAGCGGGCTGCCGAGCGGCTCGGCGCCGTAGACGAGGTCGAGCAGGTCGACGGACCGGGCCTCGCCGCCCCGGGACCACGCCGTGCTGATCGACGCGACGAGCACCGTCGCCGCAGGCACCGCGACCAGTGCCCCGAACGCCGCGGCGCCCGATGGCCGGCGCGCGGTCGACGCCGCCAGCAGCGTCCCGGCCAGCAGCACCAGCGCCACGGCGACCCCGGCCGCGGGGCGGCTGATCACGTCATAGAAGCCGGAGACGGAGTACGTCATGGACCCGACCTGGTAGGCGTGCGCGCTCGCCATCGTCAGCACCAGAGCCGCGGCCGCTTGGGCGGCAGCCACGCGACGCGCCGGGCCCAACAGCGCCATGGCGGCGAGCCCGGATGCGAGCAACGCGGAGACGAGCAACGGAGTCGCCTGGACGATCCGACCGTCGCGGGCGTCGTCGAGCGTGACGGTGAGCGGCAGTCCGACGGTCAGCCCGATCGCCGCAGACGACAGGGCCGTGACCGCGATCGCCGCGACGAGCGCATCGGCGACCGGCCACCGGACGCGCCGCCGGAGCCGCGCGATCACCGGGGCCAGCAGGACGATCGGTCCGACGGCGGCCAGCAACTCGCCGACCCACGGCGCCGCGCTCGCAGACAGCTCCACCAGCTCGCCGTCCGCGTTCCGCGCGACGTCCGGCTCGAAGACCTGCCACCACGGCCAGTTCACGGCCAGGAGCGCCAGCGTCGTGATCCCCGCCAAGCGTCCCGGGCTGCCCACGAGGCGAGGCGCGACCGCGCCGAGCGCCACCACCGCGATCGTCACGGTCGCGACCCGCAGCGGCGGATCGTGCACGAACAGCTCGGTCACGTTCGCCAACGCGGCGATCGCGACGAGCATCAGCGCCACGGCCCAGCGAGCCGCCGCCTGCGGAGCCGGCCAGCCGACGCCCGCCTGCTCGACCCGCTCGCGCACGGCCCGCGGCCCCCACCAGAGCACCACGGCGGCGACCGCCGCCAGCGTCGGCGGCAACAGGCGCGCGACCTGGAGGTCGGTGGTATCGGCCCCGCCGACGGCTGCGACGAGGATCGCGCCCGCCAGCATGCCCGTGACCGCGTCGCGGCGCAGCACCGCGCGCACCAGCAGGACCACGGCGAGCAGGTCTCCGAGAACGACGGCACCGGCCTGCACGCCGGCACGCGGGATGCCCAGACCGCCGGGGACCCCCACGAGCGTCAGCACGGACGTGGCCTCGCGGATCGTCAGCGCCACGAGGACCAGCGCCGCCACGGCGGCCGCGTCGGAGACCGCCGTCGGCGCGATGCGCTCGGCGAGCCACCGCCGCCCGTCGATCGCCGGTGGCGATGACGTCCCCGCAGTCGGCCGTCGCGCGCCGGCGAGGTGGTCGCCCACCAGCGCCATCGCCCCGAGCACGACCGCGACGAGCGTCACCAGAACGGTTCCGCCGTCCGCATTCTCGACTCGTGGTTTGGTCCCGACGACCCACATGACCAGGACGGCGATGAGCAGCGCCGCTACGGTGCCCACCGTCGCCGACCATGCCTTCGCCCGCTCGCCCGCTCCATGGCCCGCGGCCGCGGCCTGCCGTGGCGCGCCGATCCGCTGCAGCCCGGTCAACAGCGCCAGCAGGACTCCGAGCGGGACCGCAACCACAAGGCCGGAGAGCGGCTCACCTTCGTCGTGCCCGATCCAGATCGCGGCCCCCGCCGCCACCAGGAGCCCGCCGCCCCCGATCAGCAGCGGCTTCAGCGCGGCGAGCAGCGGCGCGCCGATCCGCAGCCCGGTGAAGCCCGTCTCCTGCGTCCACAGCGCGATCCCGAGCACGACCAGCGCCGTCCCGAGCGCGACCCGACCGCCGGTCGGCAGCAGCGCCGCCGCCAGCAGGACCGCCGCCCCCAGCGGCACGGCGGCCGCGGCGCCCAGCAGCGACGCCGGGCGCGGTGGCCGGACGTCGGCGGCGGCCGCCGCCGGGCGAGCGCGAACGGACCGGGACGCCGACATGAGGCGGCAGGCTATCCGCGGATCCGGCTCGCGGCGGTGCCCCGTAGGCTCGGACGATGGCCCTCGGCTGCTTCCTCAACGCCGGTCGCTCGTTCCCGCGCTCGGTCGCCCGCGTCCAGCTGGCCGAGGCGCTCGGCTACGACGCCGTCTACACCGAGCACGTCGCCGGCCATGAGTCGCTGACCCTCCTGACCGCCTGGTCGCAGCACAGCGAGCGGATCGCGTTCGGCCCGGCGGTCGTCCCGATCCACAGCCGCAGCCCGGCGACGATGGCCCAGACCGCGGCCACGCTGCACGCCGTCTCCGGCGGTCGCGCGCGGCTCGGCCTCGGCACCAGCACCCCCGCGATCGTCGAGCGCTGGCACGGCCAGCAGCCGGGCGACCCGCGCGCCGAGCTGCCCGAGTACCTGCGGATCGTGCGGGCGATCCTCGACGGCGACAAGCCGCCGGCCGGCGAGCGCTGGCGCACGACCTTCCGGCTGCGCGGGATCGACCCGGCGCCCGACCTGCCGCTCTACGCCGGGGTCCTGCACCCCGACGCGATCGCCGCGACGGCCGCGATCGCCGACGGCGTGATGCTGTGGCTCGCCCCGCCGGGGTACGTCCGCGACGTCGTCGTCCCCGCCGTGCGGGCAGGACGCGAGGCCGCCGGGCTCCCGGTCGAGGGCTTCGCGATCGTGGCCGCGGTGGCCGCTGCGACCGGCGGCGACCGGCAGGCGGTCCGCGCCGGCGCCCGCGACGCCCTGCGCGGCTACCTGCGGCTGCCCAGCTACGCCGACCTGCTGGACCGCGCCGGCCTCGCCGACGAGCGCGCGGCGGCCGTCGCCGAGGACGGGGGCGAC
>NZ_AGUD01000276.1 GCF_000240225.1 Patulibacter medicamentivorans
CGTCGGCCGGCGCGAGCGTGCGATCCGCGACGCGATCGGGCCGACGGTGCCGGTGGTGGTCGCCGAGCGCGACCTGCCGGGCGGCGAGCCGATCGACGGCGCGCGGCTCGGCCTGCGCCGCGTCCCGCTGCGCTACGCCCCGGCCGAGCGCGTCGCCGATCCCGCGGAGGTCGCCGGGCTGCGGCCGCGCGCGACGGTCCCGGCCGGCAGCGACCTGGCCGCTCCGTTGCTGGACGACGGCGCTGGCCCGCGACTGCGGCCGGGCGAGCGGATCGCCGACATCGTCGCGATCGGCGACGCGCGGCTGGTCCAGCCCGGCACGCGGATCGACCTGCTGGTCACGCGCGAGCAGGACGGTCGCGGCGGCACGACCCGGCTGGCGCTGGAGGACGCCGAGGTGCTGACCGTCCGGCCGGCGCCGACCGAGACGGGGGAGGAGGGGCGCGGATCGCGGATCGCGGTCGCGCTGCGGGTCGACGTGCGGCAGGCGGTCTACCTGGCCGCCGCCCAGAACTTCGCCAGCGAGCTGCGCGTGCTGCCGCGGGGCGCCGACGACGACCGCCGCGGCGCGCAGGGCACCGCTGCCGCGTCGAGCCTGGACGGCATCCGGTGAGCGTCCATCGCGAGGTCGCGGACGATCTCCACCGGCGATTGGTGGCGCTCGCCGCGGCGCCGGCCGAGGGCGGGCTGGGGCCCGCGCCCGAGGAGCTGCTCGACGCGGTCCTGCGGCGCGACGCGCCGCTGCTGCCGCCGGAGGATCGGGACGAGGTCCGCCGGCTGCTGCTCGAGCGCACGGTCGGACTGGGCCCGCTGGAGCCACTGATGGACGACCCGGCGATCGACGAGATCATGATCTCGTCGACCCGCCCGATCTGGGTCGAGCGCCACGGCCGGATCGAGGAGACCTCCGTCCGCTTCGCCGACGAGCAGGAGCTGCTGCACGCGATCGAGCGGATGCTGGCCGGCGCCGGGCGCCGGGTCGATCGCTCCGAGCCGCTCTGCGACGCGCGGCTGGCGGACGGCTCGCGGGTTCACGTCGCGCTGTCGCCCGTGGCGGTCGACGGGCCGATCGTCACGATTCGGCGGTTCCGGGCGCGGCGATGGAGCGCCGAGGAGCTGCTCGAGCGGGGCACGTGGTCGACCGCGGTCGCGGACGCCGTCGCCGATGCGGTCGCGGGCCGGCGATCGATCCTCGTCAGCGGCGGCACCGGCGCGGGCAAGACGACGACCCTCGGCGCGATCGCCGCGCTGCTCGACCCCGATGAGCGGATCGTGACGATCGAGGACACGGCCGAGCTGCGGCTGTCCCAGCCGCACGTGGTCCGGCTCGAGTCGCGGCCGGCGCGCAGCGACGGGCGGGGCGCGGTCACGATCCGCGAGCTCGTCCGCAACGCCCTGCGGATGCGTCCCGACCGGATCGTGGTCGGCGAGGTCCGCGGGGCCGAGGCGCTCGACATGGTGCTGGCGATGACCACCGGCCACGACGGGTCGCTCTCGACGATCCACGCGCGCTCGCCCGATGCGGCCCTGCGACGGCTCGAGACGCTCTGCCTGATGGCGGACACCGGGCTTCCGCACGCAGCCGTCCGGCGGATGATCGGCGACGCGATCGGGCTGGTCGTCCAGCAGGCGCGGCTGGCCGGCGGCCGCAGGCGGGTGACCGCGCTCGGCACGGTCGAGCCGACGCCCGACGGCTGGACGCTGCGGGCGCGGGACGTGGACGCGTGATCCCCGCCACGCTGCTGGCGGCCCTCGCCGGCGCGCTGGCCGGCGCCGGCGCCGGCCA
>NZ_AGUD01000275.1 GCF_000240225.1 Patulibacter medicamentivorans
GCGGGCGACGACGATCCGCCGCGCGCTCCGCCGGCTGCCGGCTGGCCGCTACCGGGTCGCCGTGCGCGCCGCCAGCCGCACCAGCGGCCGGACGCGGACGGTGCTGGCGCAGCGGACCGTGCGCCGCTGATCGCACGGGCCGGGGCGGCGCGGGCACCCGCGCCGCTCACACGGCTCTCACATTGCTGCGGGAAGATGCCCGCATGACGGTCCTGGTCGTCGACGACGAGCCGGCGGTCCGCACGGCGCTCCAGCGCGTCCTGCACCACGAGGGCTACGAGGTGCTGCTGGCGGCCGACGGGATCGAGGCGCTCCAGCAGCACGCGTCGGCGCCGGCCGACGTGCTGCTGCTCGACGTGATGATGCCCGGCTGCGACGGGCTCGAGGTCTGCCGGCGCCTGCGCGCGGCCGGCGACCACACGCCGGTGCTGATGCTGACCGCCCGCGATCAGGTCGGCGACCGGGTCGACGGGCTCGACGCCGGGGCCGACGACTACCTGCCCAAGCCGTTCGAGCTCGACGAGCTGCTGGCCCGCCTGCGGGCGCTGCTGCGCCGCTCGCAGTGGGAGGGCGAGAGCGACAACGGCGGCGCCCGGATCCTGCGCGTCGACGACCTGACGCTCGACGGCCGCGCCCACGAGGTTCAGCGCGGCGGGCGGCAGATCGAGCTGACCCGCACGGAGTTCCTGCTGCTGGAGCTGTTCCTGCGCCACCCGCGGCAGGTGCTGACCCGGGAGCAGATCTTCGAGGCCGTCTGGGGCTACGACTTCGGGCCGACCTCCAACGCGCTCCAGGTCTACGTCGGCTACCTGCGGCGCAAGCTCGAGCAGGGCGGCGCCCCGCGGCTGCTGCACACGGTCCGCGGCGTCGGCTACGTCCTGCGACCGACGGCGGGCTGAGCGGATGAGCCTGCGCCGCCGCCTGGTCCTCCTGACCGCCGCCGCGGTCTCGCTGGCGATCGTGCTGGCGTCCGTCGTGACCTACGCGATCGTCCGCGACAACCTCCGCGGCCAGGTCGACAGCGCGCTCAGGGAGCTGGCGCCGCAGGTGACGATCGCCCCGGCCATGACCATCGGCGGCAGGGCCTCCGGGTCGGTCCAGGGCAGCGACCGTGCGCCGACCGAGGACGACGCGATGGCGATCCGGAAGGGCGAGGCGGTCGGCCCGCCCCCGGAGGGCGGGCTCTCGCTGGCCCGCCCCGCGCGCAAGAGCGACGTCACGGCCGAGAAGCGGCGGCTGGCCGACGCCAAGGGCAAGAAGCAGTTCCGGGTCTTCCTGCCGCGGGACGAGCTCGGGGGCCCGACCGGAGTCGCCCAGGTGATCACCTCGACGGGCAGCGTCCTCAGCACTGACGCGACCGCGGCGTTGCCGGTCGACTCGGCGGTCCGCGCGGTCGCTCGCGGCGAGCTCGACCTGCTGTTCCAGGACGTCACGATCCGCGACACCCATGCCCGGATGCTGACCATCCGCGACCCGATCGGCGGCGCGATCCAGATCGTGCGGCCGCTGAGCGAGGTCGACGACACGCTCGGCCGGCTGCGCTGGATCCTGCTCGGCGTCTGCCTCGGCGGACTCGCCGTCGGCGGCGGCCTCGGACTGGCCGTCTCGCGCGCCACCGTGCGCCCGGTCGCGCGGCTGACCGAGACCGCCGAGCAGGTCACCGAGACCGGGGACCTCGGCCACCGGATCGAGCAGCACGGCGAGGACGAGCTCGGGCGGCTGGCGCGGTCGTTCAACCGGATGCTCGGCGCGCTCGAGGCGTCACGCGACGCGCAGCGTTCGCTGGTCGCCGACGCCTCCCACGAGCTGCGGACCCCGCTGACCAGCGCCCGCGCCAACATCGAGCTGCTGCAGCGGGCGCACGACCTGCCGGAGGCCGAGCGCGCCAAGGCGCTGGGGGACGTGCGCGAGCAGCTGGAGGAGCTGACGGTCCTGGTCGGCGACCTCGTCGACCTGGCCCGCCCCCGCGAGCAGCTGGTCGAGGAGCCCGAGGACCTCGCGCTCGACGGGCTCGTCGCCGAGGCCGTCGCCCGCGCCCAGCGCAACGCCCCGCACGTGCGGTTCGCGCTCGACCGCTCGCCGGGCCTCGTGCGCGGATCGCGGACGAGGCTGAGCCGCGCGGTCTCGAACCTGCTGGACAACGCGGCCAAGTTCAGTCCCGACGGGGGCGACGTCGAGGTCGTCGTGCGCGACGGGACCGTCACCGTCCGCGACCACGGCCCCGGCCTGGCCCCCGCCGACCTGCCCCACGTCTTCGACCGCTTCTGGCGCTCGTCGAGTGCCCGCGGGCTGCCCGGCTCGGGGCTCGGGCTGGCGATCGTGCGGCACGTCGCCGAGGGTCATGGCGGACGGGTGGACGCGAGCAACGCGCCCGGTGGTGGCGCGCTGCTAACGCTGACCCTGCCGCCGGCGGACGGTGACCCGGCCAGCCGGCCGCTCTCACCCGATTCCTAGGCGCCGCTCACGGTGATCCTCGGTCGCTCTCACGGCGCTCTCAGCGCCAGGCGATCGGATTCCGGGGGCGATGCTCACCCTCCGAAGCACCCCTCCCCTCGCGCGACTGGCCCAGCTGGCCGCCCTGGCCCTGTGCGCGGCGGTCCTCGCCGCCTGCGGCGCCAGCTCCAAGGACGACGGCCCCGGCGCCGGGTCGAAGAAGGCCTACGAAGGCGCGCTGAAGTTCGCCAAGTGCATGCGCCAGCACGGCGTCAACATGCCCGACCCGAAGCAGCAGAGCGGCGAGGTCGCGATCGCGATCGGCCCCGGTCCGGGCGGCGGCAAGGCAACCGACCGCAAGCTCGACATGCCGAAGATGAAGGCGGCGGAGAAGGCCTGCAGCGCGTTCCTGGCCGAGGGCGCCGGGCCGCCGCCCTCGCCGGCCGAGCAGGCCAAGATGCGCGACCGGATGCTGCGCTTCGCCAAGTGCATGCGCGACCACGGCATCGACATGCCCGACCCGAAGTTCAGCGGCGACGGCGGCGTCAGGATGACGATGCGCGCGGACGACGGCGGGGCCAGCGCCGGATCGGGGCCCGATCCCCGCAAGCCGAGGTTCCAGGCCGCCGAGAAGCAGTGCCGCAAGTTCCTCGGCGACGGTCCGGGCGGGTCCGCCGCCCCCGCGATGTCGACCTCGGACGCCCCGTGAGCCCGACCGACGCGACCGACGAGGCGCTCGACCCGGTCACGGCCGAGCTGCGGGCCGGGTCGGGGGACGACCGGCCGCGCGACGGTGATCCGCGCGACGACCGGCCGCTGCTCGACGACCCGTTCCCGCGCCGCCGGTGGGGCCGGCGCGCCGTGGCGGTCGGCGCGGTGCTGGCCGCGGCGGGCGCCGGCGCCTGGATCCTGACCCGCGACGGCGCCCGGCCCGCGACCCCGGAGGTCAACCGCTCGGTCCCGACCGGCGTCGCGACCGTCGAGCGCCGCGACCTGGTCGACCGCCAGGACGTCGACGGGACGCTCGAGTTCGCCGGCGACCGCCGGGTCGCGGCGCCGGCCGCCGGCATCCTGACCCGGCTGCGGGCCGAGGGCTCGATCGTCTCGCGCGGGCGCCCGCTGCTGTGGCTCGACGGCCACGCGAGCGCGTTCGTGATGTACGGCGCGGTGCCGATGTACCGCGAGCTGCGGTCCGGCGTCAGCGACGGCGCCGACGTCCGCCAGCTGCAGCGGAACCTGGCCGCGCTCGGCTACGACCCCTACGGCGCGCTGGTCGCCGACGGCGAGTGGAGCGCGGCGACGACCGCGGCGGTGAAGCGCTGGGAGGACGCCCGCGGAGTCGACGCCGACGGTCGCGTGCCGCTCGGCGAGATCCTCTTCACCGGCGGCCCCGTCCGCGTCGGCAGCCACGCCGCGACCGTCGGCGACCGGCTGGCGCCGGGCGCGCCGGTGACCGACGCCTCCAGCACCCGGCGCGTGATCAACGGCCAGCTCGAGGCCAGCCGCCAGGCGTCGGTCGACGAGGGCGACAAGGTCGAGGTGACGCTGCCCGACGGCGACGTCGCCCGCGGGGTGGTCGAGCGGGTCGGGCGGGTCGCCAAGGCCGGCCAGGACGGCGGCGAGGCGACCGTCTCGCTGCGCGTCGGGCTGCGCGGGCGACTCGCCCGCAGCACCGGCCTGGACCGCGCGCCGGTCACGATCTCGGTCGCCACCGAGGCCGCGAGGAACGCGCTCAGCGTGCCGGTGACGGCGCTCGTCGCGCGCGGCAGCGGCCGCTACGCGGTCGAGCTGCGCGGCGGTCGGCTGGTGCCGATCGAGACCGGGGTCTTCGCCGACGGCTACGTCGAGGTCAGCGGCCGGCTGCGCGAGGGCGACCGGGTGGTGGTGCCGCGATGAGCGCCGTGCTGGCCCTCGAAGGGGTCTCGAAGACCTATCCCGGCGGCGTCCGGGCGCTCGACGACGTCTCGCTGCGGGTCGAGGCCGGGGAGCTGGCCGCGGTCGTCGGGCCGTCCGGCTCCGGCAAGTCGACGCTGCTGCACATCATGGGCACGCTGGAGCGCCCGAGCAGCGGCCGCGTGCGGCTCGACGGGCACGACGTCGCGACCCTCGGCGACCGGGCGCTGGCGGCGCTGCGCGCTCGCCGGATCGGCTTCGTCTTCCAGCAGTTCTTCCTGCTCGACGGGGTCACCGCGCTGGAGAACGTCGCCCACGGCCTGCTCTACACCGCGACCCCGGTCCGGCAGCGGCTGGCGGCGGCCCGGATCGCGCTCGAGCGGGTCGGGATCGGCCGCCGCGCGATGCACCTGCCGAACCAGCTCTCCGGCGGCGAGCGACAGCGGGTCGCGATCGCCCGCGCGCTGGTCGCCCGCCCGGCGATCGTCTTCGCCGACGAGCCGACCGGCAACCTCGACTCGCGCTCCGGCGCGGCGGTGGTCGAGCTGTTGCGGACGCTGAACGACGCCGGCACCACGATCGTCGTGATCACCCACGACCAGCAGCTGGCCCACCAGCTGCCACGGCGGATGACGATGCACGACGGTCGTCTGGTGGGCGACGCATGAGGGGCGGGCTGCTGCTGGGCGACGTGCTCCGCGTCGCCGCCTCGGGCCTGCGCTCGCGACGGGTGCGGACGCTGCTCTCGGCGCTCGGGATCGCGATCGGGATCGCCAGCCTGGTCGGCGTCCTCGGCCTCTCGGCCTCCTCGCGCGAGGGGCTCGTGCGCCAGCTCGACGCGCTCGGCACCGACCTGCTGACCGTCGGGCCGGGGCAGACGCTCGGCGGCGAGGACACCACCCTGCCGCTGAGCGCGCCGAAGACGATCGCCCGCGTCGCCGGCGTCGGCCGCGTGGCGACGGTCCGGTCGCTCGGCGACGCGACGGTCCGGCGCAGCGACAAGATCGACCCCGACGAGACCGGCGGGCTCAGCGTCCAGGCCGCCGATCCGACGCTGCTGGCCACGATGCACGGCCGGATGCTGCGGGGGCGGTTCCTCAACGCCGCCAGCGGCCGCGGCCCGTCGGTGGTCCTCGGCGCGGTCGCCGCCGAGCGGCTCGGCGTCGACCGTCCGGGCCGCCAGGTCTACATCGCCGGCCGCTGGTACGCCGTGGTCGGGATCATGGCCGCGCTGCCGCTGGCGCCCGATCTCGACCGCTCGGCGCTGATCGGCTACGACGCCGCCGCGCGCTACCTCGGCTCGGAGCGCTCGGCGACCCTGATCTACGTCCGCGCCGCTCCGGACGCGGTCGAGCGGGTCTCGACGCTGCTGTCCTCGACGGTCGACCCCGCCAACCCCGAGGAGGTCGACGTCAGCCGGCCCTCCGACGCGCTCGCCGCGCGGGCGGCGGCCGACGACGCCTTCACCGGGCTGTTCCTCGGCCTCGGCGCGGTCGCGCTGCTCGTCGGCGGGATCGGGATCGCCAACACGATGGTGATCTCGGTCCTCGAGCGCCGCAGCGAGATCGGCCTGCGACGGGCGCTCGGCGCGACCCGCGGTCACGTGCGGATCCAGTTCCTCGGCGAGTCGCTGCTGCTGTCCGGCCTCGGCGGGCTGTCGGGCGTGGCGCTGGGGGCGGTGGTGACGACCGTCTACGCCGATCAGCGCGGCTGGCAGGCGGTGGTCCCGCCCGAGGCCCTGGCCGGCGGCCTCGGCGCGGCGCTGGTGATCGGCGCCGCCGCGGGGCTCTACCCGGCGGTCCGCGCCGCGCGGCTGTCGCCGGTCGACGCGCTGCGCAGCGCCTGAGGCCCGCGCCCGCCAACCGCAACCGAAGAAGCATTCTTCACCGCCGCTGCTGACCGGTTGAGGTGGCGGGCGTACGGTCGTCCCATCACGTTCGCGGCCGCTCTCCCCTGCGCCGCGACCCCACGATCGCGAGGACCATATGACCGTTCGAATGAAGGCCACGGCCCTGCTCGCCACCGGGGCGCTCGCCGGCGGCGCGGCGACCGTCATCACCCAGGCCGGCGCCGACTCGACCCCGAAGGGCGGCGACGGGCCGTCGACCGGCCAGCGCGAGCAGTGGCGCCAGCGCGGCGAGGACCGGCTCGCCGCCCTCGCCAAGGACCTGGGCGTCAGCAGCGCGACGCTGCGGACCGCGTTCGGGAAGGTCCGCGACCAGCTCCGCGAGGACCGGCCCGAGAAGGGCGAGCTCGGCGCCGACCTGGCCAAGGCGCTGGGCGTCAGCGGCGACGATCTGCGGACCGCGCTGCGGGCGCTGCGCCAGGACGACAGCCTGCGCCCGAAGCGCGGCGACCGCACGCAGAAGCCGACCGAGGCCGGCCGCGCGAAGCTGCGCGACGCGTTCGCCGCCGCGCTGGCGAAGAAGCTCGGCATCGACCAGGCGAAGGTGACGGCCGCCTTCGCGCAGCTGGAGAAGGACCACCAGGCGCAGCGGGCGACCCGCCGCAGCGCGCTCGCGGCGGCGCTCGCCAAGCAGCTCGGCAAGAGCACCGCCGACGTCGAGAAGGCGCTCGCGGCCAACCTGCCCGAGGGCCGGGGCGGCTTCGGCGGCCCGGGCTTCGGTCCCGGCGGCGGTCACCGCGGCGGGCCGGGTCGCCACGGCTTCGGTCCCGGCGGTCCCGGCGGTCCGCGCGGCGGTGTGGACGGGCCCGCCGGCTACGGCAGCTAGCGCCGGAGGCATCCCGCGCCCCCGGCCGTCGCGACGCGCGGCGGCCGGGGCTCAGGCCGCGTGATCGGCGTCGTAGTCGCGCATCGCCTGGACGCCGGCGGCGACGAAGGTCAGCGCGCGGTCGAGCAGCACGAGCGCCTCGGGCTGCTCGCCAGCGAGGGCGATTCGCCCGCCCTCCGGCGCCAGCTTGCGGTGCTCGCCGAGGACGTCGAAGATCGCGATCGTGGCCGCGGCCGCCATCCGCGGCTCCAGCTCGTCGACCGGCGACCCGAGGTCGCGGGCGATCGCCTCGGCGATCCGCCGCTCCGCCTGGGCGTGGTGGCGGCGCTCGACCGCCTGCAGCCCGCCGTCGGACTCGATCACGCGCCGCTGCATCCGCAGCTGCGCGTCGCGTCCCTCCCACCCGGGCAGCTCGGCCATGATCCACGCGCGCAGCGCGTCCATCGCGCTCTCGCCGGGCAGCCGCTGACGCAGCCGCTGGTCGAGCCGCTCGAACGACTCGGCGGTGTCGGGGAAGACCAGGTCCTCCTTGGCCGGGAAGTACGAGGAGACGGTGCGAGGCGAGACGTCGGCCGCCTCGGCGATCTGCGGGATCGTGGTCGCCGCGAAGCCCTGACGGTCGAAGAGCTCGAGGGCGACGCGCGCGATCGTCTCGCGCCGCCGCTGCTTCTTGCGCTCGCGCAGGCCGGGGCGCGGCGATGCCCCGTTGCTGGTGCCCGCGCCGGGAATCGCGCCTCCCTCGAGCCCCACCGTCTGCTCGCTCATGGACCAACAGTAGCGAGTGCTTGCAGTGTCTGCACTTTCACCGGTCAAGCAGATTTGCAGGACATGCAATTTTGCAGTCGCTGTGCTACGGTGCTCCGGCTCGACCCACGTCGGGCCGTCCCACCCCGCAGCTCAGGAGCATCATGTCGGCCTTTCTCGCGCGCCTCGCCCGGGCGCTGACCCATCATTGGAAGCGGAGCCTGCTCGCGGCCATCGCAGTGGTCGTCCTGCTGGGCATCGCCGCCGGCGCCGGCGGCAAGGCCGCCGACGACTTCAAGGTCCCCGGGGCCGAGTCGCAGAAGGCGGTCGACCTCTTCCAGAAGCACCAGAAGAGCCTCGCCGGCGCCGACTCGACGCTGGTCTTCACCGCCAAGTCGGGCAAGATCAGCGACCCGCAGAACCGCCAGGCGGTCGAGAGCGCGCTCGCCGAGGTGCGGAAGCTGAAGGGCGTCGCCCCCAAGGACGGCGTCGCCGATCCGTTCGCCCGCGGCGGCCAGCTCTCGCCCGACGGCACCCTTGCCGCGGTCGAGGTCCGCTACACGACCGAGCCGACCGACATCGAGAAGAAGGACGGCGAAGCGCTGGAGAAGGCGGCGCGGACCGCCGAGAAGGGCGGCCACGTCGACGTCGCGATGCGCGGCGTCGTGATCGACACCGCCGCGCAGCAGGACGCGCCGGTCGGCGAACTGGTCGGCGTCGCGATCGCGATCGTGCTGCTGACGCTGCTGTTCCGCTCGGGCGCCGCGATGGGCGCGACGCTGCTCGGGGCCCTGCTCGGCGTGATGGTCGGCCAGATCCTGCTCGCCGCCCTCGCCAAGCCACTCGGCCTGCCGGAGTTCGCGACCACGATCGCGATCATGCTCGGCCTCGGCGCGGGCATCGACTACTCACTGCTGATCGTCAGTCGCTATCGCGAGCAGGCGGCCAACGGCGACAGCGTTCGCGACGCCGCCGCGAAGGCGGCAGCGACGGCCGGCTCGTCGGTGGTCGCCGCCGGCCTGATCGTGATGGTCGCGATCGCCGGCCTGCTGGTGATCGGGATCCCGATGATCGGCAAGATGGGCATCGGCGCGGCGATCGGCGTGGCCGCGGTCGTGGTCTCCGCTCTGACCGTGCTGCCGATCTTCCTCGGCGCGTTCTCGCGCTGGCTGAAGCCGAAGAAGCGCTCCCACGTCGAGGCATCCACCGCCTTCGCGTCGTGGGGCGAGAAGATCACCGCCCGCCCGTGGGCCGCGATCGCCGCCGGCGTCGTGATCCTGCTGGTCTTCGCCTCGCCGCTGCTGCACATGCGCCTCGGCCAGCCGGACGACGGCAACCAGCCGGCCAAGAACACCCAGCGCGTCGCCTACGACCAGCTGACCAAGGCGTTCGGCCCGGGCTCCAACGGCCCGTTCCTGATCGCCGTCGACACCCCGGGCGGGTTCGCCGGGAACCAGGCCGCGGTCGCCAAGCTGCAGACCGCGATCGCCGGCGATCCGGGTCTGATCGCCAAGAGCGTGGGCGCCCGACCGTCCGACGACGGCAAGGTCGCGATCATCGGCGCGACGCCGACCTCCGCCCCGCAGGACGAGAAGACCACCAAGACCCTGGAGCGGCTGCGGGACCACGTGATCCCCGACGCGACGAAGGGGACGCCGATCGCCGGCAAGGTCTACGTCGGCGGCAACACCGCCGGCTTCCAGGACTTCTCGGACAAGGTCTCCGCGGGTCTGCCGCTGTTCATCGCGGTCGTGATCGGGCTCTCGGTGCTGCTGCTGATCGCCGCCTTCCGCTCGCTCTGGATCCCGCTGGTCTCGGCGGTCTTCAACCTGCTGTCGATCGGCGCCGCCTACGGCGTGGTGACCGCGGTCTTCCAGGACGGGATCGGGGCCAGCCTGATCGGGGCCGACAGCGGCGTGCCTGTGGTCTCGTTCATCCCGGTGATGCTGTTCGCGATCCTCTTCGGCCTGAGCATGGACTACAACGTCTTCCTGCTCAGCCGGATGCACGAGGCGTACAACGAGGGCAACGGCCCGCGCGAGAGCGTGATCATCGGGCTCTCGCGGATCGCCAAGGTCGTGCTCTTCGCGGGCTTGATCATGGCCTCGGTGTTCCTGGCCTTCGTGACCCAGGACGACGTGATCGGCAAGATGTTCGGCGTCGGCCTCGGCATGGCGATCCTGATCGACGTGCTGATCGTCCGCCTGCTGATCGCCCCGGCGGTGGTCTCGCTGCTCGGCCACAAGGCCTGGTGGCTGCCGAAGTGGATGGACCGGCTGATCCCGAACGTCTCGCTCGAGGGGCACCTGGTGGAGAATGTCGACCCGCCCGGCACCCCGGTCGGCGGCCCGGCGCCGGCGCCGGCAGCCTCGGCCGCCGACTGACCGGCCCCCACGCCGCTCGCCCGCCCGGGCGAGCGGCCCGCAGGACCTTCGCGACCCGGCCGATCTGGCCGGGTCGCGTCGCTTCCGGGACGGGGCGGCGGCGTCATCTCCACCGGTCCGCCACGCGCCGGCGTCTGCGCACCGCGCTCCGCGGGGCGTCGTGACGCCACCACGCGCGGAGGCGGCGAAACGACGCCAGCGCGTCCCGGCTCAGCGCTCCAGCACCTCCCGCTCCAGCGCCTCCATCTCCTGCGCGGTCGGCGGGGCGACCGGGCGCAGCCGGCCGTAGAGCCCGGCCCCGACCAGCAGCAGCGCCCCCAGCACGGCCCAGGCCACGACCCGCCCGGCGGTCTCGACCTCGGCCAGGTCGATCACGGCGACCTTGAAGGCGACGGCCCCGAGCAGCGCCAGACCGGCGATCCGCAGGGCGACGGCGCGTCGCAGCAGACCGGCCGCGACCAGCCCGATCGCGGTGCCGGCCCAGAGCGCGTCGAGCGCGACGGCGACCGCGTCGGGGCCGCCGCCGGCGGCCGTCACCAGCGCCGCGGTCAGGCCCGACGCGGCGACCAGCGCGCCGCTGCCGCCGGTGACGGCGAGCCAGGCACGGAGGCCCTCGAGCAACCGCTGGTCGCCGTCGACGCGGCTGACGACCAGCG
>NZ_AGUD01000274.1 GCF_000240225.1 Patulibacter medicamentivorans
GGGGCGTGGCGCTGGCGCTCGACGGCGTGCTGGTGGCCGTCGGACCGGAGCGCCGGGACGGCTGGCGCGGGGCGCTCGACCGCGTGCGCGAGCGGGCCGAGCGGACGCTGGCGCCGACCGGCGGCGACGAGCGGGCCGGGACGGACCGCGTCGCAGCGGGAGCGACGGGTCCGACGAGCGACGGCGACGACCGGGCGGCGGCTCGCGGGGCGCTGCTGCGGGGGATGGTGCTCGGTCAGGACGACGGCTTCAGCGCTGAGCAGACCGACGCCTTCCGCCGCAGCGGGCTGGCGCACCTGGTCGCGGCGAGCGGCCAGAACGTCGCGCTGGTGGCGGCGCTGGCGCTGGGCCTCGGGGCCGTGACCGGCCTGCGGCGGCGGTGGCGGATCGCCGCGGCCGCGGCCCTGGTCTGCGCCTACGTCCCGCTGGCCGGCGGCGGACCCTCGATCCGCCGGGCGGGCGTGATGGGCGTGCTGACCCTGCTGGCACTCGGGCTCGGCCGGCCGGCCGATCGCTGGTGGGCGCTGCTGGTGGCGGCAGTGGCGACCGTGCTCGTCGATCCGTTCTCGCCCGGCCAGCTCGGCTGGCAGCTGAGCTTCGCCGCCGTCGTCGGGCTGCTGGTGCTGGTCGCGCCGCTGACGGCGGCGCTCGCGCGGGCGCGGCTGCCGCGGTGGCTGGCGCTGGTGCTCGCGGTCCCGCTGGCGGCGGGAGCGGCGACCGCTCCGGTGCTGGCGGCCAGCGTCGGCGACGTCTCGCTGACCAGCGTCGCCGCCAACGTGCTGGCCGAGCCGCTGGTCGCGCCGATCACCTGGCTGGGGATGATCGCGGGCCTGCTCGGGCCCGAGGGCGAGCCGCTGAGCGGTGCCCTGGTGGACGCGCTCGGGCCACTGCTGGACTGGATCGACGGCGTGGCGCGGTGGGCGGCCGCGCCGAGCTGGGCGGTCGCGACTCCGGGGCCGCTGGTGGCGGCGGTGCCGATCGTGGTCCTGGCGGTGGCGCTCGCGGTGGTCGAGCGCCCGGCCTGGCTCGCGCGGGTCCGGAGCCGCTGGCCGGCGCCGCGGAGGCGATCGCCGGTCGTGCTGATCGCGGTCGCGCTGGCCGCCGGCGCGATCGTCGCGCTGCACCGGGGCGGTCGCGCCGACCCGCCGGCGCGCCGTGACGGGATCGTCGTGCTCGACGTCGGCCAGGGCAGCGCGACGCTGCTGCGGCAGGGCGACGCGGCGATCCTCGTCGACGCCGGTCCGCCGTCGGGGCGAGTGCTCGACCGGTTGGCCGAGCAGGGGGTCAGGCGGCTGGACGCCCTGGTGCTCACGCACGCCGCCGCCGACCACACGGCGGGCGCCCCGGCGGTCGTCGCACGGCTGCGCCCGGCGCTGCTGGTCGACGGCACCGACGGGCGTCCCGACCCCGCCGCGGCGGTCGCCGCGCAGGCGGTGCGGGCCGCCGGCGGGCAGGTGGTCGCGGCACGGGCCGGGTTGCGGCTGACGGCCGGGCGGCTGCGGGCCGAGCTGCGGTGGCCGCCGCCGCGTCCGCCGGGACCGCCGACGGCGGGGGAGGACCCCAACGAGCGGGCGACGGTGGTGCGGGCGACGATCTCGGGGCTGCGGGTCCTGATCCCCAGCGACCGCGAGGGCGTGCCGCTGCGGCGAGCGGCCGGCGGGCCGGTCGACGTGCTGGTGCTCCCGCATCACGGCAGCGCCGATCCCGACGTCCCGCGGCTGCTGGCCGAGCTGCGCCCGCGGCTGGCGATCGCCCAGGTCGGTGCCGGCAACGGCTACGGGCACCCGGCGCCGCCGACCGTGCAGGCGCTGCGCCGGGTCGGCGTCCCGCTGCGGCGGACCGACCGCGACGGCTCGGTCGTGGTGGAAGCCGGGTGGTGAGCGCGGCGGCGGGGCTGGGGGCGCACTGCGAACCAACTCCTCCAACCGGAGGAGGGCGGCCAGAGCGCTGGCGGGCGCTACGCCGCCGTGCGCTAGGCGGCGACGGGACGCCGGGCGCCGTCGGGCAGACGCACGCCGCGGTCCTCGGGCTCGAGCTCGCCGATCCGCTTCAGGCGGCTGACGGTCGAGGCGACGACGGTGCGCTTCATGCCGGTCATGCGCGCGATCTCGGCAGCGGTGATGCCCGGGTGCTCGGCGATCACGGCCAGGATCGCCTGCTTGTTGGCGCCCTGCGGGGTCCGCTGTCCACCGCTTCCGGGCGCCGGCGCGTCGGGATGGTCGATCGCGGTCAGGATCGATCGCAACTGCTCGGCCTCGGCGAGGTAGGGCTGCAACTCGGCCAGCCGACCTTCGATGGTCTGGCGGACGCTATCGACGACGTCGGGTGCGGACTCGTTCTCGCTCATCGAGGAAGGGCCTTTGGCGAAGCGGGCGACCACGGTACGAACATCATGAGGGAGTTCGTGATCCGTTGTGACACGAGTTTACAGGTCCGTGACAACCAGCGCCAGGGTTCGCGAGCGAGCGAGATGCCCGTCGGGGAGAGGAGACGCGGTCGCTCGCCAGCGCACGGCGCCGTAACCACGACGCGCGGCGGGACGTCTGCGCGGTCGACGCGCGACGTAACCGCCGACGTCTGTCGCGCATGTTGACGTTTGCAAGCCGATCGGCGGCCGCGCGAGCCGCGTCGTCGGGTCGCGACGGCGGCCCGGTCTGCGGCAGCGCCCCCGGCCAGCGGCGGCCGGACCAGGCTCAGGGCGCCCCGCGGAGCGGGACCGCGCGGGCACGGACGGCGGCGCCGCGGCCGCGCGGCAGCTCGGCGACGAAGCCCCGCGCGTCGCGCGGTACGCCGTGATCGGTCGCCGCCGCGGAGACGGGCACGGTGGCGACGGTGCGGGTCCGCCCGCCGACGGTCACCCGCACGCGGTCGACCCCGGCCCCGGCGACGCCGAAGACCAGCGTCCGGGTCGGCGTCGTCGCGACCTGGCGCACGACCTGCTCGCGGCGGGGCGCCCGCTCGCAGACGGTGTCGAAGGCGGCGCCCTCGGTCGCCAGCGTCGCGCACAGCTGCCCGTCGCGGCGGACGAGATCGAGGCGCCAGGGAGTGCCGTCGGCGGTGCCGCGGGCGACGGCCAGCGGTTGCCCGACCCGGTCGGGACCAGAGGGGAGCGTCGCGACCGCGCCCGCCGAGGCGCCCACCAGGCAGACGAGCCCGGCGAGAACGACGGCCCGGCGCGGCTGGCGCAGCCGCTCGCCGCGCCGCCGGCCGCGCCGGCGCC
>NZ_AGUD01000273.1 GCF_000240225.1 Patulibacter medicamentivorans
GCGGCGTCGGGGCGGCGGGAGAGCCGTGGTCACCGGGAGTGCTCACGCCCTGGATGCTAGCGGGGGACCGGCGGCACGTGCGGCACCCGGGACCGCCCTCCAGCCGGCCGGCGGGGGCGCGGCCGGCGGTCGCTCAGGCGCCGCGGAGCAGCTCGGCGCCGAGCGTCACCGCGCCAGCCCGGTGGCCGTCGATCGCCTGGACCGCGTCGGCGACCGCCGCCGCCGGCAGCGTCGCCAGCGCGAAGTGCTCCAGGACCCGGACCTCGCGGATCGCCTCGCCGTCGAGGCCGGTGGCCTCGGCGATCGCCTCGACGACGTCGCGGACCTGCAGCCCCTCGCCCGCGCCGGGCACCAGGACGATCCGCTCGCCGGGCTCGTCGGCGGCGTGGTTGAGCTGCGGCTTGCGGCCACGGCGCGGCTTCTCGCGAACCACGACGGGCGCGGCGTCGCCGCCGCCGTTGCCGTTCGCGGCAGCGGCGGACTGCTCCGCCTCGGCCGCCACGCGCGCACGGCTGGCGCGCCCGACCGCGGTCGTGGCGCCGGCCTCCCACGGGGTGATCTCCATCCCGATGTGGGCCTCGATCGCCTCGCGCTCGCGCTGCTGCTTGGGCTCGACGAAGGTGATCGCGCGACCGGACGCGCCGGCGCGACCGGTGCGGCCGATCCGGTGGACGTAGGTGTCCGGCGAGCGCGGCACGTCGTAGTTGATGACGTGGGTGACGGTCGAGATGTCGAGCCCGCGGGCGGCGACGTCGGTCGCCACCAGCAGCGGGACCCGGCCGCCCTTGAAGGCCAGCATCACGCCGTCGCGCTGGCCCTGCGAGAGGTCGCCGTGCAGCGCCCGGACGTTGTTGCCGCGGTCCTTCAGCAGCCGGAACAGGCGGTCGGTGCCGATCTTCGTGCGGCAGAAGACGATCGCCTGGCTGGGGCGCTCGGCCTCGATCACCTCGGCCAGCTTCTGGGGCTTGTCCTTGGCGTTGACCTCGACGCGGAACTGCTCGACCGTGTCGACCGTCAGCGTGTCGGCCTTGACCTTCACGTGGACCGGGTCGTAGAGGTAGTTGTCGGCGAGCTTGCGGATCGGCGGCGCCATCGTCGCGGAGAAGAGCGACGTCTGGCGGCCGTTCGGCGTCCGGCGGAGGATCTTCTCGACGTCCTCGAGGAACCCGAGGTCGAGCATCTCGTCGGCCTCGTCGAGCACCACGAAGCGGCACGAGCCCAGCTGCAGCGCGCCGCGGTCGATCAGGTCGAGGACCCGGCCGACGGTCCCGACGACGACGTGGGCGCCCGAGCGCAGGCGCGAGATCTGGTCGCGGATCGGGGCGCCGCCGAAGGTCGCCACGACCTCGACGCCCTTGCGCAGGCCGAAGCCGCGGATCGCCTGGGTGACCTGGATGCAGAGCTCGCGCGTCGGCGTCAGGACCAGCGCCTGGGTGTCCGGGTCGCTGGGGTCGACGTAGTTGACGATCGGCGCGCCGAAGGCAGCCGTCTTGCCCGAGCCGGTCTGCGCCTGGCCGATCACGTCGCGCCCCTCGAGCATCGGCGGGATCGCCTGCTCCTGGATCGGGCTCGGCCGCTCGTAGCCGATGTCGCGCAGCGCCTCGAGGACGGGCTCGGACAGGCGGAGGTCGGCGAACGCGGTCATCGCCAGTGATGCTAGAGCGTACGCGCCGCGACGGAGGGCCGGTCGGCCGCTCGGAGCGGCACGATCGTCCCCCGCGGGCGCCGGTGCGCGCGGCCGCGGGGCGCGTCGTCCGGCATCGCCACGCGGACGCGGCGTTGGCGCCGGGGTCCCGTGAGGAACCCATGAGAGCGGCGTCTCCGGGCGATCTCGCCGAACTAGGGTGAGCGTCATGTCCCGCTCCCGTCCCGCGACCGTCCCTCACCGCGCCCCGTCCCTGCTCGCCGCCGCGAGCGTCGCAGCGCTCCTGGCCGCCGGGTCGGCGTCGGCCGCCAGCCTCCCCGCGGTCGCCGGACCGCCGTCCTTCACGCTGACCCCGAAGGGCGGCAGGACCGCGATCCTGCGCGACCTCGGCGCGCGCCTGCCGGAGGTCAGCGTCGGCGGCGTGCTCGCCGACGCCAACCGCAAGGCCGGCCCGGTCGGCGGCGCCCTCTCGCCGACGCCGGCCGGCTTCCAGAACGGCTTCAGCTTCAACCGCGGCGACAACGCGACGGACAAGTGGTTCCCACAGGGGATCTCCGGCACGGGCGACGCGACCGGCGGGCTCGTCGACGGCCGCCGCGCGCTGCTCGTCAGCTGGTACGCCCGCAACCCCGTCACCAAGAGCGGCACCGTCGCGCCCGGGGTCCGGGTGACGTTCGTGACCTCGGAGGAGCTGGCCGCCGCCCGCTACCGCCACGTCCTGCTGGTGCGGCCGCGGCGTGCCGGCGGCCGCGCGTCGTTCACCTGGACCCCGAGCCACGCCGGCGGGATCGCCTGGGTCGGTACCCGGCTCTACGTCGCCGAGACCAACAGCGGCCTGAGCGTGTACGACACGCGGCGGATCTGGCGCGTCAGGACCGGCGACAAGTCGCGGATCGGCTGCGACGCCGCCTCCTGCCAGGGCGCCGACTACCGGTACGTGATGCCGCAGGTGGCGTCGTACCGCAGCAGCGGCGGGCTCGTGTTCTCGTCGGTGGCCTACGACCGTGCCAGCAACAGCCTCGTGACCGGCGAGTACCGCAAGGGCCAGGACGGCGCGCGGATCGTCCGCTGGCCGCTGAACCGCGGGGGCGCGCTGCAGACGATCGGGCCGAAGGGCCGCCGCGTCGCCCGCGCCAGCCAGGTCTGGGTCGCGCAGGGCGTGACGAACATCCAGGGCGTGCTGACGCTCGGCTCGACGGCGTACCTGTCGACGAGCGGCGGCGGCCACGGGCTCTACGTCGGGCCGCTCGGGGGCTCGCTGTCGAAGCGGACCTGGCCCACGGGGGCCGAGGACCTGACCTATGCGCCGGCGAGCGGCCGCATCTACTCGCTGACCGAGCCGGAGGGGCGGCGCGCGGTCTTCGGGGTCAGCCGCTGACGCCCGCGTCGACGTCGAGCACGAGCTTGCCGGTCGTGCGCCGCTCGAGCAGCGCACGGTGGGCCTGGTGCGCGTCCTCCAGCGGCCAGCGGCCGCCGACGACGACGCGCACCTCGCCGCGGGCGGCCCGCGCGAAGAGGTCCCGCAGCGGCGCGACGAAACGGCGCTCCGGGTCCTCGAGGCAGTGGAAGAGCCAGAAGCCGATCACCGAGCGCGAGTGCTTGAGCAGCTGGCCGGTGCGGATCTCGTTCTGCTCCTTGGTCGAGATCCCGCAGACGACGATCCGCCCGAACGGCCCCAGCGCCCGCAGCGAGCCGTCGAACATCGCCCCGCCCGCCATGTCGACGACGACGTCGACCGGGCGACCGCCGTTGGCCTCGATCAGCCGCTCGGTCAGGCCCTCGGGGCGAGGATCGACGGCGGCGTCGGCGCCCAGCTCCAGCGCCAGCGCCCGCTTCTCCGGGCTCGACGCGGTCGCGATCACGCGCCCGGCCCCCATCGGCTTGGCCAGCTGGACCGTCAGCGAGCCGGTGCCGCCGGCGGCGCTGTGGACGACGACGGCCTCGCCGCCCTCGAGCCGCGCGCAGGTCCGGTGCAGGTGCCACGCGGTCAGGCCCTGCACGAGCAGACCGAGCGCCTGGTCGTCGTCGAGGCCGTCGGGGATCGGCACGCAGAGGCCGACCGGGACCGTCACCTCCTCAGCGTAGGCCCCGCCGCCGCGGGTCAGCGCGACGACCCGCTCGCCGGTGTCCTCGCGGACCCCGACCACCTCCTGCCCGGGGATCAGCGGCAGGTGGGAGCGCTGGACGTACTTGTTCTCGCGCGCGTGAGTGTCGGCGAAGTTGATCCCGACCGACCGGACCCCGATCCGGACCTCGCCCGGGCCCGGCACCGGCCGCGGGACGTCCTCGACCCGCAAGACCTCGGGTCCCCCGAACTCGTGCTGACGGACGGCGCGGATCGTGTCGGCCACCTGCCGGAGGCTAGCGGGCGCGGCCCGCGATACGGTCCTGCGGTGGCCGCCGACGCGCCGATCAGGTCCCCGGACCTCGTGGAGCTGCGCGCGCTCGTGGCCGCGGCCCGACACGGCTCGATCGGCGCCGCCGCGCGCGAGCTGGGCGTCTCGCAACCGGCGCTGAGCAAGCGCCTGCGCCAGCTCGAGGACGTCGTCGGGCTGCGGCTGCTGGAGCGCTCGCCGCGAGGGGTCACGCCGACCGACGCCGGCCACCGGCTGCTGCTCGGCGCGCAGCGGGTGCTTGACCAGCTCGGCGACCTCGACCGCACCGTGCTCGAGCTGCGCGGTCGCCCGCGCCCGCTGCGGCTGGCGGCCAGCCCGGTGGTCGCCGAGTCGCTGCTGCCGTCGATCCTGACCGCGTTCCACCGCCAGCCGGGACGCGAGCCGGTCGAGCTGATCGTCGGCAACTCCGACCTCGTGCGCGAGCTGGTCGCGTCCGGCCGGGCGGACGTCGGGATCGCCGGCTCCGGCCCGGGCGAGGACGAGGGGCATCACGTGCTGGCCGAGGACGAGCTGGTCGTGGCGGTCCCCGCGGGCCACCCGTGGCAGGCGCTGGACGCCGTGCCGCTGGCGAAGCTCGTCTCGACGCCGCTGGTCCTGCGCGACCCGGGCGCCAACCAGCGCCAGGTCCTCGACGCGCTGCTGGCCAGCCTCGGCCTGGCGCTGGCGCCGCCGCGGGTCGAGGTCGGATCGACGACCGCGGCGCTGGCCGCGAGCGCGGAGACCGGCGTCCCGGCGCTGCTCTCGCGGCTGTCGGTCCCGCCGGACTCCGACGTCGCCCTGCGCCCGATCGACGGGCCGCGGCTGGCGCGCCGGTTCGTCGTCCTGGTCTCGGCCGCACGAGCACCCTCGGCGGCCGTCGAGCGGCTGGTCGCCGCCCTCCGCCCATAGCCACTGGTTATGGGTCGAGGCGCGTTCGCGCTCTACCCGGTGGTCGTTCGCCCCCGTAGCGTGGGGCACGTCGGTTCCCTCCCGACACCGTCGCAGGCCGGAGCACCTCTCCTCCTCCTCTCCTCCGCTCCGGCCGGCGGCGCCCTCTCCCAACGTCGCCCGCCCGGGGTCCATGGTCCTCGGGCGGTGACGTGGTTCCCCGACGACGGCCTTCCGCATGGAGCTCCTCGACCTCGCCCGCTGGCAGTTCGCCTTCACCACGCTGTTCCACTTCCTGTTCGTCCCCCTGACGATCGGGCTCTCGGGCTACGTGGCGCTGATGCAGACCCGCTGGGTCCGCACCGGCGAGGACGTCTACCTGCGGATGACGAAGTTCTGGGGCAAGCTGCTGCTGGTCAACTTCGCGATCGGGATCGCGACCGGCATCGTCCAGGAGTTCCAGTTCGGGATGGCCTGGTCGGCCTACAGCCGCTACGTCGGCGACGTCTTCGGCGCCCCGCTGGCGATGGAGGGCCTGGTCGCGTTCTTCCTCGAGTCGACCTTCCTCGGGCTCTGGATCTTCGGCTGGACCCACCTGCCCAAGAAGCTCCACCTGGCCTCGATCTGGCTCGTCTTCGTCGG
>NZ_AGUD01000272.1 GCF_000240225.1 Patulibacter medicamentivorans
CCACCGGCGCGGAGCGCGGCGGGTGACGCTGCAGTCGCCGGCGGCCGGCAGCGGCGCCTCGCAGGGCGACGTCGTCGCGGTCGCGACGACCCCCGGCCTGGGCCGCGGCGCGACGCTGGAGCCGCTCTCGTGGCAGGCGATGCGCTTCGCCCGTGGCCGCCTGACGCTCGGCGGGCTCCGGTCCGACCCCGTCGGCGCCCCGGCCGGCTGCGCCAGCGCCGATCACGCGGTCGTCGGCGGGGGCGGCCGTCAGCGCACCGTCCGCCTGTGGGCCGTCGTCTCGCCGGACGTCCGCTGCCTGTGGGCGAGCGAGGCCGTGCTCGCCCCGGGCCACGGCTGGAGCCGGCGCACGATCGCCTGGTCGGCGCCGCTCGACCGCGCGCGGCCGACGCTGCCCCGTCAGCGGACCATCCGGATCGAGCGGGGCGTCCTGCAGCCCGACCGCCGCCACGCGGTGGTGAGCTACTGGCACGGCGCCTGCGACGCCCTGGCCTCGACCTCGGCGACGCTCGACGGCCGCCGCGTGCGCGTCACCGTCCGACTGGGCGACACCGTGCCGCCGGAGACCGCCTGCGCCGCGATCGCGGTCCAGGGCCAGGCGCTCGTGACGCTGCCGGCCCGGGCTCCGCGGGACGCGATCTTCGTGGCCGCCGACGGCCGTTGAGCGCCGGGCCGGCGCTCACCGCCGCCGCTCGGCGTCGAGCCAGCCGACGAGGGTCTCGCCGGTCGCGTCGATCGCCCGCGCCGACAGCCGCTCGAGCCGGTCGCCGGTGCCCTGCTTGTACGGGTAGTCCCAGTCGATCAGGTCGACCGCGGGGACGCCCGCCTCGAGGAACGGCAGGTGGTCGTCGACGATCGCGGGACCGTCCTCGACCGGGAAGACCCTGCCCACGCCCGCCCGGCCCGCCGCCGCCGCGACCCGCGACCAGAGCGGCAGGTCCGACTGGCGCTCGCGCGGGAGCCGCAGGCCGCGACCGGCCACGTAGTCGGCGACCGCGACCGCCCCCAGCTCTCCCGCGTGGGCGGCCGCGTAGGCCTTGGAGCCGCGCAGGCCGTCGCGCTCGAAGTGGGCGTCGTCGCCGCCCGGCGGCAGCTCCTCGCCGTCGAGCAGGACGAAGCGGACCTCGCGCGCGTCGGTCGGCCGAGCGGCGCGGCCGAGGGCCCGGGCCGCCTCCAGCACGACGGCGGTTCCGGCGGCGGAGTCGTTGGCGCCGACGAACCCGCGCGGCTCGATCTGCGTGTCGTAGTGGGCCGCGAGCACGACCGCCGGCAGCCGCCCGGGCAGCCGCCCGACGAGGTTGTAGAGCCCGGGGTGCCCCGCGACCGGCTCGCGACGCCCCTGCGGCAGCCGCGCGAGCAGCCGGGTGCGCAGCCGCGCCAGCCGCCGCGAGCCCGACGGGCGCTGGCCGACCGCCAGCTGCATCCGCACCAGCTCCAGCGCCCGGCCGGCGTCGAAGCGGTGGGTCGTCGCGACGGGCACGGCCGGGTCCGGGCGCCGCGCCCGGGCCAGCTCGGCCGCCAGCGTGCGAGCCGACGGCGGCGGGGCGGGCGACGAGTCGCCGCCGGCCCGGGTGGCGACGACCACGACACCGGCCGCGATCACGACGGCCACGAGCGCCCCGACGAAGAGCGCGAGCGGCCGCCGCCGATTGGTCGCTGCCCGCTCGGTGGCCACAGCGACACGGTACGCCGCCCGGCCCGGCGGTGGGTCCGGGTCCGCCGTCAGGCGTTCTCGGTCGCCCCGGCCAGCAGCGACGCGAACCGCTCGCGGGCCGCGGCGCGACGGCGCGGCAGGTCCTCCGTCGGGACGCCGTCGGCCGGCGCCTCGTAGCGGCGCAGGATCCGCCGGGCAAGCGTCTCGCGGTGGACCTCGTCGGGGCCGTCGTAGATCCGCGCGGCGCGGGCGAAGCGGTAGAGCTGCTCGAGCGGCAGGTCGGTCGAGAAGCCGAGCGCGCCGTGGGCCTGGATCGCGCGGTCGACGACATCGTGCAGGACCTTCGCGCCGTGGAACTTGATCATCGCGATCTCCTCGCGCGCCGCCGCGGCCCCCTCCTGGTCGATCTTCCAGGCGGCCTGGAGCGTCATCAGGCGGGCGGCGTGACGCTCCGCCGCCGAGTCGGCGATCCAGCTGCGGACGGTCTGCTTGTCGGCCAGCAGGCCGCCGTGGGCGTGCCGCGACAGGGCGCGCTCGCAGAGCATGTCGAAGGCCCGCCCCGAGACCCCCAGCCAGCGCATGCAGTGGTGGATGCGGCCCGGCCCGAGGCGGGTCTGCGCGAGCAGGAAGCCGGCGCCCTCGGGCCCGAGCAGCGCGTCGGCGGGCACCCGCACGCCCTCGTAGCGGATCTCGGCGTGGCCGCCGAGGCGGCCGAACTCCTCGGCCGGGTGCTCCATCGTCGGCACGTCGCGGAGGATGTTCACGCCGGCCGCGTCCGCCGGGACGAGGAACATCGACGCGCGCTGGTGCGGCCGCGCCTCGGGATCGGTGACCGCCATCACGATCAGCAGGTCGGCGACCGAGCCGTTCGAGGTGAACCACTTGTGGCCGTCGATCACCCACTCGTCGCCGTCGCGGACGGCGCGGGTCTGCAGCAGCGTCGGGTCCGAGCCCGCCGTGTGCGGCTCCGTCATCGAGAACGCGGACTTGATCTCGCCGGCGAGCAGCGGCTCGAGCCAGCGCTGCTTCTGCTCCGCGCTCCCGGCCAGCGCCAGCAGCTCGCCGTTGCCGGAGTCCGGGGCCTGGCAGCCGAAGGCGTTGGGGGCGATGAACGACGTCCCCAGGATCTCGTGCAGGAGCCCGAGCTTGACCTGCCCGTAGCCCTGCCCGCCGTGCTCGGGCGGCAGGTGGCAGGCCCACAGGCCCTGCTCCCTGACCTGCTCCTGCAGCGGCCGCAGGGCGGCGTCGATCCCGGCCTGGTCGAGCTCGCCGAAGATGCTCTCCAGCGGCCAGATCTGCTCGCGGACGAACGTCCGCGCCCAGTCGAGCTTCGCCTCGTACTCGGGCTCGGTGCTGAAGTCCCAGGCCATGATCAGCCTCCGTCGGTGGTGGGGTGCGCGGCGGTCCGGCGACCACCGCGCGGGGCGTGGTACCGCACGGTACCAGTCATGCCCGCCGCTGGCGAGGGCGGCGCTGTTCAGGGTCCTCCGGCCGGGGTAGGGTGTGGACTCGATCACGGCGCGGCGACGCCGGAAGACGGGAGGGACGCACCGCATGGCCCAGCAGAACAGCGACCGGCTGACCGCCGTCGACGCGGGCTTCCTGCACCAGGAAGGCCCCGCGGCGCACATGCACATCGGTGGCCTGACGGTGTTCGAGGGCCCGCCGCCGCCGTTCGAGGAGATCCTCGACCAGGTCCGCTGCCGCCTGCACCTGCTGCCCCGCTACCGCCAGCGGCTCGCGCGGCCGCCGCTGCAGAGCGGCAACCCGGTCTGGATCGACGACCCGGCCTTCAACCTCGAGTACCACGTCCGCCGCACGGCGCTGCCCGCTCCCGGCAAGCGCGCCCAGCTGCGCGAGGCGACCGCCCAGATCTTCAGCCAGCGCCTGGACCGCTCGAAGCCGCTGTGGGAGCTGTGGATCGTCGAGGGGATCGAGACCGATCGCTGGGCGCTGATCTCCAAGACCCACCATGCGCTGATCGATGGGATCAGCGGGATCGACATCGCGACCGCCCTGCTCGACGTCACGCCCGAGGGGATGGACGTCCCCCACCCCGACGCCGCCTGGCAGCCGCGGCCGGTCCCGACCCCGGCCGAGATGCTGGCGACCGGGATCGTCGGCGCCGCCCGCGCCGGCGTGCTCGGGGCGACCAAGGCGCTCGAGGCGTTCGCGCGCCCGCGCGCGGCCGCCGGCCGCGTGCGCGAGATCGGCGAGGGCGTCGGCGAGATGGCCTGGGAGCTGATGAACCCGGCCCCCGACACGCCGCTCAACGTGCCGATCGGCCCGCACCGGCGCTACCGCGCGGTCGAGGGCCGGCTCGAGACCTTCCGCCGGATCAAGGACCACTTCGGCGGCACCGTCAACGACGTCGTGCTGGCGGTCGTGACCAGCGCCCTGCGCGACTGGCTGCAGAGCCGCGGCGCGCGGACCGAGGGGCTGGAGCTGCGGGCGCTGGTGCCGGTGTCCGTCCGCAGCACCGACGAGCGCGGCCAGCTCGGCAACCGCCTGACCGCGATGCGCGGCCCGCTGCCGGTCTACATCGACGACCCGGTCCAGCGGATGGAGGTCATCCGGCGGGCGATGCGCGGGCTCAAGGAGAGCAAGCAGGCGCTCGGCGCCGAGACGATCGCCAACGTCCAGAACTTCGCGCCGCCGACGGTCCTGGCCCAGGCCTCGCGGCTGAACTTCTCGACCCGGCTGTTCAACGTCCTGGTGACGAACGTGCCGGGGCCGCAGATCCCGCTCTACCTGCGCGGACGCAAGATGGAGCGCGCCTTCCCGGTCGCCTTCCTGCCCAAGGACCACGCGCTGGCGATCGCGATCCTCTCCTACGACGGGGCGATCAACTTCGGCCTGATCGGCGACCACGACGCGCTCCCGGACCTGAAGTTCATCGCCGACGGGATCGCGTCGGCGATCGACGAGCTCGACGACCTGGCGCGCGCCGGGGTCGGCGGCGCGACGCCCGCCCGGGTGCGGACCGCCGCGCCGTAGCGGCGGCTCGCGAGCCGCCGCTCAGCCGCGCCGGATCGTCAGCGCGCCCTTGGCCGGGCGCGGGGCGCGGTTGCCGGCCTTGTCGACCCCGCGAAGGGCGAAGCGGGTGGTGCCACGCGGCAGGTCGACGGTCAGCCGCCCGCGCTTGCCGGAGCCGATCCGGCGGAAGCGGCCGCCGCGGACGCTGCGGTAGACGTCGACCGTCTTGACGCCCGAGGCGACGAGCGGCTTCGGCGCCGGGTCGGTCGCCTTCCAGCTCAGCCGCAGGCGCGTCGCCGATGTCCGTCGCGAGCGGTTGCGGAAGCTCGCCTTCGGCGCCCGCAGGTCGATCTGCCGCGCGGCGTCGACCGCCGCGCCGGCGTTGACGATCCCCCAGCCGAGCTGGTCGCTGTAGCCGCCGGCGCGGGTCGCGGTCTGCTTGATCAGCCTGACGATCGTCGCCGCCGGCAGGTCGGGGTTGGCGTCGCGGACCAGGCCGACGATCCCGGCGACGATCGGAGCGGCCATCGAGGTGCCCTGCAGGTGGGCGTAGCGGGTGTCGCCGCCGAAGGCGACGCGGCAGCCGCAGGGCGGGTTGACGGTCCCGTCCGGGTTGGTGCTCGACTCCTCGAAGGCGGTCTTGGTCGCCGGGAAGGCGCCGAGCAGCCCTCCGGGGGCGCCGCCGGCGGAGTAGGTGCCGTAGGCCGCGACGCTGATCTGGCTGCCGTAGCCGGCGAACGAGGCGCGGATCCCGTCGGCCTGGGCCGCGGTCACGGTCAGGCCGAGGCCCGCGTCGATCTGCGGACCGCTGCCGGTCGGCTGCAGCGTGTTCGCCGGGTAGCCCTGCTCGGTGGTCGCGGTGTCGGCGGCGGCCGCGACCGGCACGACGCCCTCGGCGGCGGCCCGTTGCAGCGCCTCGCGGATCACGGTCGGCGCGCTGGCGACGCCGTCGACCCCGAAGCTCATGACGATCGCGTCGGCCCCCGCCGCGACCGCCTTGTCGATCGAGCTCGCCACGCTCGAGTCGCGCAGCTCGCTCTTGATCACGATCAGGTGACAGCGGCCGCCGGCGCCGACCAGCCCGGCGCCGTCGTTGAACGCCGCGCAGGCCAGCGAGGCGACGTGGGTGCCGTGGCCGACCTCGTCGGTCTGGGCGTTGCCGACGACCGGGCCGTCGGTCTGGGCCTGGTCGATGATCGGCGCCAGCTGCGGGTGGCCGCCGTCGACCCCCGAGTCGATCACCGCGATCTTGATGCCCTTGCCGTTGGCCAGGTCCCAGGCGGCGGGGATGTTCATCCGCTGCACCCACCAGCCGGGCACCACGCCCGCGGGCGCTCCCGGGTCCTGCTGGCTGAGGCTCGGCTCGTTCGGCAGCCCGCGGAGCGCCGCGCGCCGCTCGGGAACCACCTCGACCACCCGCGGATCCTGCCGCAGCCGCGCGGCGAGCCGCGCCCGATCGTCCGCGTCGCCGGCGGCGACGGCCGCGGTCGCCGCCGCCGGATCGGTCCCGGCGGTCCGCACGCCGGCGCGCCGGGCGACGTCGGCCAGGCGCTCCTCGACGGCCGTGGTCGAGAGCCCGTCGGCGCCGCGGACGGTGACCAGCAGCCGGCCGGTCGGGCCGGAGCGGCCACCGAGCTGGCCGCTGTCCGCGGCCGGCGCGGAGGCTGGAAGGGCGGCCGCGGCGCAGAGCAGCGCGGTCGCGCCGAGCAGGCCGGCGGTGGGACGGAGGCTGGTGCGGGTCATGGTCTCCCCGGCTGGAACCCGAGGACGGGCCCGCGGTTTCGGTAAGCGGCGTCGAAGAAGGGCGGCAGCATGGCGCCCGCGAGCCGCGGGCGCTCTCGGATCGGGTGGTCCGGGCTCAGAAGCCGAGCGCGAACTTGGCGTCCTCGCTCATCTTCTCCGGTGACCACGGCGGGACGAACGTGACCTCGGAGTCGACGCTGGCGACGCCCTCGAGCTCGCCGACGAACTCCTCGATCTGGGACTCGACCTGCGGGCCGATCGGGCAGCCGGGCGTCGTCAGCGTGTACGTCACGTGCACGTGCCCGTCCTCGATCGTGATGCCGTAGATCAGCCCCAGCTCCACGAAGTCCAACCCCAGTTCGGGGTCGATGACGTTGGCGAGGGCGGCTTCGACATCGTCGACGGTGGCCATCGATCGAGTTTCGCACACCGCGTCGTGCGTCCGTGGGCCGTCGCGGCGGGCGACGGATGCGGTTGCTGGCCGGCGAGCGCTCCGGCAGCGTACGGTTGGGACGATGCCGCTGCTGATCCTCGTGCTGCTGGTGGGCGGGTTCGCCTTCGAGATCTGGCTGGCGCTGCTGGTCGCCGACCAGATCGGCGCCGCCCCGACCGTCCTGCTGCTGCTGGCCGGGTCGCTGCTCGGCTCGCGCCTGATCGCCCGTGCCGGCCTGCGCACCTGGCAGCGCGTGGTCGAGGCCGCGCGCGCCGGCCGCTCGCCGGGGGCCGAGGCGCTCGACGGCGCGATCCTGCTGCTCGGCGGCGTGCTGCTGCTGGTCCCCGGGTTCGCCTCGGCCGCGGTCGGCCTGGTGCTGCTGCTGCCGCCGATCCGGACGTTCGCGCGGCGGGTCGTGGTGCCGTTGGCGGCGCGGCGAGCGGTCCCGCCGCTGATCTTCGTCGACGCGGCGCGACGGGCGCGCTGGGGCGGCGGGCGCCCGGCCGACGTCGACGGCTCCGCGACCGAGGAGCCGACCTGGGGCGCCGACCCCGCCGCCCGGCCGACGCCGCGGCAGCTGCCCGGCGACATCGACGGATCCGCGGTCGAGCCGGACGACCGGCCGCGGGACTGACGGCCCCGGCGGCCGGGCGGCCCGTGGGAGAGGCGCCCGGTCGTTCGACGATGGGAGAATCGCCGCATGGCCCTGGATCCCGCCCTCGAGCGTCCCCACACCTCGTCGGACCCGACGTTCAGCGATGCGGTCACCTGCGCCTTCGCCGACCGGCGGGCCGGCGTCCAGGGCACGGTCCGGATCGGCGTCGCCGGCGGCGCCGCGTCGGGGCTGGTGCTGGTCTTCGTCGATGGCGAGCCGGCGCTCAGCCACGCCGAGGGCGCGATCCCGATCCCGCCCGACCCCGAGGGCTACGGCGACCTCTCCGCGGCCGGGATCGACCACGAGATCGTCGAGCCGCACCGGCGCTGGAGCGTGTCGGCCGCGACCGACGACGGGGCGCTCGACCTGACCTTCGTCGCGGTCGGCCCGCCGCTGGTCCTCTCCGGCGACCACGTGGCCGCCAAGTGGGGCGGCATGGAGGGCTACGAGCAGCCGTGCCGCGTGACCGGGACGCTGACCGTCGGCGACCGGCGGTTCGCGATCGACGGCGTCGGGCAGCGCGGGCACCAGTGGGGCGCGCCCGACTGGAGCCGCCTGGAGCAGGCGCGGACGATCACCGGCTGGTTCGACGGCGAGCTCTCGTTCGCCATCAGCGCGCTGCGGCCGGAGGGCGCCCGGTCGCACGCCGACGAGGTGGCCTGGGCCGCCGTCGCCCGCGTCCCGCCGGCGCCGCCGGCCGAGGACGGCGAGGCGCCGGTCGCGGACGCCGCGCCGGCCCGGGAGCTGGAGGCCGTCCTGACCCCCGAGCCGCGGATCTCGACCACCACCGACGCCGGCGGCCGCCATACCCTGGCGACCGTCGAGCTGTGGGAGAGCGACGAGGGCCCGGTCTGGACCGCGACCGGCGAGGCGATCTCCGGCACCACGCTCGAGCTCGGCCGCCTGCGACTCGACACCGCCTTCTTCCGCTGGCGCCTGGCCGGCCGCGAGGGCGTCGGCCGCTACGACGTGCTCAAGAAGGTGGCGGAGTAGGGCGCGGACAGACCCGTCGGATCGTCGTCTCGCAGCACTCCACGCCACGAGACGACGAAGCCGCGCCCCAGCGACGTCCGATCACCGTCTCACCCCCGAGCGATCACCGAGGCGACGATCGTCCGCCAGCCGCCGGGCGTGGATGCGCGATGTACCGGCACACATGCACCTCACGCCGCGCCGCGCGGGTGGATGCCTGGTGTTCGTGGACCGAG
>NZ_AGUD01000271.1 GCF_000240225.1 Patulibacter medicamentivorans
CCAAGCCGACCCGCGCCCGCCGGACGACCGCCGCCGCGAAGACCGCCGCCGAGCCGGCCGCGACCCCCAAGGCCGCCGCCGCGAAGACCACGACGACGCGGAAGCGGACGACCGCCGCGGCCAAGCCGGCGACCGACGACGACGCCCCCGCCACCAAGGCGCCGGCGCGGACCACGGCCCGCAAGACCGCCGCGACCGCGACGAAGGCGACCGCCGCCGCGCCGGCCAAGAAGGCCACCGCCCGCAAGCCGGCGGCGAAGAAGGCGACCGCGGCCAAGGCGGCGACCGCCACCGCGAAGAAGGCGACCACCAAGGCCGCGCCGGCGAGGAAGGCCGCCGCCAAGAAGCCCGCGGCGACGGACGCGACGCCCGCCAAGCCGCGCGCGAGCCGCGCCAAGGCCGCCGCGAGCGGCGACGGCGACGCGACCGCCGACGCGCCGAAGCCGGCCCGGCGCAGCGCCGCGACCAAGGCCGCCTGAGCCCGCGGCGCCATGGGGCGCCGGCGGCGATCGCATAGGGTCGGCCGACACCGGCCCGCGTTCCCGACCTCGAAGGCCCCGCATGCCCCAGATCAGCCGCGAGATCCGCCTGGCGGCCCGCCCCCACGGCGCCCCCACGCTCGACGACTTCGCGCTCGCCGAGGTCGAGCTGCCCGACCCCGCCGCCGGGCAGGTCGTCGTCCGCAACCGCTGGATCAGCGTCGACCCGTACATGCGCGGGCGGATGAGCGAGGCCGCGTCCTACGCCGCCCCGTACGAGGTCGGCAAGGCGATGCTGGGCGGAGCGGTCGGCGAGGTCGTCGCCTCCGGCGACGAGCGCTTCGCCCCCGGCGACGTCGTCCTGCACGGCCTCGGCTGGCGCGACCTGGCACTGGTGCCGGCCGACCACGCGGTCGCGATCGACGCCTCGCGCGTGCCCGAGCAGGCTTACCTCGGGATCCTCGGGATGCCCGGCCTGACCGCCTACGCCGGCCTGGTCGAGGTCGCCCCGGTCCGCGAGGGCGACGTCGTCTTCGTCTCGGCCGCGGCCGGCGCCGTCGGCAGCGCGGTCGGCCAGATCGCCCGGCAGCTCGGGGCCAGTCGCGTGATCGGCAGCGCCGGCGGGCCCGAGAAGGTCCGCCACGTCGTCGAGGACCTCGGCTTCGACGGCGCGCTCGACTACCGCCGGGGCAAGGTCCGGAGGCAGCTCCGCGAGCTGGCCCCGGACGGGATCGACGTCTACTTCGACAACGTCGGCGGCGAGCACCTGGAGGCCGCGATCGGGGCCCTCCGGCTGCACGGGCGGATCGCGATCTGCGGGATGATCTCGCAGTACAACGCGACCGAGCCGCCGCCTGGGCCGCGCAACCTGATCCGCCTGATCCAGACCCGCGGCACGATCCGCGGGATGCTGGTCAGCGACCACGACCACCTTCGCGCGCCGTTCGTCCGCGACGTCGGCGGCTGGCTGGCCGACGGTCGGCTGCGCTACCGCGAGACCGTCGTCGAGGGGCTCGACGCGGCACCACAGGCGTTCCTCGACCTGCTCGACGGTCGCAACGTCGGCAAGATGCTGGTCCGCATCGGCGAGTGACCCCGGCGCGGCGGCAGGTGCGCGCGCCATCCGTCGCCCGGCCCCCGGGTCGTTGCCCGGGGCCGCCGAATCCGCGGGATCTCAGGGCGACGGACGCTGCTCCGCGTAGCGCGCCACCGCGCCGCCGTACTCCGGCAGCTCCCTGGCGAGCGCCCTCAGCGCCACCGTCAGCGCCGCGTCGCCACGGCCCGCGTCGGCCAGCGCGAGCGCCAGGAAGGCCGAGCGCGCCGCGGACAGCCCGTCGGCCGGCGCGGCCGCGATCGTCGCCTCCAGCAGCGCCACGCTCTCGCCCGCCCGGCCGAGGTTGCGCAGCGTGCTGGCCAGCTGGATCGTCGCCCGCGGGTGCCGCTCGTCGTCGAGGCCGGCGGCGATCGCCCGGCGGTAGAGCGCCTCGGCCTCGGCCTCGCGGCCCGCGAAGTCGAGCGCCGAGGCGTGCTCGTAGATGGCCGCCGGATCGGTGGCCGGGCGCTCTCCGACCAGCGCCAGGACGTCGGCGACGACCTCCGCCTCCGAGCGGTCGCCGGTGCTCGCCCAGACCGCGGCGATCCGCCGCTCCCAATCGCTCGCGTCGCTCACGAGCCGCGCACCAGGTGCACGTCGCCGGCGTCGAGCGTCCGGAGGGCGCCGTCGTCGGTCCGAACCCGCAGGCGGCCGTCGTCGTCGATCCCCTCGGCGACTCCGCTGCCGGTGTCGCCGGCCGCGGGGGCCTCCCAGCGAACCTGCTGTCCGCGAAGCGCGTCGCGGGAGGACCAGCGCTCGCGGAGCGTGGCCGGGTCGAGCCCCAGCGCGACGTCGAGCTGGCGGGTCAGCTCGTCGAGGACGGCGTCGCGCTCGGCCGGCGAGCGGCCGAGCGTGGCGGCGGTCGCGGCCACCTCCGGCGGCAGCGCCGCCAGCTCGACGGCGACGTTGAGCCCGATCCCGACCACGGCCCAGCCCTCGGCGGGACGGCCCTCGGCGAGCACCCCGGCGACCTTGCCCAGCCGCTCGCCGACCGGCAGCAGCACGTCGTTGGGCCACTTGATCCGGGCCTCGGACCCGGCCGTCTCGGCAACCGCCACCGCGGCCGCCAGCGGCAGCAGCGGCCCGCCGCCGCGGACGACGATCGATGCGGTCAGCGCCTGTCCGGCAGGCACCACCCAGCTGCGTCCCTGGCGCCCGCGTCCGGCGGTCTGGTGCTCCGCGGTCACGACCGTCCCGTGCGCGGCGCCCTCGCTCGCCAGTCGCCGGGCCTCGTCGTTGGTCGAGCCGACCTCGTCCAGGTGGATCCGGCGCCAGCCGGGGCCGATCGTGCTCTCGCTGCTGCTCATCGCGTCGCTCCGTCGCTCGTCGCGGGGTATCGGTCCCACCTTCGCCGATCGCGCGTCCGGCTGCCACGTCGCGGCCGCTCGGCGTCCGGAACGTCGCAGCCGATCGCCGCGTCGGGCCGCCCACCGGACAGGGTCGCGACGAACCGGTCGCCCGCCGTCCGGAACGTCACGGCGTCGGGCTAGGGACGCCGGATCCGCAGGTCGTCGTCGGCGTTCAGGCCCAGCCGCTCGCGGGCCGACGCCCGGTTGACGGCGACCGCCATCGCCCGGTTGGCGTCCTGGTACAGGAGCAGCGTCCCGGGATCGACGTCGGCGAAGGTGGTCGCGTAGACCCCCCGCTCGCCGTTGATCTCGACCTGCTCGCCGAGCCGCAGGCCGACGCCCATCGTCAGCTCCTCGTGCTCCAGGTCCAACAGCACGTTGCCGAAGTGGTCGAAGGCGATCGCGTGGGCGACCACCTCGTCGGCGTCGACCTCGGCCAGCGGCATCGCGAGCGGCTGGACGTCGTCGGGGTCGAGCGGCTCGCCGACGTCGGTCAACTCGAGCCCGGCCGCCAGCCGGGCGGCGATCGGGGCGAAGATGTCGCGGCCGTGGAAGGTCGCCGAGACCGGCTCCAGCCGGTACTGGGAGCGGGTCAGGTCGGCCGCCTCGACGATCCCGCCGAAGCGCTGGGCGGCCAGCCACAGCAGCCCGTTGTCGGGGCCGACCAGCAGCCGGTCGTCCTCGACCACCCGGATCGCGATCGGCCGCCGACGGCCGCCGACCTCGGGATCGACCACGGCCAGGTGGACGCCGGGCTCGCTGTAGGGCAGCGCCCGCTGGAGCGTGATCGCCCCGAGCCGGACGTCGAACGACGGGATCCCGTGCGTCAGGTCGATCACCCGGGCCTCGGGAGCGATGCGGGCGATCACCGAACGGCAGACGCCGACGAACTCGTCGTGCAGGCCGTAGTCGGAGAGGAACGTGACGGTCGTGCGGGAGATGCGCCGATCCTAGCCAGGCGGCGCCTGCCCCACGCCGCCGACGGGCCGCCGTTGCAAGCGGACGTGCAACAGCCGCCGGCGAGCGACCGTACGCACCGCAACCACGGTCCCGCTAGGCGGCGACCCTCCTCCGTCGGACCAGATCGATGATTCGCGCGGTCGCGTCGTCGGTGCCGACGACGGTCACGACGCCACGGTCCAGGAGCCCGCCCGGCAGCTTCGCGATCAACTCGTCGGCGAAGGACGGTGCGACCGCCGCGACCGCCGAGAAGTCCAGCACCACGTGCTCCGTCGCTGCCGCTCGTTCGACCGACTCGCGGATCGTGGCCGCCGCAGACCGGCCCGCGGCGATCCGGCCGATCTCTGCTGCGATGTCAAGCCTCATTCGATCCTCGTTCCTCGTCCATGTCAGCGTACGCCCTGCTCAGGTCGAACGGGCGATCCATCCGCACGTCGAGCGCCACCAGCGTTCCGGGGAAGCGCACGCCCCGCCCCTGAGCGACCTCCGCCTGGCCCCGCGTCACCGCGGCGAACCCGGAGCGGATGCCGACGGTGCCGCCGTTTCCCCGGACGAGATGCCGCGCCAACGCCAGTCCCATGCCCGCGTTGAAGCCGGGATTCGACGTGACGCCGAAGCGGAACGCGGCCTCGACTGCGCCGACGTCCTCACCCGAGAGCTCGGCGTAGGCGTCGCTCGACCGCAAGCTCGCCGGGATGCCGCGGCCGCGGCGGTCGCGATGGCAGTCGGAGTCATGAACAGCAGCCGACGCAGGTCGAGCCGCCACCGTCGACCGTCCGAGACCCCGAACGGCGCCAGCTCGCCGACGAGACGGTCCACGCTCCGCCCGTGGTACCGACCGGCCAGCGTCACTGTCCGTGGCTCTCGCTCCACGGCGCGAGCCTCGCCGCCACCCCAGCCGACAGACGTCGACGTCTCCAATTCGGTGCAAAGACGGCACCGACGCGCGCGTCGGTGCAGCTCCGCCTCAGCGCGCCACGAACGGCCCGCTGGTGCCGCGCGCCGGGTGCTCCGCCGCGTCGTCGATCAGCGCCGCGATCAAGCCGTCGATCGTGGCCTCGGTCGCCTCGACGGCCGGGGTCGCGCCGAGCTCGGCCAGCGCCGCGGTCGTCACCGGGCCGATCGAGGCCAGGCGCGGGCCGGCCGCGCCGTCGGCGGTCGCCAGGCCCCCGGCCTCGGCCAGGAAGCGGGCGGTCGAGGCCGAGGTGAAGGTCACGTAGTCGGCGGCGGCGATCGCGGCGATCGCGTCCTCGTCGAGCGGCTCGGCCACGGTCTCGTAGAGCGCGACGTCGGCGACCTCGAAGCCGGCGGCGCGGAGGCCGTCGGGCAGCGCGTCGCCGGCGGCGGCGGCGCGGGCGAGCAGCGCCCGGCGCGGGCGGTCGCCGGCCGGCCCGATCGCCGCCGCCAGCGCCTCGCCGGTGAAGGTCTCGGGCACGACGTCGGCCAGGAGGCCGTGCTCGCGCAGGAGCCGCGCGGTGCCGGGACCGACGGCGGCGATCATCGTGCCGTAGAGGTCCCGCAGGTCGCGACCGGAGCGCAGCAGCGCCGCGATCAGCTCGCGGGCCCCGTTGGGCGAGGTCACCGCCAGCACGTCGACCGCGTCCAGCGGCGGCAGCTCGGCCTCCAGCGACCGGGTCCGGATCGTCGGCGTCTCGAGCACCTCGGCCCCGAGCCCGCGCAGCCGGCGGGCCAGTCCCGACGCCTGGGCACGGGCGCGGGTGACCGCCACGGTGCGACCGAACAGCGGCCGGTCCTCGAACCAGCGCAGCTCGTCGCGGAGCCCGGCGACGGCGCCGACGACGGTCACGGCGGGGGCCTTGATCCCGGCGGCCTCGGCGACCTCGGCGATCTGCTCGAGCGTCCCGCGGACGACCCGCTGGCCCGGCACCGTCCCCGACTGGACGACGGCGACCGGCTCGCTGGCCGGACGGCCGCCGGCGATCAGCGAGCGGGCGATCTCCGGCAGGCGGCGGACGCCCATGTAGAAGACCAGCGTGCCGGGGAAGGCGGCCAGCCCCGGCCAGTCGATCGTCGACTCGGGCTTGGCCGGATCCTCGTGACCGGTGACGAAGGCGACGCCGGGGGCGTGGTCGCGGTGGGTGACCGGGATCCCGGCGTAGGCGGGGCCCGCGATCCCGGCCGTGACGCCGGGGACGATCTCGAACGGGATCCCCTGGGCGCGCAGCCGCTGGGCCTCCTCGCCACCGCGGCCGAAGACGAACGGATCGCCGCCCTTGACCCGCGCCACCGTGCGGCCGGCCAGGGCGTGGCGGACCAGCAGCGCCTCGGTCGTCTCCTGCGGGACCTGCTCGCCGCCGCCGCGCTTGCCGACGTCGACCAGCTCGGCGTCGGCGCGCGCCCCGTCGAGCGCGGTCGCCGGGATCAGCTTGTCGTAGAGGACCACGTCGACGGTCGCGATCAGCTCGAGCGCGCGCGCCGTCATCAATCCCGGGTCGCCCGGGCCGGCGCCGACGAGGTAGACCGTGCCCGGCGTGGCGGCCTCGGCGATCGGGGTCGGGGTCGGGGTCTCGCTCACGACGGTCGGTCCTCGCGCTGATCGTTGTCGACGGGTGCGGTGGTCGCGGCGTGGCGGTCCGCGGCGGCCCGCAGCGCCGCCGGCGCCTGGTCGTGGGCGGCGGCCAGCAGCTCGTCGGCCCCGGCCCGCCGCAGCCGCTCCGCGACCAGCGCGCCGA
>NZ_AGUD01000270.1 GCF_000240225.1 Patulibacter medicamentivorans
CGATCGAGGGCGTACCGCACCCCCGCGGACCACGCCCGCCACCCCAACCGAGCCCACGAGCGATCGAGAACACCCCCGCGGACCACGCACGCCACCTCCGCTGAGACCGCAGCCCCGAGACCCCGACCAGCACCGCCAGCGATCAGTCGACCTGCAGCAACTCCAGCGCCGTCCACAGCGACTCGTGGACGTGCATCGAGGAGACCCCGGCGATCTGCAGCGCGTAGAGCAGCACCCGCTTGGTCCGCCGGCTCGGCGCATAGGCCGGCAGCGGGTCGCCGCAGAGCTCGGCGACGGCCCGTGTGGCGTCGGCGATCACCAGCCTCCCGGCCGGCGAGCGGGTCGCGAGGTCGCCGTCGCCGAGGGCCTCGCCGTCGATCGTCGGGCGGATCCCGAGCGGCCCGTCGATGGCGTCGGCGTCGAGCGCCCAGATCGGTACGCCGGTCTCGACCAGGGCCGCCAGCTGGGCGTCGCGCGGCAGGCCGTTGGACTCGAAGTGACCGCGCCGCAGCCGCTCGTAGTAGGCCTGCTCGATCGGCGTCCGCCGCTCGTCCGGGTCGATGCCGATGTGCCGGAAGAAGACGCGGAAGGCGGCCGGGATCTCCTGCCGCCGCAGCTCGATCACCTGGGCGCCGCCGACCCGGGTCGACAGCTCGGCCAGCCGCCGCCGGACCCACGGCGGGCTGCGGCGGCGTGGTTCGCAGGCGACGGTGACGGTCACCAGCGACAGGTTGGGATGCTCCTCGGCGACGTCGAGGTCGATCCAGCCGAGGCGCGGGCGGCCGGCGTCGGCGAGGGAGGGCGGCTGAGTGGTCATCGCGAGCGGCAGGCAACCGGCGGACGGGCAACGTCAGCGCGAGCCTATCCCGGCCCTCACCCCCCGTCGTGGGACCGGCGCACAGCGTCGCGCCGCTCAGACGTCGAACAGGGTCAGCGCCGGCTCGCGCTCGCCCCGCAGGACCGCAAGGTCGACCTCGACCCAGTCCATGCCCCGCGACTCGGCCAGCGTGCGGGCCTGGGGCTTGATCTGCTGGGCCGCCAGGACGCCGCGGACCTCGCCCATGCCCGGGTCCTCGCGCAGCCGCTCGAGGTAGCGGGTCAGCTGCTCGACCGCCTCGATCGTGCCGACCCGCTTGATCTCGACCGCGACCCAGCCGTCGTCGGGATCGCGGCACATCAGGTCGACCGGGCCGATGTCGGTCGGCCACTCGCGGCGGACCAGGCGGAAGCCCTCGCCGCAGTGCTCGGGCGCGCCGGCCAGCAGCTCCTGCAGCTCGCGCTCGACGCCGGACTTCTCCAGCGCGGCCGCCTCGCCCATGTCGTGGACGACGTCGGAGAGGACCTCGACGATCCGGATGTCGAGCCGGTCCTCGGTCGACCCGGCGCGCTTGCGGACGACGATCCGGGTCAGCGGCGCGCGGTCGCCGTCGCCGTCGCCGTCGACCGGCTGACCGTCGGCGGTGCGACCCGCGGCCAGCGCCGGATCCTCCCCCGGAACCGGCTCGCCGCCCCGCTCCAACTCGAAGACGGTCGGCGGCGTCATCCAGTTCTGCGGCTTGAAGCCCCCGGTGTCGGCGTGGACCATCACCGACCCGTCGGACTTGACCATCAGCAGCCGCAGGGCCTCTGGCAGCAGGGCCTCCAGGCGACCGGAGTAGCGGACCTCACAGCGGGCGACGATCAGGCGCATCGGGCCGGAGAGGCTACGCCGCCGCCCGGACGGGCGCCGACGGCCACTTGACGATCCGAAATCTGACAGTTACTTTCATTTCATGCTTACTCTCTTTTTCGAGGATCTGTCATGAACTACGCCGACCCCCGACGGTGGTGGGCGCTGGCCGCCCTCGCGCTCAGCGTCCTGGTCGTCGGCCTCGACAGCACGATCCTGAGCGTCGCGCTGCCGACGCTCGCGACCGAGCTCGACGCCTCGACCGGCGAGCTGCAGTGGATCGCCAACGCCTACACGCTGGTGATGGCCGCCGCGCTGGTGCCGGCCGGCCTGCTCGGCGACCGCTTCGGACGCAAGCGGCTGCTGCTCGCGGCGCTGGCCCTGTTCGGCGTCGCGTCGGGGCTCTGCGCCGTGGCCCCGTCGGCCGCCGCCCTGATCGCCGCCCGCGCGCTGCTCGGGCTCGGCGCCGCGTTCCTGATGCCGCTCTCGATGTCGGTCCTGACCGTGATCTTCAGCCCGGAGGAGCGGCCGCGAGCGCTCGGGATCTGGGTGATGGCGACGGCGATCAGCCTGCCGATCGGCCCGATCGCCGGCGGCCTGCTGCTCGACCACCTGTGGTGGGGGTCGATCTTCCTGATCAACGTGCCGGTGGTGGGGCTCGGCCTGCTCGCCGTCTGGCGCTTCCTGCCGGAGTCGCGCAGCCCGCAGCGGCCGCGGATCGACGTCGGCGGCGTGGCCGGCTCGGCGATCGGCCTGGCCGCCCTGACCTACGGGCTGATCGAGGCCGGCGACCGTGGCTGGACCGACGCCCGCTCGCTGGCCGCGATCGCCGCCGGCCTGCTCGTCCTCGCCGGCTTCGTCGCCTGGCAGCTGCGGCTGCGCCGGCGCCCGGGCGGCAGCCCGCTGATCGACCTCGACCTGTTCCGCTCGCGCGCCTTCACCTGGGGCTCGCTGCTGGCGACGGTGATGTCGTTCGCGCTGTTCGGGATCCTCTTCGTCGGGCCGCAGTACCTGCAGGCCGTCGGCGGCTACGACGCGCTCGGCACCGGCCTGCGGCTGCTGCCGATGGTCGGCGGCCTGGTCGTCGGCGCGCGGCTGGCCGACCGGCTCGCCGCCCGCGCGGGAGCGAAGGTCGTCGCGGTCTCCGGGCTGGCGAGCCTGGCGGGCGGGGTGCTGCTCGGCGCGACCACCGCCAGCGGCGACGGCTACGGGCTGACGGCGGCGTGGCTGGCGCTCTCGGGCATCGGGATGGGCCTGGCGCTGCCGACCCTGATGAACCTCGCGATGGGCGCGCTGCCGCCGGATCGCAGCGGCGTCGGCTCCGGGCTGATCCAGTCCCTGCGCCAGGTCGGCGGAGCCGTCGGGGTCGCCGTGCTGGGGAGCATCCTCAACGCCGGCTACCGCGGGCGGCTCGACGACGCCGGGCTGCCCGACGGCGTCGTGGCCGCCGCGCGCGAGAGCGCCGCGGCCGGCGTCGCCGCGGCCGACCGCCTGGGCGACTGCGCCCCGCTGCTGGATGCGGTTCGCTCCTCGTTCGTGCACGGGATGGACGCGACGCTGCTGGCCTGCGGCGGAGTCGCCGCGCTCGGCGTGGTGCTGGCGATCTGCTTCCTCCCGGGACGCCCGGCGCCGCTCGCGGAGAGCCGCCCCGGCTCCGCGCCCGCGACCCCCGGCGACGCTCCGTCCGCTCGGCGAGCAGAATCGGGACATGACGTCGTCGCCTGAGCATCGGATCGAGGCCGTCGAGGCACCGCCGCGGCCCGGGCTGCGCGAGCGCAAGAAGCTCCGGACTCGCACGACGATCCGCGAGGTCGCGCTGCGGCTGTTCGAGCAGCAGGGCTACGCCGCCACCACCGTCGAGCAGATCGCCGACGCCGCCGAGGTCTCCCCCAGCACCTTCTTCCGCTACTTCCCGACCAAGGACGAGGTGATCCTGCAGGACGACCTCGACGCGTTCCTGCTCGAGGCGTTCCACGCCCAGCCGCCGGAGCTGAGCGCGGTGACGGCGATCCGGGCGGCGATCGGGCAGGTCCGGAGCAGGATGGGCGAGGCGGCCTGGCAGACCGAGCGTGCCCGCCACCAGCTGATCCTCGCCGTGCCCGAGCTGCGGGCGCGGCTGATCGACGAGTCGATGCGGACGGTCGCGATGCTGGCCGAGGCGATCGCCGCACGAGCCGGCCGCGACGGCGACGACCTCGAGGTCCGGACGGTCGCCGGGGCGATCTTCGGCGTCGCCCTGGCGTCGATGCTCCACGCCGCCACGGCCGACGGGGACTACCTGGCGCAGGTCGACGCCGGGCTGGCGCAGCTGGAGCGCGGGCTGCGGCTGTAGCCCGGCCAGTGGCGTCAGCTCGCCGGCATGCCCGGGAAGTGGCGTCGATTCGCCGCGCCGACCGCCGCGAACTGACGCCACCCCGCGCGCATGCCCCCAGCTGACGCCTCAGCGCCGGCCGTGACCGCCGTGGCCGCCCGGCCGCCCCGCCTCGAACGCCGTCACCGCCGCGACGCCGATGTCGGGGTTGTCGGTGAAGACCGCGTCGACGCCCAGCCGCAGGAACTGGGTGATGTAGCCCTGCAGGTCGCCCGGGGTCGCCGGGTCGCTGCCGTTGCGCCGCTCCAGCGGCAGGAAGCTGTTCTCGCGACGGAAGGTCCAGACGACGACCGGCAGGCCGGCGCGGTGGGCGTCGGTCACGAACGAGGTCGGCGCCAGCGAGCGGCCGCTGGCGTCGCGCGGCAGGATCCAGGCGGTGTTCGGCGAGACCGCCTCGGCGTAGCGGGCGATCCCCCGCAGGCCGGCGGGCGTCGTCAGGTCGGCGTAGGTCGTGCTGCCGCCGGCCGCCGCGACGTCGGCCGGCTTGCCGACCGTGTCGATCAGCTGGACCTTGCGGACCTTGGCGTTGCGGTCCAGCCACTTCAGGTTCGAGATCTCGAACGACTGGACGATCACCGGCGAGCGGCGGTTGTCGAGCCCGTTGCGGCGCAGGACCTGCAGCAGCGCCCGCTCCTCGTCGATCCCGATCGAGCGGAAGTAGGTCGAGTGCTTGATCTCGGGGGCGAGGGCGATCGTGCGGCCGGTGCGGCGGCTGGCCTCGCGGGCGATGTCGATGACCTCCTGGAAGGTCGGCACCTGGTACTTGCCGTCGTACTGGGTGTTGGCGGGGCGCAGCGCCGGCAGCCGCTCCTTGGCCCGCAGGGTCCGCAGCTCGGCGAGCGTGAAGTCCTCGGTGAACCAGCCGGTCACGGACGCGCCGTCGATCGCCTTGGTCCGCTTGCGGTCGGCGAACTCGGGGTGCGACGCGACGTCGGTCGTGCCGGAGATCTCGTTCTCGTGACGATCGACGAGGACGCCGTCCTTGGTCGCGACCAGGTCGGGCTCGATCACGTCGGCGCCCTGCTGGATCGCCAGCTCGTAGGCGCCGGCGGTGTGCTCGGGGCGGTAGCCGCTGGCGCCGCGGTGGGCGTAGACGGCGCGCTCGCGGAGGCTGCCGAGGGTGCCGCCGCTGCGGGCCCAGCGGTCGGGGCCGTGGGCGACGGCCGGAGCGGCGCCGACGGCGGTCACCGCGAGCGAGAGGGCGACGGCGCCGAGCGCGGCAAGCGAGCCGCGGCGGCGCGAGGACGGATGGGGGGTTCCGGTGAAGTCACGCACGCCGCCAGTGAACAGCGGGGCGGCGGCAGCGGTGTGACGCGCGGGTGAAGCTCGTGCCGGCGACCGCCGCCGACCGTCCGGCCACCGCGCCGCACGCCGCCGTCAGCCCGCTGCCGGCTGCAGCTCGCGCGGGGCGCGGTCGCGCAGGCGGTCGCGCAGCTCGCGGACCTCGCGGTCGGCCGGCGCCAGCTGCAGAGCCCGGTCGCAGGCGTCGAGCGCGTCGGTCGTGCGATCGGTCCTCGCCAGCGCGTGCGCGTAGCGCGCCCACGCCCGCGCGCGCAGGCCGGGGTCGACGTCGACCTCGTCCGCCAGCTCGGTCGCCTGCCGGCAGGCGTCGACCTGACGACCGAGGTCGCCGGTCAGGTAGGCGGCCAGCGCCAGGTCCATCAGCCCCTCGACCGTCGGCTCCAGGGCCCGCGCCCGCTCCAGCGCGTCGAGTGCCCCCGAGCGGTCGTGCAGCCGCAGCCGCAGCCGCCCGAGCCGGGCCCATGCGGCGCCGTCGCGCGGGGTCATGTGGACCACGCGGGCGGCCGACTCCTCGGCCTGGATCGTCGCCCCCTGGGCCTCGTAGATGCGGGCGGCGAAGCGGTGCGGGCCGGGGCGCTCGCCCTCGACCCGCAGCCAGTCGCGCACCGCCCGCCCGGCCGCGGCCAGGTCGTCGGCCTGGAGCAGCGCGACCGTCAGCAGCCGCAGGACGACGGTGTTGGACGGGTCCGCGTCACGGGCGTAGAGCAGGCGCTTGGCGGCGATCTCGAACTCGCCGTCGGCGAGCGCGTGCTGGGCGGCGGTCAGGAACCGCTGGACCCGCTCGGCCCCGGGGTCGGGCTTGGAGAAGTCGACGAACTGGAGGGTGCCCGCCGGGACCGTGCGGATGCCGAGCTGGAACGAGACGCGCGCGAACTGCTGGATGTCGTCGCCCTGGCCCGTGAAGTAGACGCCGGTCACGTTGCCGACGCCCCACTCGGGGTACGAGACGCAGCGCGCGTAGCGGTGCACGACCGAGTGGTCGGGCATCCGGCTGCCGAACGGGTCGTGCTTCGCGCGGTCGGCGGCGGCCTCGGACGCCTCGTAGGCGCGACGCCCCTCCTCCTCGCGCGCGGCGCGGGCGGCCGCGGCGTTGACCTTGACGGCGTTGGCGGTCACCGTGCCGCCGCGAGAGTGCTCGGCCAGCCGCTCCAGGCGATCGGCCGCCTCGTTGATCGCCTTCAGGTGGCGCTCGTGCTCGAGCTGGCGCCCGGGCGGTGCCAGGTCGGGATGCCAGCGCTTGGCGAGGTTCCGGCGGGCCTGCTGGACGTCTCGCTTGCCGAACGGCGGGGTGAGCTCGAGGAGCCCGAGCCCATGCTCGATGTCGAAGACGGAAGAGGCCATCCCACCGAGGTTAGCGAGCGCCGGCCGAGCAGCCAATCGGACCGCGGCCGGCGCCGCCGACCGCGGGGCCCGGGCCGGGCGGAGGACCGGCGGCGCACCGATCCAGATCGGGAGTTGAAAATATACGAATCCTGATCTACTTTCTACATATGACCGATTCGCCGACCGCCGGGCAACCGACCCGGGAGTGTCCCCGGCACGAGGCAGCGCGTCGTCAGCTTGGCCCCGCCTCCTGCGTGGGCGGCGGCCAAGGCCCATGCGCCCCTCCGCCCTCTCCTCTCCCGGGCGGAGCGCGTGGGCTGCTTGCAGCACCGGGGGTGGCAGCCCCCGCCGCGGGTGGCGCGCGTCGCCCGGCGGGAGCGTCCGCTTCGTGCGCCGGACGCCCCGCCGGGCGAGCGCGCCACGCCCGGCACGGGAGTCGCCCGTGCGACCCCGACGATCGTCCGCGCGCCCGGCCCCGCCGGGCGCGCGGCACGTCCACGGCCCCGCGCCCGACTCAGTGCGCCGCGGCCGAGCTGAGCGCCAGGCCGACGATCCCGGCCGCGACGAGACCCAGGCTCGCCAGCCGCAGCGGGCTCGCGGCCTCGCTCAGGAAGACGATGCCGACGATCGCCGCGCCGATCGCGCCGATCCCGGTCCAGACCGCGTAGCCGGTCCCGATCGGCAGGTCGCGGAGCGCGCGCGACAGCAGCACGAAGCTGGCGATCGACGCGACCAGGAAGACCGCCGTCTCGGGCACGCGGGTGAAGCCGTCGCTGCGCTTCATCGCGATCGCCCAGACGACCTCGAGCAGTCCGGCGACGACGAGCATGATCCAGGCCATGAGGGGCTCCTTCGCGAGCGCCGTCGTCGTTCCGGGTACGGCGCGCCCTCTCGTCCGGGACGGCGCAGCTGATCGCGCCATCACCACGAAGGTAGCACGGCGGCGGAGCGCTGGCCACGCCCTGGCGGCGGTCGGACGGGGCGCGACGGCGCCGCCGCCCCCGGCCGTCGATCCCGGGGCGAGGACGGGTCGACGAGGGCGTCTCGCTACCGTCTGTGACGTGTCTTCCCAGTACGTCTTCACGATGCACCAGCTCACGAAGGTGCATCCGCCGGACAAGACGGTGTTCCGGGACCTCAGCCTGTCGTTCCTCCCCGGCGCCAAGATCGGGGTCCTCGGGTACAACGGCGCGGGCAAGTCGAGCCTGCTGCGGATCATGTCCGGCGACGACAAGGAGTTCGACGGCGAGGCCCAGCTGGCGCCCAACGCGACCGTCGGCTTCCTGCAGCAGGAGCCGCACCTGGACGAGACCAAGACGGTCCACGAGAACGTCATGGAGGGCCTGTCGGAGCTGAAGGCCCTGGTCGACAAGTTCAACGAGCTGGCCGTCAACTACAGCGACGAGACCGCCGACGAGTTCGCCCGCCTGCAGGCCGAGATCGACGCCGCCGACGCCTGGGACCTCGACAACAAGGTCGAGTACGCGATGGACGCCCTCCGCTGCCCGCCCGGCGACTGGAACGTCACCGACCTGTCCGGCGGCGAGAAGCGGCGCGTGGCGCTGGCGCGGCTGCTGCTGTCGGCCCCCGACCTGCTGCTGCTGGACGAGCCGACCAACCACCTCGACGCCGAGTCGGTCGCGTGGCTGGAGCGGCACCTGGAGAACTACAAGGGCACCGTCGTCGCGGTCACCCACGATCGCTACTTCCTGGACAACGTCGCCGGCTGGATCCTGGAGCTGGACCGCGGCCGCGGGATCCCGTTCGAGGGCAACTACTCCGGCTGGCTGGACCAGAAGGCCAAGCGGATGGCGATGGAGAAGCGCACCGACGTCGCCCGCCAGCGCCGGATCAACGAAGAGCTCGAGTGGGCGCGCAAGAACCCCAAGGGCCGCCAGACCAAGCAGAAGGCGCGCCTGAACAACCTCGACGCGCTGATGGAGGAGCAGTCCGCCCAGCGCCTCGACGAGACCCGGATCACGATCCCGCCCGGACCGCGCCTCGGCGGCACGGTGATCGAGGCCAACGGACTCAGCAAGGCGTTCGGCGACAAGCTGCTGTTCGAGAACCTCAGCTTCACGCTGCCGCCCGGCGGCATGGTCGGCGTGATCGGGCCCAACGGCGCCGGCAAGTCGACGCTCTTCAAGCTCCTGACCGGGCTCGAGCAGCCGGACTCCGGGACGGTCAAGCTCGGCGAGACGGTCGACCTCTCCTACGTCGACCAGTCGCGCGACTCGCTGGACCCGAACAAGAACGTCTGGGAGGAGATCTCCGAGGGCCTCGACTACGTCAAGGTCGGCGAGCGCGAGATGAACTCCCGCCAGTACGTCGCGTCGTTCAACTTCAAGAAGGGCGACCAGCAGAAGAAGGTCGGGTCGCTCTCCGGCGGCGAGCGCAACCGCGTCCACCTGGCCAAGCTGCTGCGCCGCGGCGGCAACGTCCTGCTGCTGGACGAGCCGACCAACGACCTCGACGTCGAGACGCTGCAGGCGCTCGAGGACGGCCTGCTCGGGTTCCCCGGCTGCGCCGTCGTGATCTCCCACGATCGCTGGTTCCTCGACCGGATCGCGTCGCACATCCTGGCCTTCGAGGGCGACTCGAAGGCGACCTGGTTCGAGGGCAACCTGCAGGCCTACGAGGCCTGGCGCCGCGAGGAGCTCGGCGACGAGGCCGACCGCCCGCACCGCCTGACCTACAAGAAGCTCACGCGCTAGCCGCTCACGGTCGGTCGGGGAACGCGCCGCCCCGCCCGACCGCGTCCGCCGGCTACGCCCCGGGACCGGCGTCCTCGCCCGCCGGCACGAACTCCAGGTAGTGGACCTCGGTCAGCGGGCGCGACAGCCGTTCGAACAGCCGCCGGCCGATCCCCCAGCGGCGGCGGATGACCTGCGCGGCGTGGTCGCGCTCGGCCGCCGCCTCGAGCACCCGGCCACGGGCAGCGATCGGCGGCCCGAGCGGGGCTCCGATCGGCGAGCAGGGCGCCAGCAGCGCCCGCGGGTCGCGCCGCACGCGCTTGGCCTTGAACGCCTCGACCTCGGTCCAGACGTACAGGCGCTCGCCGTCGCGGGCGAACCAGACCGGCGTCGGCACCGCCCCGCCGTCGCGCTTGTAGGTCACGAGCAGGACGTGCTTGTGCCCCTCGAGCGCGGCGAAGTCACCGTGCTCGACCGGCAGGTCCAGCACGCTCGCGGCCTTCGAGGAGCGCGAGCCCTCCATCGGCCGCTTGGCCCCCTTGATCAGCGGGCGGGCGATGCGGTCAGGCAGGCGAACGGGCATGCTGCAGCTCCTCTTGCGGCGGACGATCGGTCCCTATGACGATCATCATACTCAGTCGCCGGAGCCTACGACCGGGGTCGTGCTCGGGCGCGGCGGCCGGCGGGTCGGCCGGGGGTCGCCGACGCCCTCGATGTCGACGTGCGGGAGCCGGCGGTCGAGCCACGCCGGCAGCCACCAGGTGCGCTCGCCGAGCAGGGTCATCGCCGCCGGCAGCAGCACCAACCGGACGACCGTCGCGTCGACCAGGACGGCGACCGCCAGCCCGACGCCCATCTGCTTGACGGCCACGAACTCGGCGAAGGCGAAGGCCGTGAAGACCGAGACCATGATCGCCGCGGCGCTGGTCACGACCGTCGCGGTGCGACGGACGCCGAAGTCGATCGCCCCGTCGTTGCTGCCGGTCCGCACGTAGCCCTCGCGCATCCGCGAGAGCAGGAACACCTGGTAGTCGATCGAGAGCGCGAAGGTGACGGCGAAGACGGCCGAGATCATCAGCACGTCGAGCGACCCGGCACCGCCGAGGATCGGGTGATCGCCCGTGAACAGGAACGTCAGCACGCCCATCGAGACGACGACCGTCAGCAGGTTCAGCGCGACCGCCAGCGCCGGCAGCAGCAGCGAGCGCAGCACGACCACCAGCAGCAGGAAGGTGACCAGCGACATCACGATCGTCAGCAGCGGGATCCGGGCCTTGGTGACCGCGTCGAAGTCGGAGAGCTGGCTCGCGCCGCCGCCGACGGCCGCCGTGATCCCGGTGTCGCGCTGCCAGCGCGAGACCTCGCCGCGGACCGCCGCTACCAGCGCCGTCGTCCGCGGGTCGTTCGTCGGCAGGTCGGGCAGCAGCACGATCCGCCCGAAGGTCGCCCCGTGCGCCGTGTCGACCAGCATCTCGGATGCCTGGCGATCGAGCGGGCGGGCGCCGGCCAGGGCGGCCGCCGCCACGTAGCCGGAGCGGAAGAACCCGGGAGAGCGCCGCTGCAGCGCATCGAGCTGGCCGATCCCGTTCGGCCCCGCCGCGTCGGCGAGCTGGCCGCGGTAGCCGCTGACGCCGCGGCGCGCGGCGCCGAGCCCACCGGCCAGCGGCGCGCTGTCGGTCACGCCGTCGCCCAGCCCCCGGGCCAGCCGCGCCTGCGCGGTGCCGA
>NZ_AGUD01000269.1 GCF_000240225.1 Patulibacter medicamentivorans
ATCGCCGCCGAGCGGGCGCAGCTCGAGCAGCGGACCGCCGCCGACCGCGACGCCCAGCAGCGGGCGCGCGAGCGCGCGACCACGCTCGGCACCCAGGCGGCCGCCCTCGACGGCGAGCTCGGCCGGCTGCGCGAGCGGCTCGAGCGCGAGCGGGCCGGCTTCCCCGACGTCGCCGCTCGCGTCGCGTCGCTACGCCACGACGCGACCTTCCTGGAGAAGGCGAGCGCCGCGCACGAGGCGGACGCCGCCGCCCGGATCGCGCGCGAGGACGCCGACCGAGCGCTCGCGTCCGCCCTGCGCGAGCACGGGATCGCCGACGGCGCCGAGGACGTCCCCGCGCTCCAGGCCGCGATCCTCACCCCGCGCGACGCCGACGCGCTCGAGGCCGAGATCCGCCGCGTCGACCAGGCCCGCTCCTCCGCCCGCGGGGTCCTGGCACTGCCCGAGGTGGCGGCCGTCGCGGCCTCTCCGGTGATCGACCTGGTCGCCGTCGAGCATCGCCGCAACGCCGCCGCCGAGAGCGCCGAGCGGGCCACCACCGAGGCGGCGACGATCGCCCGCTGGGTCGCGGCCGAGGCCGAGCGGCGGCCGCTGCTGCAGGCGCGCCTCGACGCGCTGGCGCCGCTGGCGGCGACGGCCGACCGGACCCACGAGCTGGCCGAGCTGACCCGCGGCGGAGCCGGCAACCGGCGCCGGATCCAGCTCTCGTCGTGGGTCCTGGCGGCGCGCCTCGAGCAGGTCGCCGCGGCCGCCACCGTCCACCTGCTGGAGATGTCCGCGGGCCGCTACGCGCTGGTCCTGCACGAGGAGCCGGCCAGCGGGCGCGGCAAGGGCAACGCCGGGCTCGGGCTGCGGGTGCGCGACGGCTGGACCGGCGAGGAGCGCGACACCACCACGCTCTCCGGCGGCGAGTCGTTCTTCGCCTCGCTGGCGCTCGCCCTGGGGCTGGCCGAGGTGGTCAGCGCCGAGGCCGGCGGGATCGACCTCGGGACGCTGTTCATCGACGAGGGCTTCGGCAGCCTCGACGAGCAGACGCTCGACGAGGTCCTCGGCGTGCTCGACGGCCTGCGCGACGGCGGCCGCGCGGTCGGGATCGTGTCGCACGTCCCCGAGCTGAAGCAGCGGATCCCGATGCAGCTGGTGGTCGAGAAGCACCGCGACGGCTCGCACCTGCGGCAGCCGTCGGCGGCCGCGCTCTGAGCCGTCGGCCGGCGACAGCGCCCGCGGCTCAGCCGGCGGAGACCAGCCCGATCGGACAGCTGACGCCGGTCTCGCCGTGGCCGCAGTAGCCGTTCGGGACCTTGTGCAGGTAGGCCTGGTGGTCCGGCTCGGCGTAGAAGAACGGGACCTGGCCGCCGAGCAGCGCGCTGCCGAAGCTGCCGGGCCCGTCCGCCCCGCCGCGGATCTCGGTCGTGATCTCGCCGTGGCCGGCCGCGCTCAGCGAGCGCTGGTAGTTGGTCCGCGACATCTCGGCCTGCGCCAGCTGCTCGTCGCTGGTGGCGTAGATCGCCGAGCGGTACTGCGTCCCGACGTCATTGCCCTGGCGCATCCCCTGGGTCGGGTCGTGGCCCTCCCAGAAGACGCGCAGGATCGCCTCGAAGTCGATCGCCGCCGGATCCCAGGCGACCAGCACCGCCTCGGTGTGGTTGGTGCGCCCGGAGCAGACCTCGGCGTAGGTCGGGTTCGGGGTCTGGCCGCCCTGGTAGCCGACCGCGGTGACCAGCACCCCGGGGGTCTGCCAGAAGCCGCGCTCGGCGCCCCAGAAGCAGCCCATCCCGAAGAACGCGTGGGCGCTGCCCGCCGGCAGCGGCGGCACGATCGGTCGGCCGAGGACCGGGTGGTCGCCGACGATCGGCATCAGCTGCTCGCGCCCCGGCAGCGTCTCCCGCGGATCGATCAGCTCGACGGCCTTCTGGCGAAACAGCATGGTGCTCCTCGTCGTGGGGAACGGCCCCCGCACGACCCGTGCGAGCGGCCCGTGTCCGAGCGTAGCGAGCGGACCCGGGAACCTCGATGAACAGCCGCGAAACTATCGCTGGTACACCCGTGCACCGAACGGTGGCCGGGATCCTTCCCAGCGCGTAGGATGGGTGGGTGGTCGAAGTTCGTCCGACGCTGATGCTGCCGACCCCGGTCCTCAAGCCGAGGATGCGCGGCGTGCTGCACCAGTGGGCCGCCGTGGTCGCCGCCTTCGCCGGCGCGTTCCTCGTGCTCTCGGCGCCGAACGCCAACGCCCGGCTCGCGTCGCTGGTCTACGCGATCTCGATCGTCGGCCTGTTCACGGTCAGCGCGGTCTACCACCGGGTCAACTGGCGCCGTCCGAGCGCCCGCGCGTGGATGCGCCGGCTCGACCACTCGATGATCTTCGTGATGGTCGCCGGCAGCGTGACGCCGATCGCGGCGATCATGCTCGACGGCCCGCTGCGGACCACCGTCCTCAGCGTCGCCTGGGGCATGGCCGGGATCGGGATCACGATCAAGCTGCTGTGGATCGGCGCCCCGAAGTGGGTCAGCGCCGCGATCTACCTGGCGATCGGCTGGGCCGGGATGGCGCTCTTCCCGAAGCTCGTCGGCGACCTCGGCCCGTGGCCGGCGGTCGGCCTGCTCGGCGGCGGCCTGCTCTACACCGCCGGCGCGATCATCTACGCCGGCAAGCGCCCCGACCCGTTCCCGCGGGTCTTCGGCTACCACGAGATCTTCCACGCGCTGGTGATCGTCGCGGCGCTGGCGCACTACCTCGTGGTCGCGCTCGCCGTCGTCCCCCACGCCTGAGGACCTGGCCGACCCGCCGGTCGGCCGAGTCGGGTTCCGCCCTTCGGCGGTCGCCCGTACGCGCCGCGGGCCCTACGATCGACGGGTGACCCGCCCCGCCACCTGGTCGGACCGCCTGCAGTCCGTGCTGCAGCGGACCGGCGTCGCCTCGCCCGTGATGGCGATCGCGCTGCTCGTCATCAGCGCGCTGCTCTTCACCGACGAGACGATGCGCCGCGAGGACGGCTGGCGGCCGGGCGAGCCGGGCGTCCTCGACGTCCTGCTGCTGCTGGTCGCGATCGTGCCGGTCCTCGTCAGCCGGATCGCGCCGCTGCCGGCGCTGCTGGTGTCGTTCGCCGCGCTGCTGGCCCTGGTCGGCGACCACACCGCAGTCACCGCCCAGATCGCCGTCGCCTGGACCGCCGTCTACGCCGCCGAGTCGGGGACCCGCCGGCGCGCGGTGATGATCATGGTCGCGGGCGCCCTGACGTCGCTCGGGCTGCTGGTCGACGCCAACGACCTCGGCTGGTCGCTGCCGGCGATCGTCCTGTCGCTGTTCAGCGGCGCCGTGCCCGGCCTGGTCGGCGAGGCGATCCGCAGCGAGCGCCAGCTGGCCGACCAGTACCGCGACAACGCCGAGCGGCTGGAGCAGCTGAGCGACGCCGAGGTCCAGCGCGCGGTCGCCGACGAGCGGGTCCGGATCGCGCGCGAGGTCCACGACGTCGTCGGCCACCATCTGAGCGCGATCAGCCTGCAGGCGGCCGCCGGCGCCCGCAAGGCCGAGGACGCCGAGGAGGCCCGCCACGCGCTCGACGCGATCCGTCGCTCCAGTCGCGAGGCGCTCGACCAGACCCGCCGGACGCTCGGGATGCTGCGCTCGCACGACGACGCCACCGGGACCGGGACCGCGCCGGCGCCGAGCCTGACCGGGCTCGAGCACCTGGTCGAGACGGCCCGCGCGAGCGGCGTCACGATCCAGCTGTCGGTGACCGGCGACCGCCGGCCGCTGCCCGATCCCGTCGAGCAGTGCGCGTTCCGGATCGTCCAGGAGGCGCTGACGAACGTCGCCAAGCACGCGCGGCCGGCCGTCGCCGAGGTCCAGGTCCGCTACGGCGCTCGCGCGATCCACCTGCACGTGCTCGACCACGGCGCGTCGATCCCGCTGCCCCCGGATCCGTCGACCGCCGGCGGCGTGATGCCGCCGCGCGCGATCCCGCCGATGGCCGTCTTCGCCGCCGCGACGATGCGCCGCCGGCGGACCGGTCAGGGGCTGGTCGGGATGCGCGAGCGGGCGGCGCTGGTCGGCGGGCGGGTGCTCGCCGGGCCGCGGCCGGAGGGCGGTTGGCGGGTCGACGCCGAGCTGCCGATCGAGAGCGGCGTGCGCGACGGGGTCCCGGCCTGATGACCGCTCCGCCGATCCGGGTGCTGGTCGCCGACGACCAGCCGCTGGCCCGTCGCGGGCTGCGCGGGATCCTCGAGTCCGAGCCGGGCTTCGAGGTCGTCGGCGAGGCGGTCGACGGGGCGGACGCGGTCGGCCAGGCCGAGCGCCGGCGGCCGGACGTGGTGCTGATGGACATCCGGATGCCGCGGATGGACGGGCTCGAGGCGACCCGTCACCTGAGCGCCCTCGACCCGCCGATCGACGTGATCGTGGTGACGACCTTCGACCTCGACGAGTACGTCTTCGGCGCGCTGCGGGCCGGAGCGTCGGGGTTCCTGCTCAAGGACGCCGACCCCGACCTGATCATCGGCGCGGTGCGGGCGGTCCACGGCGGCGGCGGCCTGATCGCCCCCGACGTCACGCGGCGCCTGATCCACCGCTTCGCCGCCGTCGAGCCCGCCCGCAGCGACGACCCGGCGCTGGCCGAGCTGACCCCGCGCGAGATCGACGTCCTGCTGGGGATCGCCCGCGGCCTGTCGAACGCCGGGATCGCCGGCGAGCTGGTCCTGGAGGAGTCGACGGTCAAGAGCCACGTCGGCCGGATCCTCTCCAAGCTCGACCTCCAGAGCCGGGTCCAGGCCGTCATCTACGCCTACGAGACCGGCCTCGTCCTGCCCGGCGACGGCCCGTCCGAGGCCCCCGGCCGCGACCTCTCCGCAGGGGGCGCTTCGGGCCCCGGCGACGGCCGCTAAACTCGCCCGTCACGGAGCGATGGCCGAGTGGCTTAAGGCGCTCGCCTGCTAAGCGAGTTGGGGGTTGAAAGCTCCCTCCGGGGTTCGAATCCCCGTCGCTCCGCTGATCGGAACCCCTGTCCTCGACGGGGGTTTCGTCGTCCTGGCGAGCCCTGCGCGGGCCCGCCACCGCGGTCGGCCGCGGCGCCGCCGCGGCGCACTGACCCGCGCTCAGCGCCGGCCTGGCCGGCACAGCCGGTAGCGACGGGTCGTCGCCTGGCCGCGACCGTCGACCGTCCGGGCCTGGACGCGGACGCGGACCCGACCGGGACCGCGACCGTCGAAGGCGATCCGGACCCCGTTGCGCCCGACGATCCGCGTCGGGACGCGGCGGCCGTTGACCGTCGCGCGGGCGGACCGGACCCGGCGCCCTCCGGTCCCGAGGTGGATCGTGACCCGGCGCGTGGACGAGCACGGCGGCGGGCCGCTCGGCTCGGGGGCGGCGACGACCGCGAGCATCCGCGTGGCCCCGACGCGGTCGATCCGCACCCGCAGCCCCGGCCCCATCAGCTCGGCGCCGCTCCACGCGCCCAGCGCCTGGCCGCTGCGGACGTCGCGCACGGCGTAGCGGAGCTGCGGGTCGAGCCGGCGCAGCCGCACCGTGCGGATCGCGGCGGGCGCCTGCTGGCGCGCCGCCACCAGATGGACCTCGCGACCGTCGCCGGCCTGCAGCACGGTCCAGCCCTCGCCGAGCGGGCTCTCGTCGGTCAGGGGGTGGCTGATCCCGGTCAGCGCCTGCCGATGCTCGGCGCGGTAGCGCAGCCACCAGCGGACCTCGGCGGCGTCGCGTCCGAGCTTGCGCAGGTCGGCCCAGAAGGTCGTCCGGGCCAGCAGCTCGATCGGCATCACGTCGCGGACCGAGACGCCGTCGGGCAGGTCGTGGAGCGCCGGCAGCCCGACCAGCGACAGCGGCATCCAGGGCGCCTGCGACCACAGGTCGTAGAGGTGGTTGGCGACCAGCCCGACGCCGTCATGCAGGTGGTCGTCCTCGAACCACGACGGCCCGATCGCGGCCGATTCGAACGGCCACGTGCGCATGTCGACGGTCTCGTCGGACTGCAGCACGACATCGGGGTGACGCCGCTGGATCTCGCGCACGAGGCTCAGCCAGGCGTCGTGCATGTCCTCGAAGTCGTGGCCGACGCAGCCCATCCAGGTCATGTTGTCCAGCTTCAGCTCGCGCGCGTGGGTCTGCGCGAGGATCCGGTCGACCGCGGACAGCAGGTGGGCGCGCAGCTGCGGCTGGTTCAGGTCCCAGAAGCCGAGCCCGTTGTAGTCCTCGACGGCCGCGCCGACCAGGCCGAGCGGAGCGCACGCCCACTGGGGATGCTGGCGGAACGCGTCGGAGTCGCGGTGGAACAGCGCCAGCTGCATCCACAGGCCCAGCCGGATCCCCTGCCGCTCCAGCCGCTCCGCGAAGTCGACGACTCCGTCGCCGTCGCGATCGGGATAGCGCGCCGGGTCCATCCGCCAGTCCCCCGCCAGCCCGCCCGGCCCGCCCTGCCAGCCGTCGTCGAGCACCAGCGTCTCGACCCCGACCGCCTTGGCCGCGTCGGCGACGGTCGCCATCGCCCGCTCGTTGGAGTCCTCGCCGTCGGGGAAGGGATGGAAGGTGTTCTGCTGCACGTCGCCCGGCAGCGGCGGCATCACGTGCTCCTGCAGCTCGCGCACCCAGGCGGCCGGGGCCGCGTCCGCGCCGCCGTGGTAGGCGCCGAGCCAGGCGCGGCCCAGGTCGACCTGGTTCCCCGGACCGATCCGGCGGACGTGGCCGGCGATCGGCCAGAGCGGATTCAGGATCCGGTTGGACTGGCTCTGCGGGCGCACGATCAGGATCGGGGCCATCCCGAGCTCGCGCTGCGGCTGCGCGCCCACCCAGGTCCTCCAGCCGCCGGCGACCGGCGTCCGCCCCGCCCGCGTCGAGGGCGCGCTGCGGCGGCCGTTGATCAGGAAGATCCCGGCGCCGCGACCGTCGTCGACTCGCAAGATCTCGCCCTCGTGGTCGAACCCGGCGCGCTCGCGGTGCAGCTGCAGGTGCTCCAGCTGATAGGTCGCGCCGGCCTGCAGCGCGCGCACCTCGCCCTCGCCGCCGAGCGGCGTGTCCAGCTGCTCCAGCGCGTGGTCGCCGATCTGCACCGTCGATCCGGACTCGTTGCGGACCGTGGTCCCGACGGCCATCACCGCCGAGCCGGGGAAGAGCGCGTAGCTGCGGGTGACCTCGACGCGCGGAGCGTCCAGGCGGAAGCGGAGCACCACCTGGCGACCGCCGGCGGCTCCCGGCCGGGCGCGGTCGACGGCGACGCTCCCCGCGCGCGCCTCGACGAGGGTCAGTCCCGACGCGGGACCGACGGTCCGCCCGTCGACCGTCAGCGAGAAGTCCTCCGACCGGGGCAGCGCCCACTGGCCGCCCGTCACCAGGTCGCGCCAGGACGACGTGGTCGCCTGTCCGGCCGTGAACGTCCAGCGTCGCTCGACGACCCCGTTGCCGAGCACGGCAGCGCCGCTCGAGACGCTGCCCTGCACCGCGACCGGCGCTGGTTGCGCCGCCGCCGACCGTGTCGCCGGCGGCCCGCCGGCGACGAGCAGGATGCCCGTGACGAGCAGGGCCAGGGCTCTGGGGCGTGTCATGAAGGCCGCAACGGTACGAGCCCGCCGGGGCGGGCCGGTGACCGTGCGGTGAACGGCCAGGCGCCGCGCCCACCCGCGATCGGGGGGACGCGGCGCCAGGCTGCGTGGCTCAGCCGGCGGCGGCCAGGGCCGGCGTCGCGGCGCCCTCGCCCTGCGCGGCAGCGTCCTCGGACGAGGGGCTCGCCGCCGTGTCGTCGGACGGGCTCGCGTCCGCGTCGTCGGACGGGCTTGCCGCCGTGTCGGCGGAGGCGTCCGGCGCCGTGTCGGCGGAGGCGTCCG
>NZ_AGUD01000268.1 GCF_000240225.1 Patulibacter medicamentivorans
CCTGGGTCGGGGCCGGCGAGGCACCCGACCGCGACGCGCTCGCCGGCGCCGTGCGGGTGCCCGAGGACGCGACCGGTGTGCGGCTCGCGGTCGGCGGACCGGGGCGCGGGCTGGACGGCTTCCGGCGCAGCCACCGCGAGGCCCAGCACGCCCGCCGGGTCGCGAGCCTGGCCGGCGTCGAGGAGCCGGTCACCCACTTCCGGGACGTCGCCGCCGCGGCGTTGGCGAGCGTCGACCTGGAGGGCGCGCGCGAGCTGGTCGCCGACCAGCTCGGCCCGCTGCTGGCCTCGCCCGAGGGCCGCGAGCTGGTCACGACGCTGCGGGTCTACCTGCAGGAGCAGGGGCGCCCGCGTCGCGCCGCCGCCCGCCTCGGCGTGCACGAGAACACGATCGCCAACCGGGCGCGGAGGATCGAGGACCTGCTCGGGCGCCCGATCGACGACCGCGTCACCGAGCTGCTGCTGGCGGCGACGCTGGCGCCGCTGCTCGACGGCTGAGCGGCTCAGTCGCCGGCCGCGCCGGCCAGCTCGCGCGCGGCGCCCGGGGCCGGGTTCGGCGCCACGAACCGGAAGTCGGCCGGGTCCAGCTGACGGGTCCGGCGGCGGTACTCGACGACCTGGGCGGGCCAGTTGTTGGCGTTGCGCCCGTTCTCGTCGACGTACCAGCTCTCGCAGCCGGTCTGCCAGACCGTGCCGGACAGCCGCTCCTGGACCTCGCGGTCGAAGGCGTCGAGCGCGTCCTCGCGCACGTCGAGGTAGCCGCCGCCGCGCGCCGCCAGCCGCTGGAGCGCGTCGACGACGTAGTTCGCCTGGCTCTCGATCATGTAGATGATCGAGCCGGCCCCGAGGTTCGTGTTCGGGCCGTAGGTCAGGAACATGTTCGGGAAGCCCGACACCGTCAGGCCGAGGTGCGCCCGCTCGCCGCCGGCCCAGGCCTCGTTCAGCTCGCGGCCCGCGAGCCCGCGGACCTCCATCGGCGCGACGAAGTCCTTGGTCCGGAAGCCGGTGCCGTAGATGATCACGTCGGCGTCGCGCTCGACCCCGCTGGTGGCCGACACCAGCCCGCTGGCGGTCACCTCGCGGACGCCCTCGGGGATCACCTCGACGTTCGGCCGCGAGACCGCCTCGTAGTAGTTCTCGCTGAAGAGCACCCGCTTGCAGCCGAACTCGTAGTCCGGCGTGAGGATCCGTCGCAGCTGCGGGTCCGCGACCTGGCGCTCCAGGTAGCGCAGGCAGAGCTTCTTGAACGGCGCGGTGATCCAGGCGCCCTTGACCATCCCGGCGGTGCCGATCTCGCCGAAGGCGAACCACCCGAGGCGCTCGGCGCGCTGGATCAGCGGCAGCGCCCGGAAGAGCTTGTGGTGGCGCTCGGAGTAGTGGGCCTGGAGCCGCGGCATGATGTACGGCGCCGAGCGCTGGTAGACCGTCAGCTGGGCGACCTGGGGAGCGATCCGAGGGATGAACTGGATCGCGCTGGCCCCGGTCCCCACGACCGCCACCCGCTTGCCGGTGAGGTCGATGTCGTGGTTCCAGCGGGCGCTGTGGAACGCCTCGCCGGCGAAGCGGTCGATCCCGTCGATCGACGGGTAGGCCGGCTCGCTCAGCTGACCGCAGGCGGGGATCAGGACGTCGGCCTCGTGGACCTGGCCGCCGACCTCGAGCCGCCAGCGGCCCGTCGCCTCGTCGAAGGCGGCCCGCTCGACCGTCGCGTTCAGCCGCAGGTGCGGGCCGAGGCCGAAGCGCTCCACGCAGCCCTCGATGTAGTCGAGGATCGCCGGCTGCTCGGAGTAGCGGTTGGGCCAGTCCTGGTTGGGCGCGAACGAGTACGAGTAGAGCGGCGAGGGGACGTCGCAGGCCGCGCCCGGGTAGGTGTTGTCGCGCCACACCCCGCCGACGCCGGCGGCCCGGTCGAAGATCGTCAGGTTGCCGAAGCCGGCCTGCTTCAGCCGGATCGCCATCCCGACGCCGCCGAAGCCGGCGCCGACGATCGCGATCGACGGGCCTGCCGTCGTGGTGGCGCGTCCGTTCGACGCGATCGAGGGCTGCGCGGGGCTCGACATCGGCGACAGCTTCGCGGGTCCCCGGGCGACCGTGGGTGTGGACTGGCCACAACCGCCGGGAAACCCCGCTCACGCGGCCACAACGGCGGGGCTACTCTCTGGTAGGTTGACGCCGTCCGTGGTGGCCGCCGCGGACGGGAGAGGAGCAGCCGATGCGTCGCCGTACCCGTACGTCCGTACTCGCCCTGGCGGTCGCGCTGACCGCCGCGATCACCCCCGGGATCGCCGCCGCCGACCCGGCGCCGACCGTGCCGCAGGCGACGCTCGACGCCGGCCTGCGCTGCAGCGCCGACCTCGACGGAGCGACTCGGACCCCGGTGCTGCTGGTGCCCGGGACCGGCGCCGACCCGAAGCAGAACTTCGACTGGACCTGGCGGCGCTCGCTCGCCGGCGCCGGGATCCCGGCCTGCACGATCGAGGTGCCTCGGCACTCGATGGGCGACATCCAGGTCGCCGCCGAGTACGTCGCCAACGCGATCCGCCGGATGCACGGCCGCGCCGGGCGGCCGATCGCGATCGTCGGCCACAGCCAGGGCGGGATGTCGCCGCGGCTGGCGCTGAAGTACTGGCCCGACACCCGGGCGATGGTCAGCGATCTGATCGGGATCGCGCCCAGCAACCACGGCACCGCCGCCGTCCTGCTGCTGAAGCCGCTCTGCAGCGTGCTCGGCTGCCCCGCGGCGCTCTGGCAGCAGAGCAGCGACTCGCGGCTGCTGCAGGCCCTCAATCGCGGCGGCGAGACCTTCCCCGGGATCGACTACACCGTCATCACCACCGACCTCGACGAGATCGTCCTGCCGTCGACCGCCGGCAACCTCGCCGCCGGGCCGAACGTCCGCAACGTCCGCGTCCAGTCGATCTGCCCCGGCCGGCTGGTCGAGCACCTCGGGATCGGGCTCTACGACAACGTCGCCCACGACCTGGCCCTCGACGCGATCACCCACCCCGGCCCGGCCGACCCGTCGCGGCTCGGCCCCGGCGTCTGCGGCCGGACCTTCATGCCCGGGACCTCGCAGAGCGACTTCGTCGGCAACCTGCTGCTGACCGCCGCCGTGCCGTTCCTGCTCAACCTCGTCCAGCAGACGACCGCCGCCGACCGCCTGACGCGCGAGCCGCCGCTGAAGCCGTGGGCGACCGCCGGCTGAGCGCCGGTCGGGGCGCCGCTCAGGCGATCGCGTGCTCGATCGTCCCGAGCCGCTCGATCTCCATCCGCACGACGTCGCCGGGCTGCAGGTAGACCGGCGGCGTCATCGCGTGGCCGACCCCGCTCGGCGTGCCGGTCAGGATCAGGTCGCCGGGCCGCAGCGTGATCGCCGCCGCGATGTGGGCGATCAGCGCGTCGACGCCGAAGATCAGGTCGGCGGTCGAGGCGTCCTGGCGCAGCTCGCCGTTGACCCAGCTGCGCAGCCGCAGCGCCTCGGGGTCGGGGACCTCGTCGGCGGTCGTGACCCAGGGGCCGAAGGGGCAGAAGCCGTCGGCGCCCTTGGCCCGCGCCCACTGGCCCTCGCGCTCCTGCAGGTCGCGGGCGCTGACGTCGTCGGCGACCGCGTAGCCGGCCGCCCCGATCCCGCCGCCGGCGACCCGCCCGAGGACGATCGCCAGCTCGACCTCGTAGTCCAGCCGCTCGGTCACCGCCGGCCGCCGGACCGGGTCGCGCGGGCCGCCGGCCGCAGTCGGCGGCATCGCGAAGACGATCGGCGCCGCCGGGACCTCGTTGCCGAGCTCGGCGGCGTGGTCGGCGTAGTTGCGGCCGATCCCGTAGATCGCTCGCGGGGCGTGCGGCGCCAGCAGCTCGACGGCGCCGAGCGCGAACCGCTCGCCGTCGGCGGGGCTGCGGTCGCCGGTCGCCAGCCGCTCCAGGACGGTGCTGCCGTCGGCCAGGGCGACCACCTCGTCCCCGACCACCTCGCCGCAGCGCGGGTCGGCGGAGGGAGCCGTGCGGAAGCGGGCCAGGCGCATGTCCCGAGGCTAGACCAGCGGTTCCGCGACCGGCGGCGGCCCGCGCGACCGGTGGCGGACCGCCGCGGACGGGAACCTGGCAGCATTCCCGGAGATGCCGCGCTGGCTGTCCGGGCAGCTCCTGGTTGCCTCCCCGACCATCAGCGATCCGCATTTCGCTCGAACGGTCGTGCTCGTCGTCGATCACGACGACGACGGCGCTCTCGGGATCGTCCTCAACCGCCCGACCGACACGGTGATCGAGGTCGCGGTCCCCGACCTCGCCGAGATGTTCGACGCCGACGAGGTCGTCCACGAGGGCGGCCCGGTCCAGCCCGAGGCGCTGCTGACGGTCGCCGAGTTCCGCGACCCGGCCGAGGCGGCGCTGCTGGTCCTGGGCCGGATCGGGATGGTCCGCGGCGACGACGACGCCGAGCGGCCGCTGGTCGACCGCGCCCGGGCCTACGCGGGCTACGCCGGCTGGGCTCCGGCCCAGCTCGAGCAGGAGCTCGAGGAGGACGACTGGCTGGTGCTGGACGCCCGGCCCGACGACCTCTTCCAGCCGGACGCGTCGCGGCTCTGGCACCTCGCGCTCGAGCGGCTCGGCGGCCCGTTCGCGCTGCTCGCGCACGTGCCCGAGGACCCGTCGGTCAACTGACCGCCCCGCCCGCTCAGCTGGGCGCGGCGTCCGGCTCCGGATCGTCGTCCTGCTCGGGATCGTGGACCGGCGCGCCCTCGCTGACCACGCGCGGCGCCGGGATCCGCGCCACCAGCGCGTCGCGACGGGCCCGCAGCGGGGTCGCCAGCGTCCCGAGCGTGCGGCGCCCGCGCTCGTCGAGGTCGCGCCAGCGCTCGCGCAGCCCATCGAGCTCGTGGTCGGCGGCGTCGAGCGCTTCGCGCGCCGTCTCCCAGGCCTGCTCCTCGACTGCCTCCTCGCCGCGACCGATCGCCTCGGAGACCGCGGCCAGCTGTTCCAGCGGGACGTCCATCGCGCCAGCCTACGTGGCGCGTAGCCTTGCGGCATGGCCCTCCGACGAACGATCGTGCTCGCGACCACCGGCGCCGCGCTCGCGCTGGCCGGCTGCGGTGGCGGTGGCGACCCGTCGCAGTTCGCCAAGGCGACCGATCGCACCTGCCGCGAGGTCGCCGCCGCGGTGACCACGCTGCGGCAGGACCTCGTCCGCCGCAGCGGCAGCAGCGAGGCGAGCGCCCTCCGCGGCGCGATCGACGGCTACGCCGGGCGCGTCGACCGCGCCGCCCAGGGCCTGTCCCAGGCCGACCCGCCGAGCGACGAGCGCGACTTCCGCGACGGGGCCGTCTCGCAGCTGCGCAAGCACGCGAAGCTGATGCGCGACGCCGCCGCGCGTGCCGCCAGGGGCCAGGTCCCGACCTCGCTCGCCGCGGAGCTGCAGCGGACCGGTCCGGCCGCGATGCCGAAGATCCCCAAGGGCGTGCTCGACGACGCACCCGCCTGCCGGGCCGCCGTCCGCTAGCCCGCCGGACCGGTGGCGGCGGCGCGGCGGCGGTGGCGCCCTCGATACCCTGGCCGGGATGACGGGGGTCGCCGATCGATGGCGCCGCGTGCCGGGCCCGAGGGTCGCGGCGACGGCGCTCCTGCTTGCCGTGGGGCTGGCCACCACCGGCTGCGGTGCCGGCTACGGCGAGCCGGTCTCCTCCGGCGACGACGGCGCCCAGCCGGCCGCCCAGACGCAGGCCAGCACCCCCGCCGGCACCCCGGGAGCGCCCGGTGCCACCAGCGGCACGACGACCGGCGGCGCCCCGGCGGGCGGCGGGCAGACCACCACCGGCTCCACGACCACCACCACGTCGACCGGCGGCCAGGGCTCCGGCAACCAGGGCGGCGGCAGCGACGCGGCCGCCGCGGCGCTGACCGCCTACGCCCAGGCGACCAACGGCTACTGCAGCGGGCTGACGGCCGCCGGCAACGCCTTCAACCAGGCTGCCAAGAACCTCGCCGGCGCGACCGGCGCCGCCGCCCTGCGCGGGGCCGGGCGCGGGATCGTCGCCTTCAGCGACTCGCTCAAGCGGGCGACGGCGGGCCTGCGCGCGGCGACGCCGCCGGCCGCCTACCGGCGCTTCCACAGCGCCACCCTGAACGCGGTCTCGAAGATGACGAGCGCCGTCGACGCCGCCCGCGGGCGGCTGCTGGCCGGCGACGCGGGCGCGATGCAGAGCGTCGGGACGAAGGTCTCGGGGCTCCAGTCCGCGAGCGGCAGCGTCCGCGTGCCCTCGGCGCTGGCCCGCAAGGCCCCCGCCTGCCGGGCGTTCGCCGGCTGAGCGGCGCACCCGGCGCCGCGCCGATGGCGCCTGGCCCCGTACGATCCCCGGCCATGTGGAGCTCGCCCACGAGGCGCTGGACCCTGGCCCTCGTCACGGCGACGGCGCTGGCCGCGAGCGGCTGCGGGGGCGACGGCAGCGACGACTACGCCGGCACCTGGAACGACGCCTGCCGCGACCTCTCGTCCGCCTACAAGGAGTTCCAGACCGCGATCGCGACGGCCGCCGACAGCTCGCCCGACGCCGGCGACGCCGCCGCCCGCGCCCCGCTCCCGGCGTCGGTCGTGGCGGCCGAGCTGCGCAAGCCGGCCCAGGCCCTGCGCAAGGCGCTCGACGGCCCGCTGTCGCGGGTCCGCGCCGCCGATCCGCCGCAGCGCTACGCGGCCTGGCACCGCCGGGCCCTGGGGCGGATCGCCGCCCAGACCGCGGTCCTAGACGACGGCGTCGCCCGGCTCGGCCGCGGCGACGGCGA
>NZ_AGUD01000267.1 GCF_000240225.1 Patulibacter medicamentivorans
GTGGCGCGGCCGCGGGTGACGCGGCGGGCGGCGGTGGCGCGGCCGCGGGCGGCGCCGATGCGGCAGCGGGCGGTGCCGGGAACGGCGTGGCGGCGGTTGGCGGGGCGGAGATCTCCGGCACGGCCAGCGGCCGCACGGCGCTGCTGGCGGTCGTGACCGGCGACGGGATCGCCGAGACGTTCCGGTCGCTCGGCGCGGTCGTACTCGACGGCGGCGCGACGATGAACCCGTCGACCGCCGACCTGCTCGCCGCGATCGAGACGGCCGGCACCGACGAGGTCGTCCTGCTGACCAACAACTCGAACGTCCGGATGGCTGCCGATCGCGCGGCCGAGCTGGCCGAGCGGCCGGTCGTCGTGGTGCCGACCCGCTCGCAGCAGGCCGGCCTGGCGATCGCGGTCGGCCACGACCCGGAGCGCGGGGCGGCCGAGAACGCCCAGGCGCTCGCCGAGCTGCTCGACGACCTCGGCACCGGCGGCGTCGCCCCGGCGGCCCGCGAGGATCCCCAGGGCCGCTTCGCGATCGGCGACGCGCTCGGCTACGTCGACGAGGAGCTGATCGCCTGGGGCGAGCCCGAGGCGACGCTCCGGACCGTCCTCGAGCGCCTGGCCGAGGACCGCGAGCTGCTGACGGTGATCGCCGGCGACGGCGCCCCGCTCGACGGCGAGACGATCGACGGCCTGGCTCCTGACGGGGTCGAGGTCGAGCGCAGCCACGGCGGCCAGCCGGCGTGGTGGTGGCTCGTGGCGGCCGAGTAGCGGCGCGCGGGCGAGGGCCGCTCGGGCGGTGGGCGAGTCCTACAGGGCGTGACGAGCCACCGCGAGCGCGCCGGCCACCTCGGCGACGACGGCCAGGGGCCGCCGGGCCACCTCGTCGTCGGAGAAGCGAAGCAGTTCGTAGCCCCGCGCCCGGAACCAGCGGCTCTTGCGCTCGTCTCGCTCGCGATCCGCGCGGGTCCGGTGGTAACGGAAGCCGTCGACCTCGACGACGACTCGCGCATCGGGCCACGCCACGTCCACCTCCCAGGGGCCGATCCGCATGTTGCATCCCGCGCCATCGGCGAGGCCGGCCCCGCGGAGGCGGCGCCAGAGGTCGTCCTCGAGCCCCGACCTGCGGGTCCCCGTGGAGCCGGAGACGATCCGTCGCAGCTCTGTCGTACGCCGCCCGCGCGCACGATCGATCGCCCCGAGCAGGACGGTCGGCTGGAGGCCGTTGGCGACCTGGGCGGCGTTGACCATCCGCTCCAGTCGCCGGGGGTCGACGCGGCCGCCCAGGTCGACCAGCGTGCGCGCGGGCGCCGTGACCGGCAGTCCGTCGACCATCGTCCGGTCGCCGAGGGGCAGGGTCGCGGTCTGGTGGACGATCAGCCCGTCGCGGGACCGACGTGACCGCCCCCGTCCGAGGACGGCCACGTGGACCGGCGCTGCCAGCGCGAGCGGAGGCCCGAACCCGAGCAGCCCGGCCGCGGTCTCGTGGCTGAACCAGCCGGAGCCGCAGGCCAGCAGCCGCGCCCGCAACCGCCGGCGGAGGTCGCGGACGGGTGAGCCGATCGCGTAGACCCCGCGCAGCTCGATCCAGAACGCCCCGCGGGCCACGCGGCGCTCGATCGTTCGCGACGCGAATCCGGCGTGCAGCAGCTGACGGCGCGTGACCAGCCCGTCCTGGGACGCGGCGATCCGGGCAAGGCGCCGGTCGCGCGCCTCGGCGGTTGTCGGGACGACGGCGGGTGGCGTGGTGGCCGGTCGCGTGCTGGCGGCGATGGTCGCCGGCGCAGCAGCCGCTGGCCGGGAGGGGCAAACGTCACTCACCGGGCGGGCTCCGTAGGGGTGGTGACGGAACCCGCCGTCTGTGGCGGCCATTGGCCCTCGCCCTGGGCTGCCCCGCCGGTGAGTGACGTTCGCCCCTCTCCGAGGGCAGGCACGCGATTGGCGGAGAGCGGGAGGGGCGAGGGCACACGCCGATCATCCGGTCCGTCGCGCGACGCGTGGGTGCCTGCGCGTGCCGATCCTGCACCAGTCCTGCGCCGATCCTGCGACCAGCGCCCACGCATCCGCCCGGTGCGCCACGATCCCTGGCCGTGGCGACCGACGCCCATCCGCTCCTTCCGCCGCCGTTCGCCGGCGACGCCGAGCTGCCCGCCGACAGGGCGGCGCTCGCGGCTGCGCCGCTGCGGCGTCCGCGGCCCTCGCACTGGGGGCGCGACAGCGGGTTCGCCGGCAAGAAGGCGCTGGCGGCGGCGGGCCACCTGGGGATCGAGACGATCGGCGGGCTGCTCGGCCACCTGCCGGTCGAGAGCGGCGAGGTCGCGACGATCTCGCGGCTGCGACCGGAGGAGCGGCAGACCGTGATCGCCGAGGTCCGCAGCATCCGCAGCCGGCCGGTGCGGCGGCGCGGGATGCGGCCGCTGGTCGAGGCGCTCGTCGCCGACGGGACCGGCACGATGCAGGTCGCGTTCTTCAACCAGCCGTGGCTGGTCGAGCGCTACCCGCCGGGGACCCGCGTGCTCCTGAGCGGAACGCTGAAGGGCCCGCGGCGGTTCTCGGTCGCCCAGCACGCCCCGACCAGCGACCCGGTCGCCGCGGCCGAGCCGGTCGACGCCGGGCCGTCCGTGGCCCGCTACCCGACCACCGACGGGCTGACCTCGATCGAGATCATGGCCCGGGTCGGCGAGTTGCGAGAGCACTTCCACGACGCGCTCGATCCGCTGCCCGCCCGCCTGCGGGTCGACCAGCACCTGCCCGATCGCGTGGCGGCGCTGCACGCCGCCCACCTCGGCGATCACGAGGCCGGACGGCGGCGGCTGGCCTTCGACGAGCTGCTGATGGTCCAGCTGGAGTACCTGCGGCGTCGTCGCAGCCACGGCCGCGTCCGCCGGGCGCCGCGACTCGATGCGCCGGCGGACCTGACCGACCGGTGGGTCAGCGAGACGCTGCCGTTCCCGCTCACCGGCGACCAGCGGCGGGCGATCGGCGCCAACCTGGCGACGCTCGCCGGCCGGCCGTCACCGTCGCCCTCCTCCGAGGCCGGCGAGCCCGCGACCCGTGACGGCGAGCCCACGGCCCGCGACGCCCAGCCCGCGACCCGCGACGCCGCGGCCACAGGCGCGGCCACGGCCACGGCCCTCGCCACGGCCTCGGACGGCGCTGCCGATCCCGACGCCGCGGGCGTCGAGCCGCTCCAGCGGCTGCTGATGGGCGAGGTCGGCTCCGGCAAGACGGTCGTCGCGCTGCATGCGATGCTGCGGGCGGTCGAATGCGGCCACCAGGCGGCGCTGATGGCGCCGACGGAGACGCTCGCCGACCAGCACTTCCGCACGATCCAGGCGCTGCTGCCGGACGCGCTCGTCCCGGTCGGGCTGCTGACCGGATCGACCCCGGCGGCCCGCCGGCGGCCGCTGCTGGAGCGGCTCGCCAGCGGCGAGCTGCCGCTGATCGTCGGCACCCACGCGCTGCTCGAGGACCCGGTCGTCTTCCGCTCGCTGGCGGTGGCCGTGGTCGACGAGCAGCACCGCTTCGGCGTCCGCCAGCGGAGCGCGCTCGATCGCAAGGCGTCCGGCGGTGGCGGCGCCCCGCCGAGCCCCGACGGCGGGTTCGCGGCGTGGGCCCCGCACACCCTCCACATGACGGCGACGCCGATCCCGCGGACGATGGCGCTGCTGGCCTACGGCGACCTCGACGTGGTCGCGCTGCGCGAGCTGCCCAAGGGCCGGCGCCCGATCGCCACCCACGTCTGCGCCAGCGACCGCGAGCGCGCGCGGGCCTACCAGCGGATCCGCGAGGAGGTCGCCGCCGGCCGCCAGGCGTTCGTCGTCTGCCCGCTGGTCGAGGACTCCGAGAACCTCGAGGCGCGCTCGGCGGTCGCCGAGTACGAGCGGCTGCGGACCGGCGAGCTGCACGACCTGCGACTGGCCCTGCTGCACGGGCAGATGAAGCCGGCCGAGAAGCAGCGGGCGATGGAGGCCTTCGCCGCCGGCGAGGCCGACGTGCTGGTCGCCACGACCGTGATCGAGGTCGGGATCGACGTCCCGAACGCGACGGTGATGCTGGTCGAGAACGCCGAGCGGTTCGGGATCAGCCAGCTGCACCAGCTGCGCGGCCGCGTCGGCCGCGGAGAGCACCAGGCGATCTGCCTGCTGTTCGGGCCCAAGGGCGCCGCCCGGCTGCGGGCGCTGGCCGCCCACGCGGACGGCTTCGCCCTGTCCGAGGTCGACCTCGAGCTGCGCGGCGAGGGCGAGCTGATCGGCACCCGCCAGTCCGGCCTGGCCCGCTTCGCGACCGCGCGGCTGCCCGACGACAACGACCTGCTGCTGCGGGCGCGCGAGGTCGCCGAGCAGCTGGCGGCCGACGACCCCGAGCTGGAGGACCCGCTGCACCGGCCGCTCGCCGACGCGCAGGAGTCGTGGCGCGCGCGCTTCGAGGCCGACGACGACGCGATCCCGGCCTGACGGCGGGGCCCCGCGACGTTCCGGTCGTCTGCCGACCGCAACGTCACATCCGGTCCGGCGGCTCGCCCACCGCCCACCGCCCACCGGTCGGCGGGTCGGCAGCCCGCCGGCGGCCCGCCCGACGAGCGCGCCGCTACCCTTCGCGCCGATGCGCGTGATCGCCGGGCGATTCGGGGGCAGGCGGCTCGCCGCGCCACCCGGCACGGGCACCCGACCGACGGCCGATCGCGTCCGCGAGGCGCTGTTCTCGATCCTCGGCCCGCCGACCGGCGCCGCGGTCCTGGACCTCTTCGCCGGAAGCGGGGCGCTCGGGTTGGAGGCGCTCTCCCGCGGGGCCGCCTCGGTCACCTTCGTCGAGCGCGACCGCCGCGCCGCGGGCGTCCTGCGCGAGAACCTCCAGGCGCTCGGCGTGGGGGAGGACGAGGCGCGCGTGCTCGCGATCGAGGCCGCCCGCCACCTCCGGGACGCAGCGACGCGCGGCGACGCATACGATCTCGTCCTGCTCGACCCGCCCTACCGCGACGCGGACCGGCTCGGACCGATCCTCGACGCGGGACTGCGGCCCCTGCTGCGGCCCGGGGCACGGGTGGTGACGGAATCAGACCGTCGCCATCCGCTGCCGCTGGAACTGCCGCTTGAAGACGAACGCCGCTACGGCGACACCCTGATCCGGATCCACGGAGCATGAGCACCGAGAAGCGCATCGCCGTCGTGCCGGGGAGCTACGACCCCGTCACCAACGGCCACCTCGACATCATCAAGCGGGCCGCCGGGCTCTTCGACGAGGTCGTCGTGGCCGTCGTCAACCAATCGGTCCGCAAGAGCAAGGCGATGTTCTCGATCGACGAGCGGCTGGGGTTCATCACCGGCGCGCTCGCCGCCGAGGGGATCACCAACGTCCGCGCCGAGCCGTTCTACGAGCTGGTCGTGTCCTACGCGCGGCGGATCGGCGCGACCGCGATCGTCAAGGGCCTGCGGCAGGCGTCGGACTTCGAGTACGAGATGCAGATGGGCCACCTCAACCGCCAGCAGGCGGAGGAGATCGAGTCGATCTTCGTGATGGCCAGCCCGCAGTTCGCCTTCCTCTCGTCGAGCTGGGTCAAGGAGCTGGCCCGCTTCGACGGCCGGATCGACGGGCTCGTCCCGGCGCCGGTCCAGGCCGCGCTGACGGCGCGCGTCGCCGAGCTGCGCGACGACGGCTAGCGGCGCTCCACGGGCGCTGCCAGCCGGCTGCGCGTGGGCGCCGTCTTGCACGTCAGCGCCCGGAAATTGGCGGCACGGCCGGCATCCGTCACCATGTACGGGAGTTCCGCTGTGCGCGGGATCCGCGCCGTCGAGAAGGAATCGACGCCGCGACCGCGAAACGGAAGGCTGCCATGGACGTTCTGGTCCTCATCGACAAGCTCGACGATCTCGTACACAACGCGAAGCCCGTTCCGCTCACGGATCAGGTTCGCGTTGACCGCGAGGAGATCTTCGACATCCTCGATCAGATGCGCGCGACGATCCCGGAAGAGATCAAGCAGGCGCGTTGGATCGTCAAGGAGCGTCAGGAGATGCTCGCCGAGGCCAAGCGCGAGGCCGAGCGGATCATCAAGGAGGGCAAGGAGCAGCAGGTCGAGCTCGTGTCCCAGCAGGAGGTCGTCAAGCTCGCCGAGCGCGAGGCCGACGACATCGTCGACGAGGCCCGGGCCCGCGAGCGGGAGATCCGCCTCGGTGCCGAGGACTACGCCGACGAGATCCTGAACACGCTCGAGGTGAACCTCATGAAGTTCATCGCCGCCGTTCGCCGCGGCCGCGAGCGCCTGCAGGGCAAGGACGACGCCGAGCTGGAGCCCGCCGAGCGCTGAGCTCGGCGCCCGGCGGTCGGCTGAGGCCGCCGCCGGCGCTCCACGCGGCACCGGGGGACCCGCGTCCCCCGGCCGGGCGATGGGCACCGTCCCACGGCCGCACTAGGGTCGACGGGCAGCATCCGTTCCGTCTCCCCGAAGGGGTCCTCGTGGGTCCACAGATCCGATCCCGCCGCACCGCGGCGGCGCTCACCGCCGTCGCAGCGCTCGCCACGACCGCCGCGATCCCGGCGACCGCCGGGGCGACGCTCGTCTACACCAAGGGCACGGCCTCCCAGTCGATCTGGGTCGCCGCCGACGACGGCAGCGGCGCCCGCCGGCTCGTCGCCGGCACCACCGCGCACGTCTCCGCCGACGGTTCGCTGGTCAGCTATGCGACGCCGATGACCTCCGACGGCGACAGCACGCTGCGCGTGATCCCGGCCGCCGGCGGTCCGCCCCGCGATCTCGTTCCCCACCTCCAGTACGGCGCCTTCGCCTGGTCGTCCGACGGGCGCTGGATCGCCGCCACCAGCGGCCCCGAGGTCGGCCGCCGGCGGCTGGTGCTGGTCGACGTGGCGACCGGGACGCGGCGGACGCTCGCCCGCGGCTCCTTCACCGGCGCGTCGTTCTCGCCCGACTCCCGCCAGCTGGTCTACGACCAGGCCGCCCACGGCGACCGGGGCTTCCCGAAGGCCGACCTCTTCGTCGCGCCGGTCACGGGCGGCACCGCCCGCCGGCTGACCCGCGACGGCCACAGCCAGGTCCCGGTCTGGGGGCCGAGCACGATCGCCTACGCCCACTGGGCCCGCCCGACCGGCCGCCACCGCCGCGAGGACGGGCCGAAGTACAACCTGCGCCTGATCCGGCCCGACGGCAGCGGGCGCCGGGTGCTCACGAAGCGCAGGATCCCGTGGCTGCTGTCCGGGCTCTTCCCGACCGCGTTCTCCGCCGACGGCACCCGGCTGCTGGCCGAGTTCGGCGGCCAGGACACGTCGTTCGCCGTCACGGTCGACCCGGCCACCGGCAAGCAGCGCCAGTTCGGCAACGGCGGCGGCCCGATCGGCAGCAATCTGTCGCGCGACGGCACGACGATCCTCGGCGTCGAGGGGGGCATCGAGGAGACCTCGCGCGCCAAGGTGGTCGCGATCCCCTACGGCGACGGCAAGCGGACGGTCCTCGCGACCGGCGCCTACGACCCCGACTGGAACCGGTAGCCGAGGCTCAGGCGGCCCGCGCCGACCACCACCGCACCAGGTCGGTGACCTGGTGGGGCAGGGGGTCGGCGCCCCGCCGGCGGGTCATCACGACCCGCAGCGCGGCCAGCGGGTCGAGCCCGTCGGCCTGGGCCAGCGAGGCGGCGGCGGCGACCACCGACCGCTGCCAGCCGGCGCGGCAGTGCAGGTAGACGACGTCCCCGTCGCCGCGGGCGCCGCGGACCAGCGCGGCGGCCCGCTCCAGGTGCCCCGGCAGCAGGTGGCCGAAGTCGGTGATCGGCACCCGGTCCTCGGCGATCCCGCTGGCGGCGTAGGCGGTGCTGACCGCCTCGCGCTCGCCCTCGCCGTACTCGGGATCGTCGACCAGGCTGACGACGCGGGTGACGCCGCGGGCCGCCAGCACGGCGACGTCGTCGGCGTCGCGGGGGAGCGCGCCGACGTGGAGGCCGTCGGCGACCTCGTCGAGCCCGTAGTCGGTGAACCAGCGCGACACGCGCTGGACGCTAGAGCACCGACGACGCGGACGCCGCATGCGGGCCGCACGGACCAGTCGCCTGGCGGCTACCTCGGAGTAGGATTCGGCGCCATGGCTCTCCCCGCCCCGCTCGAGAAGGTCGCCGCGTCCGCCGGCAAGACGGCGTTCACGCTCCACCAGCTCACGACCGCCGGAGTCGTGGGTCCGATGCCGCCGCAGAAGGTCCCCAAGATCCTGCGCGCGCTGCGCGGGTTCGGCCCGACGCCCGCCGCCGGCTACACGATGAACGCCGTCCGCCGCCCGGACCACACGGCGATCATCGACGAGACCGGCTCGCTGAGCTTCCGCGAGGTCCACGAGCGCTCCAACGCGCTCGCCCACGAGCTGCGGCGGCTCGGCGTCAAGGAGGGCGACAGCCTGGCGGTGATGTGCCGCAACCACCGCGGCTTCGTCGAGACGATCGTCGCGGCGTCGAAGCTGGGCGTCCACCAGCTGTTGCTGAACACGATGTTCAGCGGCCCCCAGATCACCGACGTCCTCGCCCGCGAGAAGCCGGTCGTCGCGGTCTACGACCAGGAGTTCCACGGCCTTGTCGCGCCCGGGGCCGCCGCCCTCAAGCGGGTCGTCTGGACCCACGAGAGCGCCGGCGAGCACACGACCGGCGAGCCGACGGCCGAGCAGCTGATCGCCCGCGGCGACCGCTCGGACCTGACCCCGCCCGGCGAGCGCGGGCGGATGGTGATCCTGACCTCGGGCACCACCGGCACGCCGAAGGGCGCCGCGCGCCAGCAGCCGAAGTCGCTGAACCCGGCCGCCCAGATCCTCTCGCGGATGCCGCTGCGCTCGGAGGAGCGCACGATGCTCGCCGCGCCGATGTTCCACTCGTGGGGCTACCTGCACTTCACGATGGGCTTCGCGCTCGGGTCGACGCTGGTCCTCCAGCGCCGCTTCACGCCCGAGGGCACCCTGGCCGCGATCGCCGAGCACCGCTGCCAGGTGCTGCCGGTCGTCCCGGTGATGCTGCAGCGGATCCTCGAGCTGCCCGACGAGGAGATCGCCAAGCACGACCTGTCGTCGCTGCGGATCGTCGCGCTCTCCGGCTCGGCGCTCCCCGGCGAGCTGGCGATCCGGGCGATGGACCGGCTCGGCGACGTGCTCTACAACCTCTACGGCTCGACCGAGGTCGGCTGGGCGACGATCGCCGACCCGGTCGACCTGCGCGCCGCCCCGGGCACCGCCGGCCGCGCCCCGCGCGGCACCGCCGTCCGGCTCTACGACGACCAGGCGCGCCAGATCACCGCGCCGAACGCGGTCGGACGGATCTTCGTCGGCAACGACATGAAGTTCGACGGCTACACCGGCGGGGGCGGCAAGGACGTCATCGACGGCCTGCTCTCGTCCGGCGACGTCGGCCACTTCGACGAGGACGGGCGCCTGTTCGTCGACGGTCGCGACGACGACATGATCGTCTCCGGCGGCGAGAACGTCTTCCCGCGCGAGGTCGAGGACCTGATCGCCGACCTGCCGCAGGTCAAGGAGGTCTCGGTCCTCGGCGTCCCCGACGCCGAGTGGGGCGCGCGGCTGCGGGCGTTCGTCGTGCCGGTCGACGGCGAGACCGTCGACGCCGACGCGATCCGCGCCCACGTCAAGGCCAACCTCGCCTCGTTCAAGGTCCCGCGCGAGGTCGTGGTGCTCGACGAGCTGCCGCGCAACGCGACCGGCAAGGTGCTGAAGCGGGAGCTCAAGGAGCTGCCGGCCTAGCCCCGGCCCGCGACCCTGGCGCGGCCCCGCTCGTCCGGCGAGATCCGTCGTCGCGCTGTGCCAGGGTGGACCGCGTGGGGGTCGAACGATGACGGGCCGACGGACGATCGCGGCGGCGCTGGCGCTCGCCGCCGGGCTGCTGCCGCCGGCGGTGGCGGCAGCCGAGGCGCCGCTGCGCGACCATCCCGCGCCGCAGGTCGCGATCGCCGACGGCGACGACCGCGGACCGGTCGACCTGCGCCGCACGAGCCTGGTCCAGGACGGCGACCAGCTGGTCTGGCGGGTCCTGACGGCGCACCCCTGGACCGCGGCCGACCTGCGGGCCGGGGCCGGACGCCGGATCTGCCTCAGCACCCACCGCCGCGACGGCGACGAGGCGTCGCGGCTCTGCATCGGCTGGAGCGGCCACCGGCTGCGCGCTCGCGCGACGGCGATCGGCGCGTCGGGGCGCCCGAGCGGCTGGACCGCCTCGAGCGCCCGCGTGCGGCGGGTCGACGGCCGCACGATCGAGGTCCGCGGCCCCGTCGCCGAGCTCGGACGGCGGCTCGGCACGGTCCGCTGGTCGGTCACCAGCCAGTGGGTCGGCGGCGACGCCTGCCCGGCCGTCGGCCACTGCCGCGACCGCGCGCCGGACCGCGGCACCGCCAGCTACGAGACCCGGCGGCCGCTGGTCGTCGGCTGCACGCCGAGCGGGCCCGACAGCGTCCGCCAGGGCCCCGCCGTCAAGCAGGTCGCACTGACCTTCGACGACGGGCCGTGGCAGCTGACGTCGCAGTTCCTCGACCGCCTGCGCCACTACGACGTCCCGGCGACCTTCTTCATGATCGGCCGCCAGGTGGCCGCCGAGGCGCCGCTGCTGCGGCGGATGGTGCGCGAGGGCCACGCGCTCGGCAACCACACCTGGAGCCACGCCGACGTCGCCGGCGGCAACGCCGGCCAGCTGACCTCGACCAGCGACGCGATCCGGCACGCGACCGGGGTCTCGCCGTGCGTCTTCCGGCCGCCGGGCGGCGCCACCAGCGCGACGCTCGCCGCCCAGGCCCGGTCGCTGGGGATGGTCGACGTCCTCTGGTCGATCGACACCGACGACTGGCGGGGCCCGCCGAGCACGGCGACGATCGTCGCCCGCGCGCTGGCCGCCGGCCCGGGCGGGATCGTCCTGATGCACGACGGCGGCGGCCCGCGGGGCAACACGCTCGCCGCGCTGCCCCAGATCATCTCCGGCCTCCGCGCTCGCGGCTACCGGCTGGTGACCGTCCCGCAGCTGCTCGGGCTGTCGCAGCGGTTCGGGTACCAGCGCGTCCGGGGCTGAGCGCCGGCTCGAGCCCCGGCGGCGCGGGGCTCCCGGCGCAGACCGCGGCGCGGCGCCGGGTACGCTGGGGGCATGGTTCCCGAGGAGCTGCTCGACCTCTCCGGTCTCCGGATGTCCCCCGGCGAGGGCCGGCGGCTCGACCTGCCGGTCGCGCTCGACGCGGTCCGCCTGAGCGAGCAGGGCTACGCGCCCGAGCCGGCCGTCCCGACGGTGCGGCTGGACATCTCGCGGATGAACGGCGGCGGCTACGCGCTGCGGCTGCGGTTCGACGCCCGGATCGCGGGGCCCTGCATGCGCTGCCTGCAGCCGACCGGCGCCGACATCGAGGTCGACGTCCGCGAGCTGGAGCAGAAGGCCGGCAGCGCGCGCGACGACGAGCAGCTCGACAGCGACTACGTCGAGGGCGACGACCTGCTGCTCGCCCGCTGGGCCAACGACTCGTTCGTCTTCTCGCTGCCGCCGCGGGTGCTCTGCCGCGAGGACTGCCGCGGGCTCTGCCCCGAGTGCGGTGCCGACCTCAACGAGAACCCCGAGCACCGCCACGAGGCGGCGCCCGATCCGCGCTGGGCGGCGCTCCAGGGCATCCAGTTCGACGAGGACGGGCGGCTCGTCGACGGCGGCTGAGCGGACCGTCGCGGAAACGTCCGGGCGAACCCGGACAGGTAAGGGGCGTGGACGACGACCTGCAGGGGCAGGCGGATCGCGACCGGTTCGCCGCCCTCTACGCCGACAACGCCCGAGCCCTGCTCGGCTACGCCCTGCGCCGGTGCCCGACGCCCGAGGACGCCGCGGACCTGGTGTCCGAGGTCTTCCTGGTCGCCTGGCGCCGGCTCGACGAGGTGCCGGCGGGTCCCGACGCGCGGCCCTGGCTGTTCGGGACCGCGCGGCTGACGCTGGCCAACCAGCGTCGCGGGGCTGCCCGCCGGATCCGGCTCGGCGAGACGCTGCGGCGTCACGTCGGCGAGGCGCTGGCCGAGGACCCGGCCCGCGCCGTCGTGCGACGTGAGCGCGACGGCGACCTCGATCGCGCGCTGACGACGCTGTCGGAGCTGGATCGCGGCCTGCTGACGCTGATCGCCTGGGACGGGATGACCCCGGCTCAGGCGGCGGCGACGCTCGGGCTGCGGCCCGCCGTGGTGCGGGTCCGGCTGCACCGGGCGCGCCAGCGTCTGCGGCAGGCCCTCGAGGCCCAGGAGGCGGCCGTCGACCACGCCCGCCCGGGAGCTCCCCGCGAACCCGGGACGATCGCCAACCGCGAGGAGCGCCGAGCATGAGCACGCCGACCACCACCCCCGATCCCCTCGGCTACCTGGGCCCGCGCCTGCGCGATGCCGACCCGCTCGACGAGCGGCTGCTGCCCGAGCTGCCGCCGGAGCTGCTGGCCGCCGCGGCGGCCGAGATCGCCGCGACGCCGCGGATGCCGGGCGCGGCCGCTGCGTCTCGCCCCCGTCGCCGGACTCGCTCGCGGCGGACGTCGCTGGCCCTGGCCCTGGTCGTCCTGCTCGGCATCCCGTCGGCGGCCGTCGCGACCTACGTCGGGATCCACACCGGCTTCTTCCCGGCGGCCGGCGACACCGAATCCGAGCCGGGGGAGGAGTACCTCGACACCAGCCAGCCGGGGATCGTGTCGGTCGTCCGCCAGCTGACCGTCGGCGTGCCGCTGCCCGCGGGCGACGGCTGGGGGCCGCTGCTGGCGCGCTACCCGGCCGAGGAGGGCCTGATGCAGCGGTCCGGCCTCGGCGTCGCCGTCGAGCACTACGCCCGCTGCCGCTGGGACCGCGCCTACCTGCGGGCCGACGCCGCCGGCGATCGGGCGGCCCGCGAGCGCGCGGCGCGGGTGATCGCGACCAGCGCCCGCTGGCGCTACACCGTCGCCACCGACGGCGGCGGCGTCGTCGCGCTCTACGAGCGCCAGGGCCGGACCGCGCTGCGCGGCGACGCCCGGCTCCTCCGCCGCGACTGGCGGGCCAACTGCTGAACCCGGCGCCGGCGCAGCGAACCGTCCCGACCCCGCGCCGCGGGCGGGGCGATTCGCCGGCCGCGCCCGCCACGGCGCCCGCGAACCGGAGCTGGAACCGGAAGTCGTTCCGGCGCCCGATCCCGTACCATTCCGCTCCTTATGGCCGTCCCCAAGCAGAAGCAGTCGCACGCCCGTACCGCGAAGCGGCGCGCGCAGCACAAGGCTGCCCGCCCGACGGTCAACGAGTGCCCCCAGTGCCACAGCCCCCGGATTCCGCACCGCGTGTGCGGCACCTGTGGCTACTACGACGGCCGCGTCGTCGTCGCGCCGAAGAGCTCGACGGACTTCTAGTCCGCGCGATGTAGGCTGGCCGCTCCGGCCAGCCACGTACGGCCCGCCCGCCCGCGCGCCGCGCCCGGGCCACCCGCGTCACCCGACCCGCACCGCCGACCCCGTGCCGGCGCCGGGTCGTCCTACGCCCCGCCGCAGACCCTCGTTCCTCCGCTCGTGACCGTCACCGTCGCCGTCGACACCACCGGAGCGGACCTCGGACCAGCCGAGGTCGCGCAGGGCGCCCTGATCGCCGCGCGCCAGGGGATCGCCGTGCGCCTCTACGGCCCGGCCCCGGAGCTGCGCGAGGTCGTCGGCACGACCGCCGGGATCGAGATCGTCGACGCGCCGCTGTCGATCGCCAAGGCGCCCGACCCGGTGACCGCCGTCCGAGCCAACCCGGACGCCTCGATCGTTCAGGTCGTCCGGGCCGTCGCGAGCGGCGACGCCGACGCGTTCGTCGTCGCCGGCGCCACCGGTCCGGCGCTCGCCGCCGGCCTGCTGCACGTCCGCCGGGCCAAGGGCATCCACCGCCCGGCGCTGGCGCTGCCGCTGCCGATCCCCGGCAAGTCGCCGGTCACGCTGGTCGACGTCGGCGCCAACGTCGAGTCGCGGCCCGATCACCAGGTCCAGTTCGCCTTCATGGGCGCGGCCCTGGCCCGCACCGTGCTCGGGATCGACCGCCCGCGCGTGGCGCTGCTGTCCAACGGCGAGGAGCCGACCAAGGGCACCCCCGACGTGGTCGAGGTCCACGGCCTGCTGCGCGAGCGGCTGGCCGGCAACCCCTACGTCGACTTCGTCGGCAACGTCGAGGGCACCGACGTCACCGAGGGCGCCGCCGACGTCGTGGTCACCGACGGCTTCACCGGCAACATCACCCTCAAGCTGATCGAGGGCGTCTCGCAGACGGTCGTGCGGGAGATCCGCGCCGCCGCCAAGTCGAACCCGGTCGCGATGCTCGGCGGCCTGTTGCTGAAGCCGGCGCTCGGCCGCTTCCGGCAGGAGATCGACCCCGAGGGTCCGGGCGGGGCCTACCTGCTGGGCCTGCGCTCGCTCGGCGTCGTGCCCCACGGCCGCTTCACCCGCAACGGCTTCGGCGAGGCGATCGTGCGCGCCGCCCGCGGCGCCGAGGGCGACCTCGTCGAGCTGGTCCACCACGACCTCGAGGCGGCCGGAGCGCTGCGCCGGGCGCCGGCGATGGGGAGTGCCAACGGCACCGCCGCGGCGGCCGCGGCGGGCGCCCGGACGACCGCCGAGGGCGGCGCCGCCGACGGGCGCGGTCCTTCCGAGTCGGCCACCAGCTAGCGTTCATCGACCATGACCCGTGACGAGGTGTTCGACATCGTCCGGCGCCATCTGGCCGACGAGCTGGAGGTCGACCCGGATTCCATCACCGAGGGCACCCGCCTGCGGGAGGACCTCGAGGCCGACTCGCTGGATCTCTTCACGCTGGTGCAGGAGCTGGACGACACCCACGGCGTCCAGCTGCCCGAGGACGAGGCGGCCACGATCACGACGGTCGGCGAGGCCGTCGACGCCGTCCTGCGACACCTGCCCGCGGCCGCGTAGGCCGACGTGAGCGAGAGCACCGCCACCGACCGGCTGCGCGACCTGCTGGACGCGCTCCCGGACGCCCTGCGCCGGCAGGTGCTCAGCCACGCCTCGTGGACCAGCCGTCGCGCCGACAGCTACGAGCGGCTGGCGTTCCTCGGCGACAGCGTCCTCGAGCTGGCGGTCTCGACCCACCTCTTCCGGACCCTCGACGCCGATCGCTTCGGCGCCGGCCGCCTGACCGAGGTCCGCGCGGGCACCGTCTCCGGCGCCGCCTGCCGCGGCGTCGCCGAGCGGCTCGAGGTGCCGCGGCGGATGGCCGAGGTCGCCCCCGACAACCTGCAGACCCGCGTCGCCGACCTGACGCGGACCGAGCGGGTGCTGGCCTCGGTCTGCGAGGCGATCATCGGGGCCTGCTTCCTGGAGCACGGCTACGAGACGACCGCGGTCGCCGTGGTCGAGGCGTTCGCGCCGGAGCTGGGCGAGGCGCTCGACCATCCCGCCGACCACAAGAGCAAGCTCCAGGAGTGGCTGATGGCCCGCGGGCGGGCGGTCGTCTACAACGTCGTCGAGGAGCTCGGCGAGCCCCACGCGCGGACGTTCGTGGTCGAGGCGACCGTCGAGGGCGCGGCCGTCGGCTCGGGCCGCGGCCGGTCGAAGAAGCTGGCCGAGCAGGAGGCGGCCCGCGAGGCGCTCGTCACCCTCGGGGTGTAGAACGCTCCAGGCCCGCCGATGCACCTGAAGTCCGTCACCCTCAAGGGGTTCAAGTCGTTCCCCGACCGCACCCGGCTGGAGTTCGACCCGGGAGTCTCGGTCGTGGTCGGCCCCAACGGGTCGGGCAAGAGCAACGTCACCGACGCCGTCCTCTGGGCGCTCGGCGAGCAGCGGCCGCTGGCGATCCGCGGCCAGTCGATGCAGGACGTGATCTTCGGTGGCGGCAAGGGCGTCCAGGCCCGCAGCGCGGCCGAGGTCGAGCTGGTCCTCGACAACTCCGACGGCACGGTCGACCTGCCGGTCTCCGAGATCTCGGTCGTCCGCCGGCTCGACCGCTCCGGCGAAGGTGGCTACCGGCTCAACGGCGCCAAGTGCCGCCTGACCGACGTCCAGGAGGTGCTCTCCGACACCGGCCTCGGCAAGGAGGCGCACTCCGTGGTCTCGCAGGGGCGGGTCGAGGCGATCGTGACCTCGAAGCCGAAGGACCGGCGGCTGCTGATCGAAGAGGCGGCCGGCCTCGGCAAGCACCGCAAGCGCCGCCGCCGCGCGCAGCTGAAGCTCGAGCGCACGCGCGAGAACCTGGACCAGGCGCTGCTGGTCGAGCAGGAGGCCCGCAAGCAGCTGGGGCCGCTGAAGCGCCAGGCCGAGGCCGCCGAGCTGCACGAGCGGCTCGAGCGCCAGACCACCGAGGCCCGCTGGGAGCTGGTCCGCGACGGCCTCCGCGAGCGCCGCGCACAGCTGGCCGCGGCCGAGACCGAGACGACCGCCGCCCGCGCCGAGCGCGAGACCGCCCAGGGCCAGCTGGACGGCGTCGTCGCCGAGCGGCGCGAGGCCGAGGAGGCGCTGGCCGAGCAGGCGCAGCGCCGCGACCGGCTCGCCTCGCGCGC
>NZ_AGUD01000266.1 GCF_000240225.1 Patulibacter medicamentivorans
GGGCGGCGTCGGCGACCGCGCGCTCCAGCTCGGCCGCGGGCCGGTCGCCGCCGCCGGCGTCCCAGGCCAGCAGCGCGACGTGGTGCCGGCGCAGGTCGTAGCGCAGGCGCTGGCCGGCGGTGGTCAGGTCGATGGTGGCGCCGTCGAGCAGCGCCCGCACCGTCTCGGCCCGCAGCGCGGCGCTGCTGCGCGCCCACTGCTCGCGCTCCTCGCGGTAGACCTCGCGGGCCCGCTCGACCAGCGCGTCGATGAACGAGAACATCGCCTCGGAGCCCTGCTCGATCGCCGCCGCGAGCATCGCCGGGTCGTCGAGCTCGTCGTGCAGCAGCCCGGACCAGGTCCGCCAGACCGTGACGTGGGCGGTCTGGTAGGTCCGCAGCAGCGCGTCGAGCGGGACGCCGCGGTGGGCCAGGCGGCGCGCCCACTCGACCGCCAGCGCCGGCAGGTCGATCCGGTCGGCGTCGAGCCGGCCGTGGGCGATCGCCCCGAACAGCCGCAGGTTGTCCGCGACGCTCTCGGCCGTCGCCCGCACGAGGTCGGGATCGTCGCCCAGCTCCGGGACCCGCCGGTGGATCTCCTCGGTGACGGTGGCGACCATGCCGTCGAACCAGGCCCGATCGTCGATCAGGCGCCCGACCATCACGCCCCAGTCGATCCCCGACGCGGCCGGGCGATCGGGCGGGGTGCCGGTCGGCGAGGCCATCCCGGCGACAGTAGCGCCCCCGCAGCTTGTGGCGTGGCCACAGTGCGACGGCGATCGCGCTCCGTAGGCTGCGGGCCGTGCACCTGCCCCGCCCCGCCCTTCGCGCGTCGCTCCGGACGCTGGTCAAGCCGGTCCTGCACCCGCGGTTCCCGTTCGGCGTCCAGCGCGCCTACCTGGACGTGTTCACCCGCGCGACGCCGCTGCCGGCGGCGACGACGCGGGCGACCGAGCAGCTCGGCGGCCGGCCGGCCGATCGCCTGGCGGGGCCCGACGCGAACCCGGAGCGGGCGGTCCTGTACCTGCACGGCGGCGGCTACACGACCGGGTCGCTGGTCACGCACCGGGCGCTGGCGGCGTGGCTGGCCCAGGCCAGCGGGGCGGCGGTCCACCTGCTCGACTACCGGCTGGCGCCGGAGCACCCGTTCCCGGCGGCGCTCGACGACGCCGAGGCGGCCTACCGCGCGCTGCTCGACCGGGGGCTGGCGGCCGGGCGGATCGCGCTCGCCGGCGACTCGGCGGGGGCGGGCCTGGCGCTGGCCCTGGCCAACCGCCTGCGCGAGCGCGGGGTCGCGCTGCCCGGGGCGATCGGGCTGATCTCGCCGTGGCTCGACCTGACGCTCTCCGGCCCGACGATCACCGCCTACGCCCAGCGCGACCCGCTGCTGAACGTCGCCTGGATCTCGTCCTGCGCCGATGCCTACGCCGGCGGCGGGCGGCTCGACCGACCGGGGCTCTCGCCGCTCTCGATCGACCTCGACGGGCTGCCGCCGATCGTGGTCCACGCGGGCGCCGACGACATCCTGGTCAGCGACGCCGACCGCTTCGTCGAGCGCGCTCGCGCCGCCGGCCATCCGATCGAGTACCGCCGCTTCGCCGGCCTCTGGCACGACTTCCAGCTGCAGGCGGGGATGCTGCGCGAGGCCGAGGACGCGCTCGCCGAGCTCGGCGAGCGGCTGCGGGCGGCGACGGCCGGCTGACGCCGGCGGTCGCCCCCGCGAGGGCGCCTAGGCCTTGCCGGCCGGCGTCGGCGACACGTCCGACTCGGCGCCGAGGACCTGGTCGATCAGGCCGTACTCCTTGGCCTGCTCGGGGCTGAAGAAGCGATCGCGCTCCATGTCGCGCTCGATCACCTCGAGCGGCTGGCCGGTCAGCTCGACGTAGATCTGGTTCAGCTTGGCGCGGGTCTTGATCAGCTCGCGGGCGTGGATCTCGATGTCCGTCGCCTGGCCCTCGAAGCCGGAGACCGACGGCTGGTGGGTGAGGATCCGCGAGTTCGGCAGCGAGAACCGCTTGCCCTTCGCGCCGCCGGCCAGCAGCAGCGAGCCGGCCGACATCGCGATCCCGACGCAGATCGTCCGCACGTCGGGCTTGACGAAGTTCATCGTGTCGAGGATCGCCAGCCCCGCCGTCACCGACCCGCCGGGCGAGTTGATGTAGATCGAGATGTCCTTGTCCTCGTCGTCGCTGGCCAGGTGCAGCAGCTGCGCGATGACGAGGTTGGCGATCTGGTCGTCGATCCCCTGCCCGAGGAAGATGATCCGCTCGTTGAGCAGGCGGCTGAAGATGTCGTACTCGCGCTCACCGCGCGCGGTGCGCTCGACGACGACGGGAACCAGAGGCATGCGCCCACCCTACCGAGCGGGCGATGCGAGGCAGTCGTGGACGCTCTCGACTCGTTCGAACCGACCTGCTCGGTCCACGACCACCTCGCATCCACCCGCGGGCGGCCACAGGTCGTGCTGATGCCGTCATCTAGAGTTGGGGCGGTGCGTGCCTCGTCGATCACCGATCCCCGGCGCGCCGATCAGGAGTCTCGCCCCGCGGTCCCGCCGGCGCTCCGCGTGAGCGGGTTCACCAAGACCTACGCCGGGGGCTTCACCGCCGTCGAGGGCCTCGACCTCGAGGTGCCCGACGGGGCGTTCTTCGGCCTGCTCGGGCCCAACGGCGCGGGCAAGACGACCCTGATCGGCAGCGTCTGCAACCTCGTCCGCCCGACCGCGGGGCGGATCGAGATCTTCGGCCACGAGCACACGACCCGCGAGGCCCGGCGGCTCGTCGGCCTGGCCGAGCAGGACATCAACCTCGACCGCTTCATGAACGTCGAGGAGGTGCTCGTCTACCACGCCGGCTACTTCGGGATCGGCCGGGCCCGTGCGCAGGCCCGGGCGCGGGAGCTGATGGAGGTCTTCGACCTCTCCGGCAAGGCCCGGGTGCGACCGCCGGCGCTGTCCGGCGGCATGCGCCGGCGGCTGCTCTTCGCCCGCGCCCTGATGCACTCGCCGCGGCTGCTGATCCTCGACGAGCCGACCGCCGGCGTCGACGTCGAGCTGCGGACCGAGCTCTGGGAGTACACCCGCCGCCTGCACGAGGTCGGCACCACGATCCTGCTCACGACCCACTACCTCGAGGAGGCCGAGGCGCTCTGCCAGGAGATCGGCCTGATCCGCGAGGGCCGGATCATCGCCCGCGACAGCGCCGACGGCCTGCGGGCGCGCTACGGCGCCCGTGACATCGCCGAGGTCTACCTGCGGGCGATGGCGCAGAAGCCGGTCGCGGAGGAGCGCGCGTGAGCTCCCACGTGACCGATCCGGCGGCGGTGGTCGCGGCCCGCGACGCCGGCGACCGCTGCGCCGGCCACCTGCCGCCGCCGGCGGCCTACGACGAGCCGTTCGCCGAGGAGCGCCGCGGCCTGCTGTGGCTCTGCGAGCGCGAGATCGTCCGCTTCCTGAAGCTCTGGGTCCAGACGATCGTCGCCCCGGTGATCTCGTCGCTGCTCTTCATCGTCGTCTTCGGGATGGCGCTCGGCGACCGGATCGCCGACGTCGACGGCGTCCCCTACGACCAGTTCATCGTCCCCGGGCTGGTCGTCCAGGCGATCCTCACCGCGGCCTACTCGAACAACTCCTCGACGCTCTTCCAGGCCCGCTCGGACCGCTTCCTCAACGACGTCCTGTCGAGCCCGCTGCGGTGGTGGGAGGTCAACATCGGCGTCGCGATCGGGGGCGTCGTCCGCGGCCTGCTGACCGGGATCGTGCTGCTGGCCTGCGCCGTCGTGATGACCGGCGTCTCGATCGAGCAGCCGCTGGTGCTCGTGGTCGCGACCGCGCTGATCCTGGTCGCGTTCGCCCAGCTGGGGGTGATCGCCGGGATCTACGCCAAGTCGTGGGACTTCATGGCCTTCGTGACGACGCTGGTGATCCTGCCGCTGAGCTTCCTCGGCGGGATCTTCTACTCGGTCGACCGGCTGCCCGAGGGCTGGCAGGTGGTCAGCCACCTGAACCCGATCTTCTACCTCGTGCAGGCGTTCCGCGAGGGCTTCTCGGGCACCAGCGACGTGCCGATCGGGCTCTCGCTGGCGGTCGTCGCGGTGCTGGCAGTGGTCCTCAGCGGGTGGTGCGCCTGGCTCTTCCGGACCGGGCACCGGCTGAAGCCGTGAGCCCCGCGGGACCAGCGCCGGCGCGGCGCGGCGCCCCCGACATCCTGCTGGTGCTCGGGTCGATCGGGTCGATCCAGGTCTCGGCGGCGGTCGCGACCAAGATGTTCGACGAGGTCGGCGCGGCCGGGGCGACCCTCGTGCGGACCGTGCTGGCGGCGGCGATCCTGCTGCTGCTGGTGCGACCCCGCTGGGGCGCGATGTCGGCGGCCGGCCGCCGCGCCGTGCTGCCCTACGGCCTGGCGCTGGGGGTGATGAACCTGGCCTTCTACCTGGGGATCGAGCGGGTCGACCTGGGAACCGCGGTCGCGATCGAGTTCCTCGGCCCGCTGACCGTCGGGGCGGTGCTCGCCCGCCGGCCGCGGGACCGCGTCTGGGTCGCGGTCGCGGCGCTCGGCGTGCTGGCGCTGACCGAGCCGTGGAGCAGCTCCGGGGCCGACCCGGTCGGCGTCGCGTGGCTGCTGCTGGCGGCGCTCTGCTGGGGGCTCTACATCCCGCTCGGGGCCCGCTCCGCGGCGCAGCTCCCGGGGCTCGAGCCGGTCGCGGTGGCGATGGCGATCGCCGCGCTGGTCGCGCTCGTCCCGGGCGTGGTCGACGGCGGCGGCGAGCTGGTCGACCCCTCGGTGCTGGGGATCGGGCTGGTCACGGCGATCACCGGGTCGGTCGTCCCCTACTCGCTGGAGCAGCTGGCGCTGCGCCGGATCGCGCCGGGCGCCTTCGGCGTCCTGATGGCGCTCGAGCCCGGCGTCGCGCTGCTGGCCGGGCTCGTGGTCCTGGGCCAGGCGCCGCAGCTGCTCGGGCTGGCCGGGATCGGGCTGGTGGTCGCCGCCGGCGTCGGGGTGACGCGCGGCTCGGCGGCGGCTCCGGCCGCCTCCGGAGCGCCGCTGCCGTGAGCGGACGGCGGCCACACGCAGGGCTCCGGCACGCGATACTTCCGGGCGCCGTGCCGCCCGTCAACGTCCCCAACGTCCTGACCGTGGGGCGGATCCTGCTGGTGCCGCTGTTCGTCGCCGCGCTGCTGCAGCGCACCGACGGCTGGGACGTCGTCGCCGCGGCGATCTTCGTCGTCGCGGGGGTCACCGACTTCGTCGACGGCTGGCTCGCGCGCCGCAGCGAGCAGATCTCGTCGTTCGGCAAGCTCGCCGACCCGCTGGCCGACAAGCTGCTGGTCGGCGGGGCGCTGATCGTGCTCGTCCACCTCGACCGGCTCGCGCTGTGGGTCGCGGTGGTGGTGATCGGCCGCGAGCTGGTCGTCCAGCTGGCGCGCACGTTCGCCGCCCAGCAGGGCGAGGTGATCGCCGCCGCCTGGCTCGGCAAGTGGAAGGCGGCGATCCAGATGCTCGTGATCCTGCTGCTGATCCTGATCGTCCCGTCGCCGGCCTGGCTCGACGTGCTGGTCTACGGGATGGTCGCGATCACGCTCTGGAGCGGCGTCGACTACTTCCTCGGCATGCGCCGGGCGATGGCGCCGCCGCGCGTGCCGCTCGGCTGACGCCCGGGTTCAGCGCCCGGCCGCGTCCAGCCACTCCCGCAGCGACGTGTGCGACGACGGCTCGACGCCGCCGACCAGCTCGGCCCGCAGCTCGCCGAGGGTGCCGTAGCGCTCGGCGACCACGTCGTGCTGGTGGATCGTCTCGAGGTTCTCCTGGCGGGCCAGCACGAACGCCTCGTCCGCGAGTCCGCCGAAGCCCTCGACGACGCCCCGCAGCATCTCGCGCACGCAGTCCTCGACGAAGCGCGGGTTGCGGTGGGCCTTCTCGACCACCGAGCCCTCGTCGCTGCGCTTCATCAGCTCGTAGATCTCCGAGCTCATCGACTGCTCGACGACCCGCACCATCGCCCGCGCGTCGATGTCGACGGTGGCGTCGCGGCGCGTCGGGTCCTCGTTGATCCGCCCCAGGTAGAGCGTCCCGAGGCCCCGCTGGTTGTGGGTCGCGACCGGCACCGCCTCGAGGATCGCCTCGATCTGGGCGTCGTCGAAGCCGGCCGCGCGCAGCCGCGTGGTCGAGCTGTCGCGCAGGTGCTCCTGGGCGCAGGGGCAGGCCGTCATCCCCTGGGCGGTGACGCCGGTGACCGTGCGGGTGCCGGCGTCGGTCGCGACGGCGATCCCGTGGAGGGTGAAGATCTCCTGGGTCGGGATCCCGGAGACCGGCGCGGGGCGGTCCTCGGGGTAGCGGGCGGTGATCCGGACCTCGGCCCGGCGGGCGCCCTGGCGGTCGCGGATCGCGACCGCGACCTGGCGGGCCAGGTCCTCGGCCCGCAGCACCGGCTCGCCGCCGACGACGACGTCCGCCATCGCGCCGTTGACGACCTCCTCGAAGCGCGACATGTGCGCGCCCTTCTGGTGCGGGCCGAGGTCGACGACCGTCTCCAGCGTCGCGAGGTAGGGGACCTCCTCGCCGGGGCGGCCGACGCGGATCAGCTTCTCGACGCCGGCGACGCCGACGCGCGAGAGGGCGACGTGGACCGTCGGGCGCTGGTTCTGGACGTCGAGTGCGGAGTGCGTGGTGGTGGACGGCATCGGGACGTGGTCCTCGCTGTGGCCCGCCGGACGCCGCGCGCCGGTCGCGCGGGCGGGGTGGGTCGAGTCGGATCTCCGGCATACGGTACGCGCCCGCGACCGCGGGCCCGTCGCCGCGGCTTCCGGACGGGGCTCGCGGACCCGCGGCGGAGCGCCGGTTGTGTGATCGCCGTCACCCTCGCAGCGCCGATCGCGGAAAGCTGTGCTAGACCTTGGCGACAGCGAACGGCCGACGTCGGCACCGCGGGCAGCGACCCGGGGCCACGATCGCGAAGCCGCTGATGTGGAGAGAACTGGAGAGCCCGCCGGCGGTGTCCGGGGGGTGTCGAAGAACCGACTGAGGAGAAGGTTCCGACGTGAGCGACAACGAGGCCTTGCTGGCCGACGAGGCGCCGATCACCGAGATCGACGAGCTGCGCACGCTGATCGCCGACGGCCAGGAACGCGGGTACCTGACCGTGGCCCAGATCGCGGCGGTGCTCGAAGAGGCCGAGGTCACCAAGGAGCAGGTCCGCGACCTGCACGCGCACCTGGAGGAGCTGGGTGTCGACGTCCTCCACGGCGACGGCGACAACCACGGCGACGCGACCGACCGCACGGCCCGCGAGGCCGAGCGGCTGGAGCACGCCGGGTCGCGCAAGGACCGCGAGTCCGGCAGCGCGACCAAGGCCCGTCCGCAGATCGACCTGACGGTCGAGCCGAGCCTCGACTCGCTGCGCATGTACCTGCGCTCGATCGGGCGCGTGGCGCTGCTGACGGCCGATCAGGAGGTCCACCTCGCCAAGCGCATCGAGCGCGGCGACGTCGAGGCCAAGCGGGCGATGATCGAGGCCAACCTGCGCCTCGTCGTCTCGATCGCGAAGGCCTACCTGGGCCGCGGCCTGAGCTTCCTGGACCTGATCCAGGAGGGCTCGCTGGGCCTGATCCGCGCGGTCGAGAAGTTCGACTACCGCCGCGGCTACAAGTTCTCCACCTACGCCACGTGGTGGATCCGCCAGGCCGTGACGCGCGCGATCGCCGACAAGGGCCGCACGATCCGGATCCCGGTCCACATGGTCGAGAAGCTCAACAAGGTCGTTCACGTCGAGCGCCAGCTCGTCCAGACCCTGGGCCGCCAGCCGACGCCGGAGGAGATCGCCTCCGAGGTCGAGATGGAGGTCCGCGACGTCCGTGACATCCTGCGGATCTCGCAGCAGCCGATCTCGCTCGAGAAGCCGGTCGGCGAGGACGAGGAGTCCTCGCTCGGAGACTTCGTCGAGGACAAGGACGCCGAGTCGCCGTTCGAGCTGACCAGCGAGCAGCTGCGCCGCGAGCACGTCCGCCGCGCGCTGTCGACGCTGCCCAAGCGCGAGCGCGAGGTGATCGAGATGCGCTTCGGCCTCTCCGGCGACCAGCCGTGCACGCTGGAGGAGGTCGGCCGCGCGTTCGACGTCACCCGCGAGCGGATCCGCCAGATCGAGAGCCACACGCTCAAGAAGCTCGAGTCGCTGCCCGAGGCCCAGCGACTCCGCGACGCCGTTTGAGGCGCGCGTAGACGCAGCGCATCTCGGCGGCGTCCACCGCAAGACGTCAGGGGCTCCGCGGGAGGCGGGGCCCCTTTCGACGTTCCGGGGTCCCCTCAGCCGTTCGGCGAGGGGATCACGAACATCGTCAGCAGCCTGGCCGCGGCCGGCAGGTCGCCGCTGATCTTCAGCTTGCGGCGGACGAAGGCCAGCGCCGGCTGGCTGTTGCCGGTGATCAGCTTGAGGAACTCGACGGTGTCGAGTCGGATCAGGGCGGTCGGGTCCTCGGCGCCCTCGTGCAGCGGGGTGCAGGCGCCGTCGGCGATCCGGATCGCGCGCCGCAGCGTCGGCTCGTCGTCGGGCCCGGTGATCGCCCAGCCGATCGTGGCGTCGACGCCGTCGGCCCGGTGCGGCTTGAAGAACTCGGGGAACTTGGCGAGCGCCTGGTCGACGACCAGCTCGCGGATCGGGCCCCGCAGCCGTCGCTGGAGCTGCTTGGGGTCGGCCTCGCCGATCACGCGCGAGATCGCGCCGACGTCGAAGTCGAGCGGGTTCAGGCGGGCCGTCGGCTCGCCGTCGGCGGCCGGGACCCGGAAGAAGCCCGCCAGCTCGAGCGCGAAGGGCGCGTCGCCGGAGACGTCGAGCAGGCCGCGCAGCAGCCACTCGGCCGGGCGGCCGTTGCCGGTCGCCAGCAGCAGCAGCTCGGCGGCGCCCAGCTGCAGCGCCACCCGCGGATCGACCCCGGCGACGGCCGGCCCCGCCTGGCAGCTGCCGCGGTCGAAGCGGACGTGGTGGTGCGACCCGGCGGCGCCCTCGTCGACGATCCGAAAGCCCAGGACGACGCCCTCGAGGGCCGCGATCCGGTCGCCGTCGACGTACTCCGGGAACCGCCGGAAGACCTCCTCCAGGACCAGGTCGCGGGCGTCGCCGCGCAGCTCGCGCCGCAGCGCCGCCGGATCGCGGTCGCGCACGATCCGCGCCAGCTCGGCGACGTCGGCGTCGCGGGCGAGGGCGACCAGGTCGTCGTGCGACAGCGTGGACGGGGTCGGCTGGGAGCTCATCGGACGCCGATGCTACCACGGGTAGGAACGGGTGGGGGATCGGCGCGACGGCGTCGGCGGGATCAGCCGACACGGAACCGGGTGCTCGCGCTAGCATCGCTGGCCGCACTCGGGGGGATGTCCGAGTGGTTAAAGGAGACGGGCTGTAAACCCGTTGGCTCTGCCTACGCAGGTTCGAATCCTGCTCCCCCCACTGAGAAGCCCCCGGTCCGCCGGGGGCTTCGTCGTTCCCGGCCCGCCCCGCGCGACGGCCCGAGCGATTCCGGTCATGGGCTGACCGCTATCGATGGCAAGGTCCTCCTCGATCCGTTCCGCTCGACCACGAGGAGCACCAATGCCCACCATCACCAAGCTCGACTTCGTCGGGATCCCGACCCAGGACGCCGAGCGCGCCCGTCGCTTCTACGGCGAGACCCTGGGCCTGCGCCAGGACCCCAACGCCCCGACCGAGTTCTGGGTCGGCGAGACCTGCGTCTCGATCTGGGAGCCGGAGCGGCTCGGGAGGCCGTTCGCGCCGCAGAAGAACGCCCACCTGGCGCTGCACGTCGACGACGTCGCCGCGGCCCGCGCGGAGCTCGAGGCGCAGGGGGTCGCGTTCGCCGGCGACACCTTCGACACCGGCGTCTGCCACATGGCGCTCTTCACCGACCCGGACGGCAACGACCTGATGCTCCACGCCCGTCACGCCGCCTGACCGGCCGACGGCGCCCGCGACCCCGGCCGCGGGCGCCGGATCGCCCCGGGTACGCTGCGCAGCGTGCTCCGCACCGTCCAGGCCACCCGCTACGTCTCGCCGCTGCGCGAGGGCGGGTCGGTGCCGGCGCTGGTCGAGGCGGACGACCTCGGGCTCTACGTGGTCAAGCTCTCCGGCGCGGCCCAGGGCACCAAGGCGCTGGTCGCCGAGATCGTCGTCGGCGAGCTGGCCCGGGCACTGGCGACGGCGGTGCCGGAGCTGGGGATGCTGGTGCCGGAGATCGTGCTCGTCGAGCTGCCGCGCGACCTGTCGGTGGCCGAGCCCGATCCCGAGATCCAGGAGCACCTGGCCGCCAGCGCCGGCCTCAACGTCGGCCTCGACTTCCTGCCGCGGGCGCTGCCCTACGCGCCGGCGACCGGCCCGCAGCCCGATCCCGAGCTGGCCGCGGCGATCGTCTGGCTGGACGCGCTCTGCGAGAACGTCGACCGGACGCCGCGCAACCCGAACCTGCTGACCTGGCACGAGCGGGTCTGGCTGATCGACCACGGCGCCGCCCGCTACCGCCAGCACGCCGGCCTCGACCCGGCGAGGGCTCGCGGGCGCTTCGCCGCGATCCGCGACCACGTGCTGCTGCCGCGGGCGGCCTCGATCGCCGAGGCCGACGCGCGGCTGGCCCCGCTGGTCACCGAGCGGCTGGTGCGGGAGGTCGTCGGGCTGGTTCCCGAGCCGTGGCTCGACGGGCCGGCCGCGGAGCTGCACGTCGAGGACCTGCTGGCGCGCCTGCGGGCGCCCCGCGAGTTCGTGGAGGAGGCCGAGGATGCCCGGACCGCCTGATCCCGACGCCCCGCCGGCCGGCGACCGCGAGGTCTTCCAGTACGCGGTCCTGCGGGTCGTCCCGTCGCAGGAGCGCGGCGAGGGGCTGAACGTCGGCGTCGTCCTGCACTGCCGTCGCCGGGCGTTCCTCGGCGTGCGGATCCGGGTCGACCGCGCGCGGCTGGCGGCGCTCGACCCGGGGCTCGACCTCGACGCGCTGCAGGAGCACCTGGACGGGATCGTCCGCGTCGCCGAGGGGGACCCGGCCGCGGGCGCGATCGCCGCGATGGACCGCTCCGACCGGTTCGGCTGGATCGCCGCGCCGTCGAGCACGATCGTCCAGCCCTCGCCGGTCCACATCGGCCTCTGCAGCGACCCCGACGCGGCGCTGGAGCGGCTGACGGCGCAGCTGGTCGACCCGCCGGTCGCCGACGGCTGAGCCGGCGGCCGTGGCTCAGGGCTGCGTGCTGGCGCGAATCCGCAGCGCCGCCGGGACGACCACCGGGGCCGCCGGCTCGGCGCCCTCGAGCCGCTCGACCAGCAGCCGCGCGGCCGCGGCGCCCTGATCCTGGGGCAGCAGGTCGATCGTGGTGATCGGCGGGGTCGCCTCGCGGGTCTGCTGGCTGTCGATGCCGCTGGCCACGAGCAGGTCGCGCGGGACCTCGAGCCCGCGGTCGCGCGCCGCCCGCACGACGCCGGTGGCGTAGCTCTCGGCGAGCGCGAAGATCGCGTCCGGGCGCTGCGGGCGATCGAGCAGCCGCCCGCCGCTCTCGTAGGCCGAAGCCTCCAGCTGATGCAGGCCCGTGACCTCGACGATCGGCTCCTGCCCGCGGCTGGCGCACCAGGCGCGGTAGGCCTGCTCGGACTCCGCCGACCAGGCCCAGTCGGACTCGGCGGCGAGCATCGCCACCCGCGTCGCCCCGGCGTCGGCCAGGTGGTCGAGCAGCTCGTGGGTGTTGGCCTCGTTGTCGCCGCGGACGTACCAGCGGTGCTCGGGCCGGCCGAGGTCGCGCTCGATCGTCACGACCGGCAGGCCGAGCTCCTCGAACAGCGCCAGCCGCGGGTCCGCGCGACCCGGGTCGCAGAGGATCCCGCCGTCGACGCCGAGCTCGCGCAGCTCGGCGACGGTCTTCAGCGGCGGCGTCAGCAGCAGCGGGTGGTGGCGCTCGAAGGCGGCGCCGGCGGCGGCCATCGCCAGCTGCATGTAGTAGTCGAGGCTGAGCATCTCGCGCTCGGCGTCGAGCGTGTCGGGCGCCGGCAGCAGCATCGCGATCACGCCGGTCCGGCCCGAGCGCAGGGCGCGGGCGGCACGGCTCGCGCGGTATCCGAGGTCGCCGGCGGCGGCGATCACGCGCTCGCGCGTGGCCGGATCGACGCTGCCCTTGCCGTTGAGCGCGTGCGACACCGTCGTCACCGAGACCCCGGCGGCGGCGGCGACGTCCCGGATCGTGACCCGACGTTCGGACATCGCCGAGACGCTACTCGACGGCCGGGCAGCGGGGACGACGGGCTGCGTGCGCCGTATCCTGGACGCTCGGTCGCCGCCCGTCCCCGGAGGGCGCAAGGGCGGCGAGCGAAAGGAAATCCCATGACCAAAACGTTTTGGTCTATCGTGCGCCCATGGCGAAGACGCCCACCACGACGACCGCCGACCTCGCCGTCCTCGGGGCGGCCGTGCGGACGCTCGACCCGGCGCGCCCGACCGCCAGCGCGATCGCGATCCGCGACGGCGTGATCGTCGCGGTCGGCGACGACGCCGAGGTTCGCGAGTCCTGCGACGCCACGACGACCGTCGTCGACGGCTCCGGCCTCTCGATCGTCCCGGGCCTGGTCGACTCCCACCTGCACCCGATCTGGGGCTCGGAGCTGGCCGTCGGGGTCGACCTCCGCGGGCTCAAGGACCTCGATGCCGTCCGCGACGCGCTCGCCGCCGAGCGGCGGCGGGTCGGCGACGGCGCCTGGATCCGGGGCTGGGGCCTGGACTACGCCGCCTTCGCCGGGCGGCCGATCGAGGCGGCCGCGATCGAGGACGCGATCGCCGGCGCTCCGACGCTGCTGCTCTTCTTCGACATCCACACCGCGCTGGCCAGCCCGGCCGCCCTGCGGCTGGCGGGGATCGACGGTCCGGTCGCGTTCGAGGACGCCTCCGAGGTCGTCTGCCGCGACGGCGCGCCGACCGGCGAGCTGCGCGAGATGAGCGCCTATGGCGCGGTCCTCGAGGCGGCCCCGGCGCCGACCCCGGCCGCCTACCGCCGGCAGGTCGCGGCGACGCTGCGGCGGCTGGCCGGCCTCGGCCTGACCGGCGGCCACGTGATGGACGGCTCGCCCGAGACGTTCGCGATCCTGCGCGAGCTGGAGGCGGCCGGCGAACTGCCGCTGCGGCTGGTCGTGCCGCTCTGGCAGACGCCCGACGTCAGCGACGAGCGGATCGCCGAGCAGCTGCCGCTGCTGCACGAGCGCGGTCGCCGCTGGCGTGGCGGTGTCGCGAAGCTGTTCGCCGACGGCGTGGTCGACTCCGGCACCGCCTGGCTCTACGAGCCGGACGCCCTCGGCGGCGGCCGGGCGCCGTTCTGGCCCGATCCGGCGCGCTACGCCGAGGTCGTGGCCCGCTTCGCCCGCGCCGGCTTCCAGTGCGTGACCCACGCCTGCGGCGACCGCGCGGTCGCCGCGGCGCTCGACGCCTATCGCGACGCGGCCGCACGGCCCGAGAACGGCGCGCCGCACCGGATCGAGCACCTCGAGACGCTGACCGACCACGACCTCGCGCGGCTGGCCGCCGAGGACGTCGTCGCCTCGATGCAGCCGCTGCACATGCAGTGGCGGGCGGGCGACGGCTCGGACTCGTGGGCGACGCGGCTCGGCCCCGAGCGCGCGGGACGCGCCTTCCGGACCCGCGACGTGCTCGACGCCGGGGCCCGGCTGGCGCTCGGCTCCGACTGGCCCGTGGCCCAGGAGGACCCGCGGCTGGGGATGGCCTGGGCGCGACTGCGGCGGACGCCGGGCCAGCGCGACGCGCCGGTCTTCGAGCCCGACCAGGCGCTGGACGGCCTCGAGGCGCTGCGCGGCTACAGCGACTGGGCCGCCGCGACGGTCGGCGAGCAGGCGCGTCAGGGGCGGATCGCGCCCGGCTTCGTCGCCGACCTCAGCGGCTTCGCCGACGACCCGGTCCGGACGCCGGCCGACGAGCTGCCCGAGCTGCCGATCCGGCTGACCGTCGTCGACGGCGAGGTCGTCCACCGGGACCGGGGCTGAGGACCGCGCCACCGGCGCACGGAGGAGGACGGCGCGATCGGGGCCTGGTCGCGGGGATCGTGATGGCGGTCTTCGCCGTCGGCCTCACGGCGATGAGCGGCGCCCCCGGCGTCGCCAGCCTGACCCAGACCGCCTGCGCGCTGGCGGTGATCGCGATCTTCACGATCCTCGGCGCCGACCCCTACATGCGACCTTCCTGTGGACGAACGGGACCGGGATCCCGGGCGTGATCGCGCTCCAGGCGCTCTGCTCGGTCGCGGTGGTCGGGTTCTTCCGCCGCGACCGCCGCGACGCGACCGTCGTCCAGCGGCTGGTCGCGCCGGGGCTGGCGGCGCTCGCGCTGGCCGCGACCTGCGTCCTGATCGTCAAGAACTTCGACCTGCTGACCGCCGCGGGCACGACCGCCAACGTGCTGCTGATCGTCCCGCTGCCGATCGTCTTCGTGGCCGGCGTGCTGCTGGCGCTGCGGATCCGGCGCCGCGACCGCCGGGCCTACGAGCGGCTGACGACGGTCGACGCGGCGGCGGCCTGAGGGGGACGCGCGCGTCTGCGAACGGCGGCCGGCCGGGACGCCGGCGGCCGTCCGCTCGTCCGCCCCTGGCCCCGCCGCCGCGGCGGCTGGACTACGCTGCCCCGCATGATCGGACGCCATCTGCTTCCCGTGCCCCTGGTCGCGCTCGCCCTGATCGCCGCCGGCTGCGGCGACGAGCGCACGTCGAAGGACGCCAAGAGCGACGGCAGCGCCTCGACGGAGCAGACCGCCTCGACGACCACCGAGGCGGCCGCGCCGTCGGTCGCCAGCGGGGCGGCGGCCGACAAGATCGCCGGCGAGGTCGGCGACGACGTCACGAAGGCGCCGAAGGTCCCGGTCACGTCCGGCACCCCGCCGAAGGAGCTGGAGGCCAAGGACGTCGTCGTCGGCGACGGCCCGGCGGCCAAGCTCGGCGACAACGTCCAGGTCCAGTACACGCTGGCCGTCTGGGGCGGCAAGAAGGTCGAGTCCTCGTGGGACGGCGGCCAGCCGGCGGCCTTCCCGCTCGTCGAGGGCGGCCTGATCGAGGGCTGGATCAAGGGCGTCCCGGGGATGAAGGTCGGCGGTCGCCGCGTGCTCGTCGTCCCGGCGGCCCTCGGCTACGCCGACCAGGGCACGCCCGACGGCAAGGTCAAGCCGGGCGACACCCTCGTCTTCATCATCGACCTCGTCGGGACCGGCCAGGGCGGCTGATCCCGGACGGCGGCGCGGCGTCGCCGGGCGGCGCCGCGCCCCGCAGCGGTCAGCCGCCCTCGGCCAGCCGCTTCAGCTCGGCCGGCCGGCTGCCGACCAGGATCGAGCGGACGACGCCCTCGACCGGCCCCTTGACGAGCATCCCGAGCACGCGGCCGGGGTCGACCTCGACCGCGTAGGTCGCGCGGGTCCGGCCCTCGCCGAGGTCGTCCAGGGCCCAGAAGCCGGTCAGCGCCTTGACGTCGCCCTTCTCCTGGATCCAGGAGAGCCGGGTCGGCGGCTGGTGCGTGAACCGCACGCGGGTCTTGATCGACTTGACCTTGGCGTCGCTGACGATCTCGCACAGCACCGGCCGCCCGTCGCCGTCGCGCTCGAGGATCTCGATCGACTGGACCCCGCCCTGCCAGTCGACGATCGTCGAGATGTCCTCGATCAACGGCCAGACCTGCTCGATCGGCGCCTCGATCTCGGCGCTCGCCTCACCACTCAGTGCCACGTCGTCCTCCGTCGTCGGTCGCGCGGAAAGCTAGCCCACGGACGTCCCCGGCGCGAGCCCTCGCAGGCGCCCCGCGGGTCCCACCGGGCGGATAGGGTCGGGCGACACGAGGAGAGAGGACCCGATGCGGCAGCTCACCAGCCTGGACGCGCTGTTCCTCGCCCACGAGGGCGATCGGACCGTCGGCCACGTCTCGGCGTACGTGGTGCTCGACCCCAGCGACGCGCCGGGCGGTCGGCTGACGATCGACGCGCTGCGCGACATGATGCACAGCCGGATGCCGCTGCTGCCGCCGTTCCGGTGGAAGCTGGTCGGCGTCCCGCTCGGCCTCGACCACGGCTACTGGGCGACGGACCCGGAGTTCGACCTGGGCTACCACGTGCGCGAGACGGCCGTCCCGGCGCCGGGCGGCGACGACGAGGTCGCGACCCTGATCGGCCGGCTGTTCTCTCAGCCGCTCGACCGCCAGCGGCCACTCTGGGAGCTGTACCTGGTGCAGGGGCTCGCCGACGGCCGCTGCGCGCTCTTCTCGAAGGTCCACCACGCCCTCGTCGACGGGGTCTCCGGGGCCGAGATCCTGGGGGCGATGTTCGACCTCTCGCCGGAGGGCCGCGAGGTCGAGGCCCCGACCGGGTCCGAGCTCGAGCACCCGCCGAGCCCGGTCGAGATGCTGCTGCGGACGATCGCCGCGGCCCCGAAGCGAGCGCGCAAGCAGGCGACGGCGCTGCCGCGGCTGGTGGTCAACGCCGGGGCGATCCCGGGGTCGGGGTGGATCCCGGGCCTGCGGACGGCCGGCCGGATGGCGCGCGCGATCGCGCGGCCGCTGACCGGGGACGACCGGCCGCTGCTGGAGCCGCCGTCGGGGTCGGCGCCACAGGTGCCGTTCAGCAACCGGCTCTCCGGCCACCTGCGGATGGCCCACGTGCGGCTCGACCTGGGCGAGGTCAAGGCGGTCAAGACGGCGCTCGGGACGACCGTCAACGACGTGATCATGGCGATCGCGGCCGGCGGCGTCCGGCGCTGGCTGCTGGAGCACGAGGCGCTGCCGGACGAGCCGCTGCTGGCGCTGGTGCCGGTGTCGGTGCGGACGCCCGAGCAGTACGGCACCTTCGGCAACCGGGTCGGCGGGATGGTCGTGCCGCTGCCGACCAACCTGCGTGAGTCGGACGAGCGGCTGGCCGCGGCGCGGGCGGCGATGATGACCGCCAAGCAGCGCCACGAGGCGGTGCCGGCCGACGCGCTGATCGACGCGACTCGCTTCCTGCCGCCGGCGCTCTTCGCCCAGGCGACGAAGATCACGCTCGGGATCGCCGGCCGCCCGGGGGTGCGCCCGCCGATGAACCTGATCGTCTCGAACGTCCCGGGACCGCAGGTGCCGCTGTACTGCGCCGGGGCGCGGATCGAGAGCCTGGTCCCCGTCTCGCCGGTGACCCACGGCGTCGGGATGAACATCACGGTGATGAGCTACCTGGGGCGGATCGACGCCGGGATCGTCGTCGACCGGGACCAGGTGCCCGACCCCGAGCTGGTGGCGGCGGGGATGGAGGAGGAGCTGGAGGCGCTGAAGGCGCTGGCGGTGGCCGCGGGCAACGGCGCGGGGTAGGGGGCGGGTGGGGCCGCGGGCGGCGCGGGGCGACGTGGCGTTCCGGACGGTGGGCGACCGGAACGTGACGGTCGCGGTCAGGCGGTGGCGGCGAGCCGCGCCCGCAGCTCCTCGGGGCGGCGGGTGACCAGCCGCTCGCGGAGCTTCTGCTCGACGTCGCCGCGCAGGAACATCCCGAGCCCGAAGCCGGGGTCGATGTCGAGCGCGTAGGTGGCGCGGGTACGGCCGCCGCCGAGGTCCTCCAGCGTCCACGAGCCCTCCATCGAGGCGAAGTCGCCGGACTGCTGGCGCCAGCTGAGCCGGGTCGGCGGCTCGTGGGCGAAGCGGACGGTCGACTTCAGCACGCGGATCTTGGCGTCGATCTCGATCCTGGCCGTGGCGGCCCGGCCGTCGCCGTCGCGCTCGAGCACCTGGACGCCGTCCATCGTGCCCTGCCACTCGCCGATCGCGGCGATCTCGGAGATCACCTCCCAGACGCGTTCGACCGGTGCGTCGAGCTCGGCGCTGGCAGTGCCCTTCAAGCGTCCCACGTGCGTCCCTCCCGGATGATGGCCGGGACGGTACCCGGTCGGGCGGCGGTCGGATACGGTCCGCGGGTGCACCGGGGAAGCCACAGCGAGGTCATCCGCGGCGACGCCCGGGCGTGCTTCGAGGTGCTGCTGGACTTCGAGCGCTACAGCGCCTGGCAGGGGGCGGTCCGCCGCTGCGAGGTCCTCGAGCGGGACGCCGAGGGCCGCGGCAGCCTGGTCGAGACCGAGCTCGACCTGAAGATCCGCAGCGCGCGCTACGTCCTGCGCTACCACTACGACCCGCCGCGGCGGATCTGGTGGGAGTACGTCGAGGGCGACCTGCGCTCGATCGACGGCGAGTACCGGTTCGAGGAGCGCGGCGACGGGACGACGCTGGCGACCTACGAGGTCGGGGTCGACCTGGGGTTCCCGGTGCCCGGCCGGGTGGCGCGGACGGTGGCCGAGCGGGCGCTGCGGACGGCGGTGGCGGAGCTGCGCGACCGCGTCGAGCGCGACGGCGCTCCGGCCTGACCGGCGGCTCGGCGGATCAGCCGATCGGGCGCGGCGGCTGCGGGTGCTGCTCGACGGCGCCCTCGGCGCGCTGGTTGCGGCGCTGCGGGCCGGCGGGGGCGCTGCCGAGGCGGCCCAGCTCGAGGAACCCACTGCCGATGACGGAGAAGAGACTTCGAATCATGATGATCCCATCATAAGAAAAGATCCACGCTCCGTGGGTGCGCTGCGGCACACGCCGCGAAGCCGTCCGCGACCCGCCCGGCGAACCCGAGCCTGCGTACCCCGCCCCGGCCCGCTACTCTTCCGACTCCCGCCCTCTTAGCTCAGTTGGTAGAGCACTTCCATGGTAAGGAAGGGGTCGCCGGTTCGAGTCCGGCAGAGGGCTTCGCAGTCCCCATCGGCGTTCGCGGCCTTGACGGCCCCGCCGGAGGGCTCAGCGGGAGGGGTTTTCCGGTCCGTTTCCGGTCCTTCCTCGCGAGTCGGGATGTGGTCCGCGGCGTGGAAGCGGCCAGCGCAGGTGGTCTGGCCGGCGTTGGTCAGCACGACGTGCGTCAGGCCGCCGGGCTCGCCGACGAGGTCGAGCAGGCCGAGGTCGCGGAGGTTGCGGAGCTGGCCGTCGCGGAGGTCGAGGCCCTGGCGGCGCAGCTCCATCGCGAGCTGGAGTGGGATCACGTCCTGCTCGTCGTGCCCGGCGTCTTCGAGGTAAGCGAGGATGACTTGCGTCGCTCGCGGCAGGTCGGCCCAGCTCGGCGTGGGGGTGTTAGGCACGGCGCGTCGTCTCCTTGGTGGTGGTGTGGGGCATCGGGTGTTCCTCGTTGGTGGTCTGGCGCAGGTCGTGGGCGACGAGCCGCCAGTCCAGGTCGGTATCGATGTAGGCCCGCCAGCCGTCGGGCATGACGACGTAGGGCCGGCCGGTGTCGGTGGTGCGCAGTTCGACGCCCAGCTCGGCGCAGCGCGCGCGCAGGGCGTCTTGGCGGGCCTGTGCTGCATCGAGCTGGGCCTTGCGGGGGGAGCAGGCCGTGCACCACGGGCCCAGCTGCCGGCGGCCCGCCACGAGCCGGCGGCGACCGCACTCCTCGCACGGCTGGTTCCGCCACTTCCGCTTCGTGCACGGCGGGCACTTCGTCGGGTACCGGCCCCCGCTCCGCCTGACGGTCCAGGTCGCGTCGCATACGACGCAGACCAGCTCGATCGACGCGGGCGTGGTCACGGGTACGGCCACCCCCGGCGACGGAACTCCTCACGGACGCGCTGGTCGGCCTCGGCGTTGATGCGCAGGAACGCGCTCCACGTCTGGTTGATGTCGGCTCGGTGCCCGCTCGGCGCCGCGGACCCGCTGATCGTCTCCTCGCACCGGTAGCCGGTGGCGGGCCGCCAGCGGGCGGAGATCGACCCGGTCCCCCAGGTGATCTGGGCGATGACCGTCCCGTCGTCGAGCGACCCGCCCCACAGCAGCGCGTCGACGTCGCCCGGCGCCCGGGCGGGCCCGGCGGCGGGGTCCCGGTAGCTGATCGCGACCTCGGGCCCGGCGGCCCAGGACCGGCCGTCCAGCCAGCCCGGCGGCAGCGTGTCGGTCGCGTCGATGATCGTCGGCTCAGCCACGAGCGACCGGCTGGGGATCGGTGAACCGGACGACCCAGACCAAGACGTGAGGGTCGTAGGTGCCGTTCAGGGCGGCGAACGTCGCCTCGAACTCGGCGACCGACGCGAAGCCCTCGGCGCGCGCCTCCGCCGCGTCGAGATGGCCGAGGCCGCCCAGGAAATGTTCGATGACCTCGACCGTCCCGATGGCGTGCTGGCCGCGGCCGGGCTGCACGGCCACCCGACGGCCGACCAGCGACCGTGCTCCGGCGTACCAGGGCGACCGCGGCCGCTGGTTCGCGACGCGGCGCGTGACCGTCTTCTCGCCCGCCATCACGGCGGCGGCCAGGGTCGGACGGAAGATCACGACGGCCCGGCCTGGGTCGGGCCGAGCATCCAGCGCTGCCGGTAGAGGTCCGGCATCTGTCGGACCCGGATGTCCTCCGGCCACTCGTCGGGATCGTCGCCCTTCCTGCTGGCCAGTCCGGCCGCCAGCCGGGTGCCCAGCTGCTTCATGAAGAACGCCGTGCCGGACGCGGCACAGGCGTCGCGGAGGGCACGCACCCAGGCGAGGTCCATCGTTCGGGCATCGGGGCCGCTCTCGCCGCCGACGATCAGCCAGTCGATGTTCGTGAGGTCGAGCTGCGGCCCGTCGTAGACGTCGAGCCACGACCCGTGGACCTGGTGGCCGGGGTCGCCGGTCCAGCGGTCGTAGACCACGGGACCGATCAGCGGCTCGGCGCTGATGAATCGCACGTCCGCCGGCGTGGCGCGCAGGACGTCGGCGCGGTCCACGTAGCGACGGTTCTCGATCGACACGCCGAGCCAGACGTTCAGGAGGGGCCAGGTACCGGCGAGGTAGTCGGGCGGGGCCGCGGCGCCGCCGCGGATGAGCGCCGCGAGCTTCGCCTCGACGACGTTGCGGAACAGCGGGCTGCCGACGACGGCCTGCATCCGCTCCGGGCGTTTGGTCAACAGCTGGAAGGTGTGGGTCGGCGCCGCAGCCATGACCGCGAAGACCTCGGCGATGAACTCGGCCGGGACGTCGTCGTGGAAGAGATCCGACATCGAGTTCACGAACACCATCCGCGGTCGCGTCCAGCGCAGCGGCTGGTCGAGCCGGTCGGGGTGCAGCAGCACGTTGTGGCCCGTGTTCTCGGGCGTCCAGGGACGGAACGTACCGTCGTCGGTGAACTTCTCAGGGAACCGCTTCGCGACGGTCTCGGCGTAGCAGTTGGCGCAGCCGGGCGAGACCTTGGAGCACCCCGTCACGGGGTTCCACGTCGCGTCGGTCCACTGGATCCCGGTCCGGTCACCCACGGCCGGACTCCGCGGCCTCGATCCAGTCGGCCGGGCCGGCGATCACGGTCGCCAGGCGGGATCGTGTGCCGGCCCTGACCAGCACGTCCTCCTCAACGGCGGGCTCGAGGTCGTCGTCGCGCGCGTCGGCCTGGGTGCGCTGGATGGTGACCTCGACGTGACGGCCGTCGATCGTCGTCGTCGCGACCATGCGCGCGAGACCTGACGTGCGCGCAGCGATCAGCAGGTCGAGGGTGAGCGGCCGCAGCGCGGCAGCCGACGGGTTGCTAGGCACGGGCCGCCTCCATTGCGCTCCCGGAGGCGTCCTCGCCGTCGGCCTGGATCGCGCAGAGCTGCTCGAGGAAGGCCACTGCCTCGGTGTGGCGGCGCTCGACCAACGGCGCCAGCTTCTTGGTCACGTGCTCACGGGCCGCCCGTCGCGCAGCTGCACGACCGGCGGCCTCGGCGGCCTCGGCGGCCTCGGCGGCCTCGGCGGCCTCGGCGGCCTCGGCGGCCTCGGCGGCCCAGGCGG
>NZ_AGUD01000265.1 GCF_000240225.1 Patulibacter medicamentivorans
CCGCGGCCCGCCAGCGCCGGCGGGCCGCGGTGGTGACGGCCGCCCTGCCGGTGCCGCGCGGCGCGCGGATCGCGCGCGCGTCGATCGGGTCGGTGGCCTGCGACCGCGTCGTCGGCCGCGGGGTGCGCGCGACCCGCACGATCGTCTACCTGCACGGCGGCGGGTACGTGATCGGCAGCCCGCGCTCGCACCGCGGCCTCGCGGTGCGCCTGTCGACGCTGACCGAGGCCGAGGTGGTCTTGCCGGACTACCGCCTGGCCCCGGAGCACCCGCATCCGGAGGCGCTCGACGACGTCTCCGCGGTGCTCCGCGGCCTGCGATCCGGTCCCGGCGGCCCGGTCGCGGTGGTCGGGGACTCGGCCGGCGGCGGGCTGGCCCTCGCCGCCGCGCAGGCCGCGGTGGCGGAGAAGCGGGACGCTCCCGCCGCCGTCGCCCTGATCTGCCCGTGGGTCGACCTGCTGGCCGACGTCGACGGAACCCGGGCCGTCGACCCGCGCGAGCCGCTCCTGACCCGCGACGGCCTGCGCGGGTGGGCGGCCGCCTACCTCGCCGGCGCGGATCCCCGGCGACCGACCGCCTCGCCGGCGCGCGGCGCGCTCGACGGCCTGCCGCCGACGCTCGTCCACAGCGCTGGGCTCGATCCGCTCGCGCCCGACGCCCGCCGGCTGGTCGACGCGCTGCGCGACCACGGAGTCGCGGTGGAGCACCGGCACGACGACGACCTGTGGCACGTCTTCCACCTGGCGGCGGGCCTGCTGCGCCGCGCCGACGAGGCCCTGATCGGGCTGGCGGACTTCCTGCGCCGCCACAGCGGTCCCTGAGGCGGCGGTACGGCGAATCGCCCCGGGGCCGCCGCGCGGGCAGGCAGGCAGACGGGGCGGCAGGGAGCCTCATCCCCGCGGTCGCGACCGGCTCGCCGGCGGCGTCGCCGGCCGCATGCTCGGGAACATCGACAACCGGTCGCCGAACCGCCGTGGCCCCTGCTCGCGGCACGGCTGGATCCCGGTCACGTCGAGGACCGAGAGCAGGGTCGGTGGCCGCGACGCGTTGGCGCACGACCAGGCGGCGAGGCCGCGGTCGAGATCGCGCATGTTCTCCGGGTGCGGGTAGGCGGTGCCGCGGTTCGCCGCTGAGCGCTCCCGCCAGCCGCCGAGGATGTCGCTGTTGAGGACCGTCGTGACGCGGGCCATGTTGAAGAGCTGCCCGCGCGGTCCGCGCGACCGGCTGGCCCCGGCGGCGGCGCCGGCGGTGAAGGTCGAGGCCACGTCGCGGCGGTAGTCCCAGAGGTAGTCGACGGCGGGGATCGCATCGGCGAGCGCCGGGGCGATCTGGGCCATCGCGGACGGGACCTCGGCGAGCAGGCGATCGAGCGCGGGAATCCCCGTGTCGGCCGCGGTCACGAGCGGCCCGGCCGCTCGCAGCACGTCGCGGAGCACGGGGGCGAAGCGGGCCAGCTCGTCGAGCGCCTCCGGCAGCTGCCGGACGGCGGGCCGGAGCGCCGGCACCGCGACCGCCAGGTCGTCGCCGAGCCGGTCGGCGTCCTGCATCACCGCGCGGGTCGTGCGCAACGTCGCCGGCAGCAGCTCGACCGCGCGCTCGAGCGACCGCTGCTCGTCGGCGAGGACCCCGAACGTCGAGCGAGCGCGCCGGACGAGGGCCTGCAGCGCGCCAGCATCGCGGCCGGCGGCGTCGAAGGTCGTCGACGCGTCGCGGGTCAGCGAGCGCACCGCCGTCTGGCGCTGGTCGAGCACGCCGAGCAGCGTGGAGCTGCGCTGCACCGTCGCCGGCAGCCGCGCGAGCGCGCCGTTGAGGTCCCGGCCGCGGCCGCGGAGATCCCGGCCGAGGGCGGTCATCATCCGGCGGACGTGGCGGCGCGTCGGTGCGTCGAAGGCGTCGAGGATCCCGTCGATCTCGACGGTCCGTTGCACCTGCCCGGTCGCGATCGCGCCGCCGTCGGGGATCTGCGGCCCGCGGCGATCCCCGAACGAGAGCGCGACGAAGGCCTCGCCGACGAGCGTCTTGCTGCGCAGCGCGGCGCGGGTCGACCGGGGCAACGGCGCGTAGCGCGGCTCGATCTCGATCCGCACGCGGGCGAGTCCGCCGCGACGCTCGACCGACCGGACCTTGCCGACGCTGACGCCGCTGATCCGCACGTCGGCGTAGCTCGCCAGCTGCGATCCCTGCGCGAACGACGCGTGGACCACGTAGGCCTGCGGCCGCAGCGGCACCGGGCCGCCGAAACTGCTCCACAGGAACAGCAGCAGCCCGACGCACGAGAGGGCGAAGCCCACCATCACGACGATCGGCGCGAGCGAGCGCTTGGCCCTCATCGGCACACCCCCAGGGTCTCCAGCAGATCCTCGACCTGGCGAACGCCGTCGAGGCCGGTCAGCGTGCCGCAGGTGATCAGCAGCTGACCGCGCCAGGCCGCGCCGTGAGCGTCCTCGGTCGACAGCATCGAGTTCGCGTTATGGGCGAACCACGCCAGCCAGAAGCTGAACCCGCGCTCGTCGCCGGGCGGGTCGTAGCCCACCAGGTTTGCGAGCGACGTCGCGACGCCGAGCGTGGCGCGCAGCTGCGGCAGCATCGGCCGCAGCCACGTCAGCGCGACGTCGACCCGCTCCGCCACGGGCACGGCCGCCGCGGCCGCCGGGGCCAGCGGCCGCAGCGTCGCGGGCAGGTCGGCCAGCAGCCGGTTCGCGTCGGGCAGCGCCGCGGTCAGGCGTCGCAGCGCGGGGCGCGTGCGCTCGGCCGCGGGGACGAGGACCTCGGCGAGGTCGGCCGTGTCGCCGACCGACCGGCGAAGCGCCACGAGCGTGGCCGGCAGCTCGTCGACCGCGCCCCGCAGCCGGTCGCTGCGACGGTCGATCGCGGCGAAGACGTCGGCGGCGGCCGAGATCGTGGCGGCGACCTCGCGGTCGTGGCGGCCGAGCGTCTCCGACACGCGCCGCATGCGCGTGACGAGCTGGCGCACGCGGGCATGCTGGCGAGCGATCGCCGCCAGCGCGCGATCGGTCGAGCGCGCCGTCGGCGCGCCCAGCTCGAGCAGCCGCCGGAGCTGACGCCCGCGGTCGGGACCGAGCGCCTCGCCGGTCGCCCGCAGAGCGAGCTGCAGGTACGCGCGGGTGTCGGCGTCGAGCGTCGCGGCGACCTCGTCGAGCTGGACCTGGGAGGTCGTCTGCGACGCCGGGATCCGCCCGCCGTCGGGCAGGCGGCCGGCACCCGGACGGCCCGGGTCGAGCTCGACGGTCATGTCCTGCAGCCCGGTGCGGGGCCGGAGCGTGGCGCGGGCGTCGCGGTGGACGACCGGCAGCTCGTCGCGTCGCAGCCGCAACCGCAGGATCGCCCGGCCAGCCTCGCGCCGGACGCCCGAGATCTCGCCGACGACGACGCCCGAGACCGACACCATCTGGCCCTGGCCCGGGACGACCGCCTGGGCCGAGCCGAGCTCCAGCTCGACGTCGTAGACGTCGCTCCACGGCAGCGGGAAGCGCTGGTGGACGAGCAGGTAGCCGGTCGTCACCAGGGCCAGGGCCACCATCGTCGCGATCACCAACACCGGGAAGCGGTGCTCGCGCAGCGTGCGCCTCATCGCCCCGCCCCCTCGATCGACCGGGCGATCCGCACCGCGGCGCGGCGCGCGGCGTAGCGATCGATCGGCGCGCGCCGCTGGGCGGCCCGGAACGGGATCGGATCGGCGGCCAGCGGCTGTGGAGCCTGGGTCTCGCACGCGACGTCGTCGCGCAGCGGCGGACGGCGGGCCGGCGGCGCCGGGCGCGAGCCGAGCAGCGGCCGCTCGGCGCGGGTCTGCGCCTCGGCCGGCGTGCCCTGGTCCAGCGTGATCAGCTGGTTGCCGACGCCGAGGTTGTAGCGGATCGTCTGGCCGAGCCCGTCGAAGGCCTGGCCCGCGGATGCCAGCCCGACGCCCGCCGACAGCAGCTCGCGGTAGGGGGCGACGCCGGCCGACAGCGGTCCGTCGTCGATCGGGGTCAGCAACGCGGGCGCGACGACCCGCTGCAGGCACCTGCTGACGGGCCGCAGGCGGCCGAGCACGTCGGCGAGCGGCGGAACGGTCGCGGCGAGGCTGGTCGCCGCCGGCCGCAGCGCGCCGCTCAGCCGCGCGACGTCGCCGTTGGCGAGCGTCGTCTCGAGCGCCCGCACCGCCGGCGCGGCGGCGTCCAGCGTCGCCGGCAG
>NZ_AGUD01000264.1 GCF_000240225.1 Patulibacter medicamentivorans
CCGGCGGCGACCTCCTCGGTCCACGAACGCCAGGCATCCACCCGCGGGTGGCCGGCGGATCGTCTTCTCGGGGGTGGCTTGGGGGTGAGGGGACGATCGGGCGTCGGTGGGGCGGCGGATCGTTGTCTCGTGCTCGGGCGGTCTGCGAGACGGCGATCTTCGGGCGGGTGTCATCGGTATCTCGCCGGCGGCGTCCCGGGTTCCCGGGCGGGCGTTAGCGGTCGATCGGACGGCGCACGGCCCTCGCTCGTCCGCACCGACCTGCTCGGCCCACGAACGCCTCGCATCCACCCGCGGCGCGGCTGCCGCGCCCGGGTCGGGCTGATTCGGGAGGGGTGAACGTGGCGCAGCCCGGTTCTCGGAGGGGGCGTGAACCGATCGCCGCCGCCGGCGGGGGTCAACGGTTCGCGGGGCCGGAGGGCCTGCCGGGTAGGGGACGTTGGCCCCTGCCGGGTACGTCCTGCAACGGATCGCGCCCCGCGCGTCCACCCGCGCCGCCATGCTTGGCGCCGTGGCCGAGCGCGACCTCATCTCCCGTTTCGTCGCCGGCCTGCGGACGCGCGACGACCGCCTGCTGATCGGGCCCGGCGACGACGCGGCGGTGGTGCGCGCGGGCGCCGTGGCCGTCACCAGCACCGACACCACCGTGCTCGGCGTCCACCTGCCGGCCGACGACCCGCACGTCACGCCCGACGTCGTCGGCCACCGGGCGCTGGCGACCGCGCTCTCGGACCTCGCCGCGATGGGCGTCCCCGCCGGCGAGGCCTACGTCGCCCTGACGCTGCCGACCAGCTGGGACGACGGCCACGTGATCGCGCTGGTCGAGGCGATGGAGCGCCTGGCCGCGGCGACCGGTACCACGATCGCCGGCGGCGACGTCAGCTCGGGCCCCGCCCTGGTCGTGACGGTGACCGTCGTCGGCTGGGCGGACGACGAGCACGCGCTGCTGCGCCGGGACGCGGCCCGCGCCGGTGATCGCGTCGGGGTCACCGGCCAGCTGGGCGGCAGCGCGGCCGGGCTGGCGCTGCTCGTCGACCCGCGCGCCCGGACCGCGACGCTGACCCCGAACGTCCGCGCCGCCCTGCTGGACCGCTACCTGCGGCCCGAGCCGCGGCTGGCGCTCGGCCAGCGGCTGCTGCGGCTCGGCGCGCACGCCGCGATCGACCTCTCCGACGGGGTCGCGACGGACGCCGGCCACGTCGGCCGGGCATCGGGCCTGCGACTGCGGATCGACGTCGACCGGCTTCCGCGGCAGCTGGGCGTCGACGCGGTCGCCGCCGCCGTCGGTCGCGACCCCGCCCAGCTGGCGGCGGCCGGCGGCGAGGACTTCGAGCTGCTGGTGACGGCTCCGCCGGAGCGGGCGGGCGCGATCGCACGCGCCGGGGTGACCTGGATCGGCGAGGTGGCCGAGGCGGCCGGCGACGACGCCGCGCCGGGCGTCGTGCTGGAGCGCGACGGCCGTCCGCTCGGCTGGGCCGGCTTCGAGCACCGGGCCTGAGCAACGATCGGGCCGGCGGGCGGGCAGTCGGCACGGGCAACCGCGCACGAGATCCCACGATCGCCCCCGCCCTTCGACGCTGATCGTGGGACCTCGTCCGCCGACCTGCCGATGTCCGCGGCACCCCGCGCCGCCGCACCCCGCCCCCGCCCGCGCCCGCCTCTCAGGCCGCCCCGCGCGCCCGCCGGACCGTGGCCCGCTCGAGCCTGGCGAAGGCGATCAGGCGCCGGGCGGCGCTGAACGGCGGATCGCAGGCCGACAGGATCAGCTGGTCGTACGGTCGGCGCCGCAGCACCCAGACGCTGTCCGGGGTCACGCTGCGCAGCCGGAGCACGCGGTAGCTGAAGGTGCCGTAGGGCATCTCGACATCGATCCGATCGCCGCGGCGGAGCCTGTCGATGTGGCGGAACGGCGCCCCGTAGGTCGTCCGGTGGCCGGCGATCGCGGCGGTGCCGGGAGCGCCGGGCAGCGGCTGCGACGGATAGAAGCCCGGGCCCTTGGTCAGGTCGTCGTGGTCGGTGCCGAAGACCACGACCTTGTTGACGTGGATCTTCCGGATCCGGATCCGCGCCGCCGGGTCGCCGTGCGTCAGGCCGCGCTTGAACCGCCGCGCCAGGAACGCCAGCTGCGCCCGGTCGCCCTCGATCTCGGCCAGGGCGCGGCGCTGGACCGGCGACGCGGTCGGCAGCGGCACCCGGTCCAGCCGGTTGCCGAGGTCGTCCTGGCGCAGCTTGGCGATCAGCGCGGTGACCGGCTCCTGCCAGAGCAGCGTCGCCGCCACGTCGGCGAGCACGATCGTGCCGGCGACCAGCAGCACCGCCGAGAGCCCCCGGAGCAGCTCGCGGACGACGCTGATCGGATGCCGCGGGGGACCGTCGCCGCGGTGGTGGTAGCGCCCGCGGCCGCCGAGGCCGAGGCGCCGGCGGGCGCCGCGTGACGGGCGCCGGCTCATGCCGCGCCCTCGGCGTAGGCGTCGGCCAGGTCGTCGCGCGCCTCGCGGGCGGCGCGGCGGCGGGCCTCGCGGTCGGAGGGCGGTCGCCGGCTGCCACCCGAGCGATCGGACGGGACGCGCCGGCGCCGGCGCGGTGCCAGCGTCAGGGCGGTGGCGATGAACGAGCCCAGCAGCAGGCTCATCAGCAGCAGGCCGACCGGGGTGATCTGGCCGCCGGCGATCATCAGCACCAGCCACCACGGGACCTGCGTCCACGGCACGTCGAGGCTCGCCGTCACGGTCAGGCCGGCTGCCACCGGCAGCAGCGTCCCCAGCAGCGTCAGCCCCAGCCGGTGGATCGGCTCCAGCATCGGTAGCGGAGCGATCGCCGCGGGCCACGCGAGCAGCGCCGGCAGCACCAGGATCGCGGCCATCGGATCGACGACCAGCAGCGCCAGCTCGACCAGCATCAACGTGGTGAAGACGCCGGCGGCGACGGTCACCCGCGTCGGTCGTCCGAGACCGGTCGCGTTGCGCGTCAGCGTCGGGCGCGCCACCACGACGGTCGCGATCAGGATCGCCGTCAGCAGCACGACGACCAGCCCGGCGCCCGTCCCGGTCCGGACCGCCGCGCCGGCGAACGGCGCCGGGACCGCGGGCCAGACGAGCCCGATCCGCCCGAGCCCGATCGCCAGCAGGCCGGCGACCAGCGGCCCGACCGCGCAGCCGGCCGTCCACGCGATCCCGGCCGTCAGCGGGTGCCCGTCGCGGGCCAGCGTGATCCCGACGATCGCGGCGCCGGCGAGCAGCGGCACCACCAGCGCCAGCAGCAGCACCCGCAGCGCCCACGCCGGCAGCTCCTGGCCGACGACGATGATCCCGGACTGCTGCGGCCCGATGCCGCCGGAGGTCCCGTCGAGCGCGTAGAGCGTGCGGAGCGCGGCGCGCCCGTAGGCCGAGAGCCGCGACTGGTCGACGGTGGCGGTCGCGGCCGGCGGGGTCGTGCCCCCGGCGGAGAGCAGCACCGATGGCACGCCGGCCTGGTTGATCTCGCCCTGCTCGCCGACGGTCGCCGGCAGGCCGCGGCGCACCAGTTGGGTCCAGAGGCCGGTCTCGGCGCGGGCGTGCAGCCCCTCCTGCCGCAGTGCCTCGACCACCGTCCGCTCCAGTCGCACCGGCGCCGCCGGGCCGCCGTTGGACCACGGGACCACGTAGGGCGCCTGGCCCGGCGAGCCGGCCAGGTCGCCGAGCACCAGGACCGCCGCGGTCCGGCCACCGTCGAGATCGCGGGCGAGCCGCGTCGCGCCGCTCAGCCCGCCGCCCGAGGCGCCCGAGGTCGAGACGAACCGGATCGTGTGCCGGAAGCGCCCGTTGCCGGCGGCGCGGGCGAGCGCGATCAGCCCGGCGGTGCCCGACAGCTCGGCCTTGGCGCCCCGCTCGAGCGCGTCGCGGTGGGCGATCACGACGATCTCGGGGCCGGGCTGGCCCGGCAGCGCGGCGGCGACGTTCTCGAGCGTCCGCTCGCCGCCGGCGGTGTCGCTGCGGAACTCCTGCGACGAGATCGACGCGGCCGGCAGCGCGCGCCGCAGCTCCTCGCGGACCCGGTTCGCGATCGCCTGGTCGCCGGGCGATCCGGCGCGCCGATCCGGGTAGCGGGTGGCGAGGTCGTCGAGCAGCCGGATCGCCGCCGGGGCGTCGAAGGCGTCCGCCGCGACGTCGGCCTGCAGCGGTCCCGGCAGCCGCTGCAGGGAGAACGCGGCGATGAGGACCGCCAGCAGCAGGGCGCCGATGCCGACCCGGAGAGCCACGGCCTCGCAGCGTACCGGCGATCCGACGGGCGGGCGGGAGCGGGGACGGGCGAAGTACGCTGTCCTCCCGCCCAATCCGCGTCCGGATCGCCCGGGCTCGCCGCTCGTCGCCCGTCGCGGCCCGCGGAAACCCCGGTCCGGCGCAGATCCGGTCACCCCGCCACCGCCGCAGATGGACGCTCCCGCCCGCATCCTCGTCGTCGACGACGAGGAGTCGATCCGCACGCTGCTCGCGTTCCCGCTGCGGCGCGACGGCCACGACGTCGTGACCGTCGCCAGCGGCACCGAGGCGCTCGAGCAGTTCGAGCGCGTCCGTCCCGACCTGGTGCTGCTGGACGTGATGCTGCCCGGGATGGACGGGGTCGAGGTCTGCCGCCGGCTGCGGGAGAAGAGCCCGGTGCCGATCATCATGCTCTCGGCTCGCGGCGAGGAGAGCGACCGGATCGCCGGGCTCGAGAACGGGGCCGACGACTACGTCACCAAGCCGTTCTCGGTCCGCGAGCTGCGCAGCCGCGTGCGGGCCGCGCTCCGTCGCGCCGCGCTGCCGGCCGCGGTCACGGGAACCGCGCCCCCGATCGAGATCGCCGACCTGCGCGTCGACCCCGACCGCCGGCGGGTCGAGGTCCGCGGCGAGGAGGTCGAGCTGACCCACCTCGAGTTCGAGCTGCTGGTGACGATGGCCCGCGCGCCGGGCCGGGTCTTCACGCGCGACATGCTGCTGGAGCACGCCTGGGGCGGCGCCGCCTACCGCGAGCGGCGGACCGTCGACGTCCACGTGCTGCACCTGCGCGAGAAGATCGAGCGCAACCCGAAGGCCCCCGAGTACGTGATCACGGTCCGCGGGCTCGGGTACCGCTTCCGCGATGCCTGACCGCTGATGCGCTGGTCGCTGCGGGTCCGCCTGACGCTGGCGTTCGTCGGCGTCGCGCTCGTGGCGGTGGCCGCCGTCGCGCTGCAGGTGCTGCCGACGCTGGAGTCCTCGATGGCCCAGCAGCGCGTGCGCTCGCTGGTCTCCGACAGCGAGCGGGTCGCTCGCGAGGTCGCGGTCGGGGCCCGCGACGGCCGCAACCGGAGCGGCGGGCGCGTGACCCTCTCCCCGCGCGAGATCGTGGAGACCGTCGCGGCCCAGACCGGCGGGTCGGTGTCGCTGCTGGCCCGCGCCCAGGACGGGCGGACCGACGTCCTGCAGACGACGAAGGGCACGGCCAAGCCCGACGACGCGGTGATGCGGCTGGCGGGGCGGACGCTCGCCGACGGCGAGCCGCGGTTCTCGTCCGGCGACCGCGGGCGGCTGATCGCACGGGTCGCGATCCCGGTCGACGCGCTGCCCGCGCGGCCGGGGTTCGAGGTCCTGCTGATCAGCGAGAAGCTCGACGACGTCCACGCGACGGTGACCCTGGTCCGCCGTCGCGTCCTCTTCGGCGGGCTGCTCGCGATCCTGGTGGCGCTGGCCGCCGGCTCGCTGGTCGCGCTCAACGTCTCGGCCCGGCTGCGGCGGCTGGAGAAGGGCTCGCGCGAGGTCGCCGCCGGGCGCTTCACCACCAGCTTCGACACCAGCTCGCGCGACGAGCTCGGTCACCTGGCGCGGTCGCTGGACACGATGCGCCAGCAGCTCGCCGAGCTGGACGGCAGCCGCAAGCGGTTCATCGCCACCGCCTCGCACGAGCTGCGGACGCCGCTCTCGTCGCTGTCCGGATTCGTCGAGCTGCTGCGCGACGAGGAGCTCGACGAGCAGACGCGGCGCAGCTTCCTCGACCAGCTCGCGCTCCAGATCCGGCGGCTGGTGGGGCTGGCCGACGATCTGCTCGACCTCTCGCGGATGGAGAGCGGCGGGCTCGAGCTGCGCCCCGAGACGGTCGATCTGCACGAGCTGGCCGAGACGGTCGCGGCCGAGTTCCGCCCGATCGTCGAGCGGGCCGGGCGGGCGCTGCGGGTCCGGCTGGTCGGGACGCCGGTGCTGCAACACTGCGATCCGGCGAGGGTGGAGCAGATCATCCGGATTCTCGTGGACAATGCGCTGAAGCACTCCGATCCGGGCGCCGCGGTCGAGATCCGCGTCGCACGGAGCGGGGGCGTCTCCCGGATCGCGGTCAGTGACCGCGGGCCTGGCGTCGCGCCCGAGGACCTGCCCCACCTGTTCGAGCCCTTCCACGGCACCGGCGACGGTTCCGGAGCGGGGTTGGGGCTGGCGATCGCCCGTGAGCTCTCCCACCGGATGCGTGGCGAGCTGCACGTCGAGAGCCGGCCCGGCCGCACGACCTTCACCCTGGAGCTTCCCGCATGACCTCGATCCGCCCGCGTCTCGCCGGCCTGCTGCTCGTGCCCGTCGCCGCCCTGGCGCTCGGCGCCTGCGGCAGCGACGACGGCGGGAGCGGGACGAAGTCGGCGACCTCGACCCGCGTCGAGGTCGTCCGCGAGGTCGCCTCCGGCGGCGGGTCCTCCGCCAGCCGGCCGGGCGTCGACATCGACCCGCAGGCGATCTTCTCGCGCTTCGGGCGCGGCGTGGTGACCGTCCTCACGAAGGGCAGCGGCAGCGGTCCGCTCGACTCCCGCGGCGGGCTCGGGTCGGGCTTCGTGATCTCGGGCGACGGCCTGATCGTCACCAACGCCCACGTGGTGACCAGCGGCGAGGGCGACAAGCTCCAGGAGGCGGGCGAGGTCTACGTCCGCTTCGCCGATCGCAACCAGGTCCGCGCCGAGGTCCTCGGCTTCGATCCCTTCAACGACGTCGCGCTGCTGAAGATCGACCCGGCCGGGCTGTCGCTGGTGCCGCTGCGGTTCGCCGAGCCCAAGGACTCCCACGTCGGCCAGCCGGTGGTCGCGATCGGCTCGCCGTTCGGCGAGGAGCAGTCGCTCTCGATCGGCGTCATCTCGGCCCTCGACCGCTCGATCCAGTCGCTGACCGGGTTCGAGACCGTCGACGCGATCCAGACCGACGCGGCGATCAACCGCGGCAACTCCGGCGGTCCGCTGCTGGACGCTCGCGGCCGGGTGCTGGGCATCAACTCGCAGATCGAGACCACCTCGGGCGACGGCAGCGGCGTCGGCTTCGCGATCTCGGCCGAGACGGTCCGCCGGTCGGTCCGGCAGCTGCGCGACGGCGGCAAGGCCGCCTACCCGTACCTGGGCGTCTCGACGGTCGAGGTCTACCCGCAGCTGGCCAAGCGCTTCGACCTCGGCGTCGACCACGGCGCCTGGGTCCAGGAGGTCCCGGACGACGGCCCCGGCAAGGCCGCCGGGATCGCCGGTCCCGACGGCGGCGCGAAGTCGTTCCAGGTCGGCGAGTACCGGACCGGTGGCGACGTGGTCGTCGGGATCGACGACCAGGAGGTCCGCAGCTCGACCGACCTGGCCGAGGTCGCCCTCCGCTTCCGCCCCGGCCAGGAGGTCACCGTCCACGTGATCCGGGGCGGCAAGCCGCGCGACATCAAGCTGAAGCTGGGCACGCGGCCCAAGACGCTGCCCCGCAACTAGCGGGCGGCTCGCTTCGTTCGGGCGTTCGGGCGTTCGGGCGTTCGGGCGCTCGGGGCGCTCGGGGCATTCCGGGCGGGAGGTGGGCGGCGGGAGGCCGGAGGCGGGCGAGGCGCAGCGCGAGGAGCCGCGAATCGCCGTCTCGGTCGTGGCTTGGGGGCGAGACGGCGTTCGGGCGTCGCCGGGACGCTGATTCGTCGTCTCGCGGCGGGCGGTGTCGCGAGATGACGATCCTGCGGGTCGCGCGTGCCCTCCACCCGGGGCCGGCGGAACGCGAGGTCCGACCACCCGGGCGTCCGCCCGTGCACGGCTCGTTGACGATCGGGCGCGGGGCGACCGATACCCTCGGGGGGAGATGGCCGAGACCGCGCAGCAGCCCCTCGTCCTGGTCTCCAACCGCGGGCCGGTGACGTTCGACACCGACGGGTCGATCAGCCGTGGCACGGGCGGCCTCGTGACGGCGCTCACCGGCCTGGCCTCGCACCGCCGCGCGACCTGGATCGCCAGCGCGATGGGCCGCGGGGACGCCGATCGCGCCCGCGCGGCCGGGGGCCGCGCGTTCTCCGTCGACTCGCCGTCCGGCGGCTCCTACGACGTGCGGCTGGTGGTCTCCGACGAGGTCGCCTACGAGCGCTTCTACAGCATCTTCGCCAACCCGATGCTGTGGTTCATCCAGCACTACCTCTGGGACCAGTCCAACGCGCCGGACATCCGCTCCCACGAGGTCGAGGCCTACGAGTACGGCTACAAGCTCGTCAACCAGGACCTGGCCGACGCGGTGGTCGAGGAGATCGACGGCGCCAGCGAGCCGGTGGTGATGGTCCACGACTACCACCTGTACCTGGTGCCGCAGATGGTCCGCGAGCGCCGTCCCGACGCGTTCCTGCACCACTTCGTCCACATCCCGTGGTCGCAGTCCGACAGCTGGCGGGTGCTGCCGACCAAGATCCGCGACGAGCTCTACCGCGGGATCCTGGCCAACGACATCGTCGGGTTCCACACCCGCAGCTACCGGCGCAACTTCCTGCAGTGCTGCGAGGACCTGCTGGAGCTCGAGGTCGACCACGACCAGGGCGTCGTGCGGATCGACGACCGCGAGGTCTGGGTCCGCGCCTACCCGCTGCCGATCGACGCCAAGGCGACGCGCGCGGTCTCGCGGCGGGCCCGGGTCCGCGAGTTCGAGGACGAGCTGCTGCGCCGCCGCCGCGACTTCCTGATCCTGCGCGTCGATCGCGCCGACCTGTCCAAGAACGTCCTGCGCGGGTTCAGCGCCTTCGACCTGTTCCTCGAGCAGCACCCGGAGTTCCGGGAGCGGGTTACCTTCATGGCCCAGCTGATGCCGTCGCGGACCGACGTGCCGGAGTACCGCGAGTACCTGGAGCGGATCGAGGCCCTGGTGGCGGTCGTCAACCACCGTCACGGGACCCCGGACTGGATGCCGATCCAGCTGAAGCTGCGCGACGACGTCGAGGAGGCGATGGCCGCCTACCGCCACTACGACGTCCACATCGTCAACGCGATGTTCGACGGCATGAACCTGGTGGCGAAGGAGGGGCCGATCGTCAACGAGCGCGACGGCGTCTCGATCCTCTCCGAGAACACCGGGGCCCACGAGGAGCTCGGCGAGTTCGCGCTGACGGTCAACCCGTTCGACGTCCAGGCCCTCGCCAACGCGATCCACCGTGCGCTGACGATGAGCGTCGAGGAGCGCGAGCATCGCGCCGAGGGCCTGCGCGGCATCATCACCCTCCGCGACCCGGGCGACTGGATCGACGAGCAGCTGGCCGACGTGCGGCGGAAGGCCGCAGGGGCGGCGGCGGTCGACCTGGGGTAGGGGCGGGCGCCGGTCACGGCTGCCCGAACTCCGCGGCCGCCCCGGCGGGCGCCGCAGGCCTCACGGCAGGCGACGCCGGTGCCGAGCGCGGCGGTCCGACGGGAGCGCCGGCGCGCGCAGGCGGCGTCGCAGGCGCAGGTGATGCGGATCGCGCCCGGGTGGGCCGCGGCGAACGGGGACGCGGTCGCCGGCGACCGCGCG
>NZ_AGUD01000263.1 GCF_000240225.1 Patulibacter medicamentivorans
CGCTGCGCGAGATCCGGCGGGGGCTGCCGGTCGTCGACGGGCTCGTCGGCGACCTCGAGCCGACGCTGCGGGCCGCGCCGCCGGCCGTCGCCGCCGCCGACCGCACCCTGGTACAGGCCGAACGGCTCTCGCGGCCGGCCGAGCTGCCCGCCCTGGCCCGCGCCGCGCGACCGCTGCTGCGCGAGCTGCCCGGGGTCCTCGACAGCGCCCGCGCGACCCTCGCGCAGGCGACGCCGCTGGTGCGCTGCCTGCGCGACAAGATCCTCGTCGGCTTCGACCAGCGGGTTCCCGACGGCGAGCTCTCGACCGGGACGACGGTGCTCCAGGAGCTGCTGTCGCTGTCGGTCGGCCTGGCCAGCGCCGGCCAGGGCTTCGATGCCAACGGCGCGATGGTCCGGCTGGCCGCGGTCCTCGGGCCGGAGATCTTCACCACCGACGGCGACGCCGGGCTCGGGCCGCTGTCGGCGGCGACCGCGTCCGAGATCACCTCCGCCCGCCCCGCCTGGTACGGGACCAACGGCCTGCCGCCGTTCCGGCCCGACCTGGAGTGCGCGACGCAGCCGCTGGCGCCGCTGCGCTCGCGGACCGTCTCCGCCGGAACGACCCGGACCGCGGCGCGGACCGCCCCCGCCGGGCCGAGCGACCCCGCGGCGCTGCGGCGCGCCGTCCGTCGGCTGACCACGATCCTCGGACGCCCGGAGGGCGGGCGCTGATGCTGCGACGGCTGTGGCGCCAGCAGGGCCGCTGGCTGGTCGTGATCGTCGGCTTCGTCGCGATGGCCGTGGTCGTCGGCGGCTACGTCGTCAGCCAGCAGCGGCTGCGGCTGCCGTTCCAGGACCGCTACCGGGTCGACGTGGCGTTCGCGACGGTCCAGTCGCTGACCCCGAACACCGGCCAGCCGGTCGCCGTCGCCGGGGTCCAGGTCGGCGAGGTCACCGGCGTCCGACTGCGGGCCGGCCGGCCGATCGTGTCGATGTCGATCGACCCGGCGAAGCTGCCCCGGGTCTACGCCAACGCGCGGGCCGAGATGGTCCCGCTGACGCCGCTGAAGAACATGCAGATCGACCTGGACCCGGGCGACCGCTCGGCCCGGGCGCTGCGGCCGGGCGCGACGATCGACTCCTCGCGGACCACCACGACGATCGACGTCGACCAGATCCTCGCCGGGCTCGACGCCGACTCGCGGCTCTACTTCGAGCAGCTGCTGGCGGCCGCCGGCAACGGCCTCGACGGTCGCGGCAAGGCGCTTGGCGACACGATGGCGCTGCTCGGGCCGACGGCCCAGCAGGGACGGCGGATCACCGCCGCCCTGGCCGACCGCGACCGGCTGATCCGGCAGCTGGTCCACGACCTGACGGTCGTCGCCGACGCGACCGGCGACGACGGCGAGCGGGTCGGCCAGCTGGTCGACGACCTCGGCGCGACCCTCGGCAGCCTCGGCCAGCAGGACGCCGCCCTCCGGCGCTCGCTGCGGCAGCTGCCGGGCACGCTCCGCCACGCCTCCGACACCGTCGATCGCACCAGCGAGCTGGTCCGGACCGCGACCCGCACCGCCCGCACGCTGCGGCCGGCGATCCGGCGGCTGCCGGCGACCACCCGCGACGTCCGCCGACTGCTGCGGCGGACCGAGCCGTTCCTGCGCGACGACGCCCGCCCGCTCGTCCGCCAGGCCATGCCGACGATCCGCAGCGCGGTCCCGCTGGTCCGCCGGGTCCAGGCGATCACGCCGCCGGCGCGGCGGGTCATGGCGGCGCTCGCGTACGCCTTCAACGAGCTGGTCGCCGACCCCGGCGACGGTCGCAAGGGCTACCTGTACTGGGGCTCGTGGTTCTTCCACAACGCCAACTCGATGCTCTCCACCTCGGACGCGTCGGGGTCGGCCTGGCGGCTGCTGCCGCTGATCAACTGCAGCGCCCTGACCGCCGATCCGGTGCTCGGGGCGGTCCTCAGGCCGCTGCTCGGCGGTCTCACCGGAGGCTGCTCGTGATCCGCGATCGGAGCGTGACGCCGTGCTGACGCGGATGCCGCACCGGATGGTGCTCGTCTCCGTGATCCTGGTGGCGGCCGCGGCGGCGCTGGCGGCGATCGGGCTCTGGGTCCGCGTCGACGGCGTCGTGCCCTTCCAGCCGAAGGCCTACACGGCGTCGGTCCGCTTCCCCGACGGGACCGGCCTGGTGAAGAACGCCGACGTCCGGATCTCCGGCGTCACGGTCGGGCGGGTGGTGCGGGTGACGCCGGTCGGCGCGGCGACCGACGCCGAGCTGGAGATCGAGCCGCGGTTCGCGCCGCTGCCGGCCGACACCCGGACGCTGCTGCGCAGCAAGTCGCTGCTCGGCGAGCGGTTCGTCGCGCTCTCGCCGGGGACCGCGAGCGGGCCGAAGATCGCCGAGGGCGGGCACCTGGACAGCGCGCTGGTCAGCGCCACGCCGACGGTCGGCGACGTCCTCGACGCGCTCGATCCGCCGACCCGCAAGGCGATCCGACGGCTCTCCCGCACGCTCCAGGTCACGTTGCGCGGTCATGGGGCCGAGCTCAACCAGCTGCTCGGCGGGATCGGCCCGACGACCCGCGACCTCGAGCGGCTGACGGCGATCGTCGACCGTCAGCGGCCGCTGGTCGCGCGGCTGCTGCGCCGCTCGGACACCGTCCTCGCCGCGGTCGCCGACAGCGGCCGGGACCTCGACGGGATCGTCCGCGACGCCAGCGGGATCGTGGCCGACAGCGCCCGCCGGACCGCGCCGCTGCGCCAGACCGTCGACGGGCTCCCGGCGCTGATGGCCGAGACCCGCCGGACGCTCGCCGTCGCCGAGCGTCTGACGCGCCACGCGGCCCCGACCGTCGCCCGGCTGCGGGCGGCGGCGCCGGTGCTGCCCGGCGCCCTCGACAGCGCCAACCGCCTGGTTCCGGCGATGGCCCGGCTGCTGCAGCAGACGCGCCCCGCGCTGCGGAAGCTCAAGCGCGTCCTGCCGGAGACCGAGGCCGTCGTCGGCCAGCTGCCGGCGCTGCTGCCGTCCGTCCGCGACGTCACCCGCCAGATGCCCGGCTTCTTCGGGATCCTGGCCGCCTACCGCGAGCAGCTGGTCGGGTGGGCGGCCAAGCTCGGCGGGATGACCCAGACGACGATCCGCGGCGCCGACGGCCGCCGCCAGCACATCATCCGCCTGGCCGGCCTGGTCGCGAACAACTCGTTCTTCGGCCTCAGCGACCGCCAGCCGACCTTCCGTGGGACGCCCTACCCGGCGCCGGGCGCGCTGAACCTGCTCGCCCAGGGCAACCTGCCGGCGTTCGACTGCCGCAACTCCACCCGGCCGGCGACGTTCCCGTCGCTCGGCGGCGCGCCGTCCTGCGTGCTGCAGGCGCCGTGGGCGTTCGCGGGCGCCAAGCGCTCCTACCCGCACGTCGAGCCGCTCGCCGACAGCCCGCCGACAGCCCGCCGCGAGCGCTGAGCCGCCGACGCGCCGGTTGCGCCTCCACGCGATCCGCGAGACAATCGACGCGATGATGTCCCATGCTCCGGCCGTCGAGGATCCCGCCGTCCTGCCCCGGATCCCGACCGAGTTCCGCTACTGGGATCGCGTCGCCGATCGCCGCGTCCAGTTGGCCCGCAAGGCGTGGAAGGCGGTCTGGCGCTTCGACCCGCAGCCCTCCGACGAGCTGGTGCGGGCGTTCGCCGCCGACTACTACGCCGCCGACCCGGTCGCCGAGGCGTTCGTCGACGAGGTCTACCTGCAGCGCGGCGCCAAGGAGGGGCGGCGACTGCTCGATCAGGCGATCGAGCACGGGATCGACTCGGTCCCGGACGCCCCGGCGTCGATGGTCGCGCTGTTCGAGGAGTTCGAGCGCGACCCCGAGTGGCTCGACCGCGAGCAGCTGGAGCTCGGCGCCCGCGTCTTCCGCCGCTGGGGGACGGCGGTCTTCAGCTTCGCCACCACCAGCACGCTGGAGATGTACTCCGAGAGCTCGATCACGATGCCGCTGTCGCTGACCGGCGGCTACGCCGGCGACACCGCCCACAAGCGCCAGCTCGAGACGACGCGGTTCTGGATCGACGTCTCGGAGCCGGGCGGACTGGACCGGCGGACGGGCGCGACCGACCCGTCGTCGCCGATCGGGCGCGGGCGGGCGACGGCGATGCGGGTGCGCGTGATGCACGTCTTCATCCGCCGGCGGCTCGTGCGCCACGAGGAGTGGGACTTCGACGCCTGGGGGATGCCGATCTCGATCAGCGACGCGACGCTGACGCTGATGGGCGGCAGCACGGTGCCCGGCCTGGCGCTCTGGAGCCTGGGCCACCAGACGACGATCCGCGAGATCGAGGCGACGCTCCACTACTGGCGCTACGTCGGCCACCTGCTCGGGGTCCAGCCCGCCTGGTACCCGGAGAGCTTCGAGGACAGCATCCGGCTGATGTTCGCCGCCTTCGTCAAGCGCGCCCATGCCGCCGGCCGCCACGGCGAGGAGCTGGTCGAGTCCTACCTGCCGGCGTTCCGGCCGACGCCCGGGTCGCCGCTGCGCAAGCGGCTGCGGGACGAGGTCAACTACCGCGTCCAGATCGGCTACACCCGCTTCTGGTCGCTGCCGCTGACCTACCGCCGCCACCGGATGCCGTTCCCGTGGCCGTGGGCGCTGCACCCGCTGCTGCAGTTCCCGCTGAACATGACGCTCGAGACCTGCCGGCGGCTGCTCCCGCCGCTCGACGGCGCCGCCGACCGCGTCCAGCGCTGGCGGCGGGAGAGCTGGTACCGCAACGAGACCGGCGGCCGCGACGCCGAGTTCCAGCCGGTCGAGGAGTTCCGCCGCTGACGGCAGCCGGGCCTACGCCTCGGCGACCGCGCCGGCGGCGATCAGCTCGTCGATCTCGGCCGCGTCGAAGCCGGCGTCGAGCAGCGTCGCGCGGGTGTCGGTGCCGGGGATCGCGGCCGCGTGGGGGCGCGTCGGAGGAGCGCCGTCGAAGCGCGGCGCGGGCGCCGGATGGGTCTGCCCGGCGACGTCGACGAAGGCCCCGCGGGCGACGTTGTGGGGGTGCTGCGGCGCCTCGCTCAGCTCGAGCACGGGGGCGTAGCAGGCGTCGCTGCCCTCGAAGAGCGCGTCCAGCTCGTCGCGCGTGCGCTCGACCACGACCGCCGCCAGCTTCTGCTTCAGCTCGGGCCACCGCGCCTGGTCGAACTGGCTGCCGCGCAGGTCGTCGTCGAGCTCCAGGACGTCGCACATCAGCGCGTAGAACTGCGGCTCGACCGGGCCGAGACTGACCCAGCGGTCGTCCTTGGTCCGGAAGACGTCGTAGAAGTGGGCGCCGGTGTCGAGCATGTTCGTGCCGCGCTCGGGGTTGTGGAGCCCGGCGTTGTTGAGGCCATGGAACATCGCCATCAGGGCCGACGCGCCGTCGACCATCGCCGCGTCGACGACCTGGCCGCGGCCGCTGACGCGCGCCTGGACGATCCCGCAGACCAGGCCGTAGGCCAGCAGCATCCCGCCGCCGCCGAAGTCGCCGACCAGGTTCAGGGGCGGCATCGGGGCCTCGCCGCGACGGCCGATCGCGTGCAGCGCGCCGGTCAGGGCGATGTAGTTGATGTCGTGGCCGGCGCGGGGGGCCAGCGGTCCGTCCTGGCCCCAGCCGGTCATCCGGCCGTAGACCAGCGCCGGGTTGCGGGCCTGGCAGTCCTCGGGGCCGACGCCCAGCCGCTCGGCGACTCCGGGCCGGTAGCCCTCGAAGAGCGCGTCGGCGCCCTCGCACAGGCGCAGCACGGTCTCGATGCCCTTGGGGTCCTTGAGGTCGATCGCGATCGAGCGGCGGCTGCGGTAGAGCACGTCGTGGGGCGGGGCGATCGCGAACGGGTTGCCGCCCGGGCGGTCGATCCGGATGACCTCGGCCCCCATGTCGGCGAGCATCATCCCGGCGAACGGCCCGGGGCCGATCCCGGCCAGCTCGAGGATCCGCACGCCGGCGAGCGGGGCGGTCGGGATGGTCGCGCTGTCGGGGGTGCTCACGGGTGTCGGGACTCCGGTCGGGCTTCGTGCGGCAGGCCGTGCGAATCGCGCGACCTGCCACTGGCTGGCTGGGCAGCCAGTCCCATCCTACGGCGCGCCGACGCTCGCGGCATCCCCCTGTTCGGGCGGGAGGATCCCCGCCAGCGCCCGCGCCAGCCCGCGCTTCTCCTCCAGCTGCGCGCCGCGCAGGATCTGGATCCGCTGGCCCTGCGGCGACCCCGCTCCGTGCAGCGACTCGGTCAGGTAGCCGACCGCGTTGCGGCCCAGCGTCAGGTTCTCGATCAGCCGCAGGATCCGCATCCGGTCCTCGGTCGAGACGTCCGCGCGCCCGGCCAGCATCCGCTCCAGCAGCGGGCCGACCGCCTCGGACCGGAAGTCCGCCTCCGAGGGCATCGTCACGACGATCCCGCCCGCCAGGTCCTGCGCCAGCCGCGCGATCTCGTAGGGGAAGCGGGTGACGTTGTGCTTGCAGACGTTGGCCAGCATCTCGTCGTTCATCCAGATGCCCGAGTCGAGCTTCGTGGCCCGCGCGGCCGAGGCGATCGAGCTCGAGTAGATCGTCTCGTTCAGGTGGACCATCTCGACCAGCTTGTCGCGCACGTGAGCCGCGGCCGCGACGCCGTTCTGGTCGGCGATCTCGGCCGCCGCGCCGGTCATCACGTCGCCGAGCCCGGTCTTGCAGACGTAGCTCGCGCGGTGGTAGGCGGTGAAGCGGCTGACCAGCTTCTGGGCGACCTCGGTCTCGCCGTCCAGCAGCACGTGCTCCCACGGCACGAAGACGTCGTCGAAGTGGACGAGCACCTCCTGGCCGCCGAAGCAGGCGTTGCCCTTGTCGATCGTCCCCGGCTCCATCGCCCGGGTGTCGGAGGCCTGGCGGCCGTAGACGTAGGTCAGGCCCTCGGCGTCGCCGGGCAGCAGCGCGACCACGGCGTAGTCGCGATCCTGCTCGCGCAGGTTCATCGTCGGCAGCACGCAGATCCAGTGCTGGTTCCAGCCGCCGGTCATGTGGGCCTTGGCGCCGCGCAGGAAGATCCCCTGCTCGTTGCGGCCGGACACGTGCAGGAACAGGTCCGGGTCGGCCTGCTGGTGGGGCGGCTTGGAGCGGTCGCCCTTCGGGTCGGTCATCCCGGCCGCGATCAGGACGTTCTTGCGCTGCGCCTGCTTCAGGAACTCCAGGTAGCGCCGGTGGTAGCCGGTGCCGTGGTCGCGGTCGACGTCGTAGGTCACCGAGTGCAGGACGCTGATCGTGTCGAGTCCGGTGCAGCGCTGGAAGCAGGTGCCGGTCAGCTGCCCCAGCCGCCGCTGCATCTGGTGCTTGGCGATCAGGTCGTCGGGCGACTCGACCACGTGCAGGAAGCGGTTGACCGGGGCGTCGATCAGCGACGAGTGGGCGGTCGCCAGCTCCGGCTCGTCGATGGCCAGGTCGTAGGTCGCCTTCAGCGCGTTGATCGACGGCTGGATGATCGGATGGTCGGCCGGCTCGTCGAGTCGCTCGCCGAACAGGTAGAGCGTCGTGCCGCGGTCCCGGATCGACGCCAGGTAGTCCTCGCCGGTGGCGATCGCGGGGATCCGGTCCCAGCGCTCGGCGGCGGTCTCCAGCCGGCGGGCCGCGCCGCCCGGGGCGGTGGCCGTCGTCGGGCCGTCGGTCGTCGGTGCCTCGATCAGCTGCTCGCTCGGCTGCATGTCGCCGTCCTCTCCACGCTGGCCACGGGATCGCGGTCGGCGGCCCGTGCCGCGCACCGACCGCCCGAGGTACAACCTAGACTCCTGTGTCTCACACGGCAACCGTTGTCGTGGCGGCGACGGCGCTGCGCCGGAACGGCCGGTCGGTCGGCCGCACGCGGTTCCCGGCGGCGCTGACCGTCTATAGGCTGCCGTGCGTCCAGACGAGCAGGCGGCGGGAGCAGGCAGCAGTGGCACGAGCGTTCGACCGGTGGGCGGCCCTCGACCCGATCGGGGTGATGCCGCGGGTCGTGCGCGTGGCGCGCGTCCTGCCCGGGGTCGGGCTGGCCGAGCGCGGCGCGGACGCGATCGAGCGACGGGCGTTGCGGGCGCTCCGCCAGGGCCTCGACGCGCTGGCGCTGCCCGCGGGCGCGCCGGCGCCCGCCCAGGCGCC
>NZ_AGUD01000262.1 GCF_000240225.1 Patulibacter medicamentivorans
GCGGCGCGGCATCGCCCGCCGCGCGGGGGCCCTCGCCGAGCCCGGCCGCGCGGACCGGGTCGGAGATCGCCGGGGCGACCCCGACCCCGCGCTCCTGGAGCTCGGCGCAGAGGACGTCCTCGAGCTCCTGGACCGTGCCGCGCTCCTCGGGGGCGGCCGCGCAGGCGCGATCGATCGCGGCCACCAGCGTCGCCGACAGGTCGGGCCGGCGGCGCCCCAGCGACGGCAGCGCGGCGTGGGTCCGGACGAGCGCGCTGGCCCGGTCCGGGGGCCCGCCCGGGTGCTCGCCGGTGAACGCCTCGTGCAGCACGACGGCGAGCGCCCAGAGGTCTCCAAGCTCGTCGCCGGCGCCGCCCTCGAGCCGCTCCGGGGACATGTACGAGAGCGTGCCGACGATCTTGCCGGGCACCGGCGCCTCGTCCTCGGGGCGGTGCTCGGCCCGGCCCGCCAGGCGAGCGATCCCGAAGTCGGCCAGCTTGGCGGGCGAAATCCCCGGGTCGCAGGGATGCGCCTCGTCGCGACCGCGGAAGGCACCGGCCGGCACCAGGACGTTGCGTGGGGTGACGTCGCGGTGGACGATCCCGCGCCCGTGCGCGTGGCGGAGCGCCCCGCAGAGCGCGATCCCGATCTGCAGCAGCTCGCTGTCGGTGTGCGTGTCCTCGGCGATCGTGCGGCGCAGCGTGTCGCCGGCGACCAGCTCGGTGATCAGCCACACGCAGCCGGCCGCCGAGCCGAGCGCGTAGACGCTGACGATCGCCGGATGCCCGAGGCGCGCGGCCGCGCGGGCCTCCGCGAGCGCCCGCTCGCCGCCGTCGCCCGGCAGGCACTTGATCGCGACCGGCCGGCCGAGCTGGCGGTCGATCGCCTGCCAGACGGTGCCGGCGCCGCCGCGGCCGAGGACGCGGACCAGCTCGTAGCGGCCGAGGACGGTCTCGCCGGGGACGAGGGTCGACGGAGTCGGCCGTCCGGCCGGAACCGCGGCGGGGGGCGCGAAGCCCGTCGCCGACGGCGCGAAGGAGGAGGGGGCCGGCGAGTCCGATCCGGGCGCCGAGGCCGGAGCCAGGCGTGCGGAGCGATCGGTCGCGGCAGCGGTTCCCGTGCGCACGAGAGTCCGATTCGCTGTACGCAGACCGGCTCCTGCCCGTGCGATATACCCTGACTTGCAGCAGGAACCGCCCGATCGGCGGTGAACGACGGGCAGAACCGCCGGCAGGACCACCCTGGTCCCGCTCGGCAGAGCACTGCACCCTGCCCAGGAGCGAACCCCGTGTCGTTCTTCGACGACGACGACTTCGACGAGCCCACGCACGTCGCCCACGAGGCGGCTCCTCGTCGCACGTCGCGGCGGCCCGGCCTCGGCGGGGGCGGCGGAGGGCTCTCGCCCGACCCGCAGCAGGCGCGCGTGCGGCAGATGGTCGCGCTGGGCGTCATCGTCCTGGTCCTGATCCTGCTGACGCTCGCCATCAACGGCTGCGTCAAGTCCGGCCGCACGAACGCGCTGAAGGACTACTCACGCGACGTCACCGCCGTGCTCCAGGAGTCCAAGAGCGAGGTGGCCGAGCCGCTCTTCGCCGCGCTCTCGTCCGGCGAGGACGCGACGGCGCTGGTACCCAAGCTCAACAGCCTGCGCGAGACGGCCGACAACGAGGCCAAGCGCGCGAAGAACTTCAGCCCGCCCGGCGACGATCGCGGCAAGGCCGCCCAGCACGACCTCGAGCTGGCGATGAACCTGCGGTCGCAGGCGATCCGGACGATCGCCGACCGGCTCCCGAGCGCGCTCGGCGACCCCGACACCAGCCAGCCGGCGATCGACGCGATCGCCGGGCAGATGCAGGCGCTGCTGGCCAGCGACGTGATCATCATCGCCCGCACCAAGCCGCTGATCGACGAGGCGTTGAAGGACGCCGGCGTCAGCGGGGCCTCGGTGCAGTACACGCGGATCGTCAGCGACGCCAGCTGGCTGACGCCCGAGACGGTGACGACGAAGCTCGGCGCCACCGGCGGCGGCGGGACCGCGTCCTCCGGGGCGGTCAAGGACCGCTCGAAGGAGACGCCGACGACGGCCGGCCGTCACGGCAACGGGATCACCGGCGCGTCCATCGGCGGCACCACGCTGACGGCGGGCGAGGCCGCCACGGTCACCGGCCGCGACCTCAAGATCCAGGTCGCCAACCAGGGCGAGGCCGACGAGAGCAACGTCGACGTCGGCGGCACCTTCACGCCCGCGAGCGGCAAGGCGATCAGCTTCAAGACGACCGTCAAGACGATCACCCAAGGCGCATCGGTCGACGTGCCGATCACGCTGCCGGCGACCGTCAAGGGCGAGGGCGAGCTGAAGATCCAGGTCGGGGGCGTCCCCGGCGAGGAGAACCTGACCAACAACACCCAGACGTTCACCGTGACGTTCGGCGGCTGATCGCCGTGGGCGACGTCGGCGACACGTGGCACATCGTCGGCGCGGCCGGGCTCGCGGTCGCCGCGGTCGCGCTGCTGGGCCTGCTCGTGGTCAGCGTCCAGCTGCGACGGCTGCGGCGGGCGCAGTCCGCAGTGCTGGGGCCCCACGGCACCGACGACCTGGTGAGCCACGCCGCCGCCCTCGACCTGCGCGTGACGGCGGCGACCGACGAGTGGCGCGGGCTGTCCGACCAGCTGGCGCACCGGATGGGCGGGATCGAGGGCGCGCTGCTGCGGGTCTTCTCCCGCCACGGGATGGTCCGCTACGACGCCTACGGCGAGCTGTCCGGCCAGCAGTCCTGCTCGCTGGCCCTGCTCGACGTGCGGGGCGACGGCGTGGTGATCACCTCGATCCACCACCGCGACCAGGCCCGGCTGTACATCCGCAGGATCACCGGCGGCCGGCCGGAGCACCGCCTGGCCCCCGAGGAGGACGAGGCGCTCGCGCTCGCGCTCCGCCACGGGTCGATCGCCGCCGACGGGTCGATCGAGGGCACGCCGCCCTCGCCGCGGCCCGGCGTCGACGACGTCTGATCCTGTGATCAGTCGGTGATCGCGGAAGCGACCCGATGGACACCGCCTGAGGCCTGGGTATTCTCCTGATCGGGAGCTCCCACCGTGCACGCAGGCGATTCGTCAGCCACCGTCGTGACCCTGCCGCAGCGCGGTGACGGGTCCCATGCGGCTCGGCGCGGGGTGCGGGCCGGCTCCAGGGCGGTGCGCGACAGCGGCCCTCCGCCGGGCTCGGGCGGCTCCGGCGGCTCGCACGTCCTGGTCCTCAACGCGACCTACGAGCCGATCCACGTCTGCGGCGTGCGGCGCGCGACGGTCCTGCTGCTGAAGGACAAGGCAGAGGTCATCGAGACCGGCCAAGGAGAGCTACGGGCAGAGCGGACCTCGCTTCCCAGGCCCGCCGTCATCCGTCTCAGCACCTACGCGCCCGTGCCTCGGCACGGGCGCCGTCGTTTGACGAGGCGTGCGGTCTTCGCCCGCGACGACTGGACCTGCCAGTACTGCGGCTCGCGCAGCGACCTGACGGTCGACCACGTGATCCCGCGCTCGAAGGGCGGATCGAGCGAGTGGGAGAACATCGTCGCCTGCTGCTCGACCTGCAACCGCCGCAAGGCCGACCGGTTGCCGCACCAGGCGCGGATGTTCCCGCGCCACAGCCCGCGGCCGCCGCACCCGTCGGTCTTCATCCAGGTCGCCTGCCCGCGCATACCCGACAGCTGGCAGGCCTGGTTGCCGCAGGCGGCTTAGGGCTCGTCGGGCGTTCTCCTTGGGCTCGGCTGGGTCACTCGTGGGTCGGGTGGCTCGGCGGGCGTGGTCCGCGGGGGGGGGTGGGTGCGTCCTCGATCGCTCGCGGCCAAGGGGGCTGGGTGCTTGGGTCGGCCGGGTCTGGTTCGGCCGCGAATGGTGCGATCTGCGGCGCACCCACCCCCCCCCCGCTGTCTTGGCGACCGGTGCCGTGGCGGTCGCGGTCGGGCCGCCCGATGCCGCTCGGCGCTGGCCGGTGGCCGGTGGATCGCGCGTCGGGGCGACGCCGTGCTGGGCGGCCCTTGGGGGAGCGAGGCGTGATTGGGCGACCGTGGCGGGCTCTGCGTGGGGTCGTCGTCTGGGTGGCGATTACCTGTTGTGACCTTGCGGTCGCTGCGCGACCGGTTTGTCACGCGCAAGCGCGATTTCGCCAGCCGCGATGGCGAGTGTCACGTTCCGGTCTACTCGCGACCGGTTCGCGCCGTGGAGGCGACGGTCGGCCGGCCGCCACGGCAGGTGTGACACCCCAACCACCGGGCGCGCCGGCCGGGCCGACTCGCCGAGCACCCCTGCTAGCTGGCGTCGGCCACCGCGACTGCGCGATCCAGCGAGGCCTGGGCGTAGCGTCTCCACAGCGGAGCGACCGCGCGCATCAGGAGTCCGCGGCCGCGGCGCGCGACGAAGGTGTAGGTCCAGGTGACGTCGGTGCCGCCGCCGGGCGCGTGGTCGAAGGCGAATCGGCCCTCGATGCGGGCCACGATCAGGCCGAACGGCCCCGACAGCGGACCGACGACGTAGCTGAAGCTGCCGGGACGCTCGACGGCGACGATCTCCTCGGGCGTCCCGGAGCGGTCCGACAGCAGCACGACCCGGCGAGAGCCGGCGCGGTCCCACGGACCCTGCTGGTCGCGCGTGCCGACGACGGCCGGGAACGGCCCCCACCCGGTCATCATCGTCGTCAGGTCGATCGGCACGATCGCATCGAACGTCGCCTCGGGCGTGGCGGCCGCGGGACGGCGGACGGTGACGGGCACGCGGGGCATGGTCGGAGCCTATGGGGGCGCAGTTGGGTGGCGTGGGGTGATCCGCGGGGGTGGGGGTGCGTCCTCGATCGCTCGCGGCCAAGGGGGCTGGGTGCTTCGGTGGGGCGTGGTCGGGCGATGGTCCGACTTGGCTGTGACGTTCCGGTCCTCTACCGACCGCCTCGTCGCACGAGACGGCGGCGGGTCGGCCGAGCGCGGCGCGGGTGGGACGTTGCGGTCGCTCAGCGACCACTTCATCGAAGACGCTCGCGGGGCGAGCAGGGCGACGTGGCGATCCGGAGCCGCGCGAGTCGACAGCGGCCGCAGCGCGAGTCTTCTGCCTTGCTCGCCAACGAGGAACGCCGAGCGGCACCGAGCCAACGACCGCGGGCCCCACGGCACCGGTCGTCAAGCCAGCGCGGGTGGGGTGCGCGCGCGAGATCGCACGATTCGCGGCCGAACCAGACCCCGCAGAACGAAGCACCCACCCCACTTGGCCGCGAGCGATCGAGTGCGCACGCCACCCCCGCGGACCAACGCTCGCCATCCAACTGCGCCCCCGCAACCGACCGACCCCCACAACGACGCGCGGCGCCCCGAAGGACGCCGCGCTGAGAGTGTCGGACCGGTGGCCCGGGTTGGAGCTCCACGTCGCCACGCCAGTACCGTGGGCGCGGTGCTTCCGCTGGGACGAGGGCGGAACTCCAAGGTCCGGGATGACGCGCGGGGCGCGTCACCGGAGGCCGATCGAGCTGCCTCTAGGAGACAGCCACCTCCTGGGTCCCGAAACTACTGTCGATGATTCGGACCACCTCCTTTCTCTGGTGCTGAAGGGAGATCCGAACCTATCACCCGTCCGCGACGAGGTCGAACGGAAGCGGTGATCGGGGCGCTGAACCAGTCGCGGGTTCGAGTCCGACAGACCTGAACGGCGCCGGTCGAGCCCCCGTGGCGGGGGCTCGACCGGGCGACGACCTCAGGATTCGTCGGTCGCCGGAGCGTCGTCCGTGCCGGCGTCGTCGGTCGGCGCATCCGCGTCGGCGCTGGTCGGCGGCGCCGCCGGGTCGACGGGCGGCGCCTCGCCCTCGGGCCCCTCCACGATCGCCTCGGTCGGATCGGACTCCTCGTCCTCGACGATCCGGGCGATCGCGCTGACGCGGTCGTCGTCGCGGACGTTCATGACCTTGACGCCCTGCGAGTTGCGCCCGTAGCGGTTGATGCCCTTGACGCCGGTGCGCTGGACCATGCCGGCCTCGCTGATGAACACCAGCCCCTCGTGCTCGCGGACGACCAGTGCGCCGGCCAGGCCGCCCTTGGCCTCGGTCAGCTGGATCGTCTTGACGCCCTTGGCGCCGCGGCTGGTCTTGCGGTACTCGCGCACCAGCGTCCGCTTGCCGAACCCGTTGTCGGTCACGACCAGCAGGTCGAGGTCGTCGCGGGCGACGTCCATCGCGATCACGGAGTTCTTCGCCGGGTCGCTGCCGACGTCCATGCCGCGGACGCCGGTCGTGTCGCGGCCCATCGAGCGAGCGTCGGCCTCGCTGAAGCGGACGGCCAGGCCCGCCTTCGAGACCATCACGACCTCGTCGTCCGGGTCGACGTTGCGGACGGCGACCAGCTCGTCGTCGTCGCGGACCTTGATGGCGATGATGCCGTCGGCCTTGATCGGCGTGTTGTACGCCTGCAGCTCGGTCTTCTTCACCGTGCCGCTGCGGGTCGCGAAGATCAGGTACTTCGTCTCGGCGAACTCGCGGGTCGACAGCACCGACTGGATTCGCTCGCCCTCGCGCAGCGGCAGGAAGTTCCGCAGGAAGCGGCCCTTCGACTGGCGCGAGGCCTCCGGCAGCTCGTAGACCTTGGACCGGTAGACCTTGCCGCGGTTGGAGAAGAACAGCAGGTAGTCGTGGCTCGAGCAGACGAAGAGGTGCTCGATGTAGTCGCCGTCCTTCATGTTCATGCCGGTCACGCCGACGCCGCCGCGGCGCTGCTGGCGGTAGGTGGCCAGCGGCAGCGACTTGATGTAGCCGTCCTGCGTGATCGTGATGACCATCTGCTGGTCGGCGATCAGGTCCTCGATGTCGATCTCGCCCTCGGCATGGGTGATGATCGTGCGCCGCTCGTCGCCGAACCGCTCGGCGATCTCGAGCATCTCCTCCTTGATCAGGTCGAGCACCATCTGCTCGTCGCCGAGCAGCTCGCGCAGCTCGCGGATCCGCTCCATCACGTCGGCGTGCTCGGCGCGGATCGCGTCGCTCTCCAGCGCGGTCAGCTGCGACAGGCGCAGGTCGAGGATCGCCTGCGACTGGATCAGCGTCAGGCCGAAGCTCGACATCAGCTCGCCACGGGCCGTCTCGCGGTCCTTCGACGAGCGGATCACCTGGATCACCGCGTCGAGGTTGTCGAGCGCGATCAGCAAGCCCTCGAGGACGTGGGCGCGCGCCTCCTTCTGCGCCAGCTCGAACTTCGCGCGGCGGACGACGACCTCGCGCTGGTGGCCGACGTAGGCGCCGATGATGTCCCGCAGCGACAGCGTCCGCGGGACGCCGTCGACCAGCGCCACGTTGTTGACGCCGAAGGTCGTCTGCATGTTGGTGTGCTTGAACAGCTTGTTCAGCACCACCTTCGGCAGCGTGTCGCGCTTGAGCTCGATCACCAGGCGCATACCGCGCTTGTCGGACTCGTCGCGGATGTCGGAGATCTCGGGGATCTTCTTGTCGCGGACCAGGTCGGCGATCTTGACGATCAGGCCGGTCTCGCCGCCCTTCTTGACCTCGTAGGGCAGCTCGGTGACGATGATCGCCTCCTTGCCCTGGGTCAGCGGCTCGATGTGCGCCTTCGCCTGGACCCGGATCCGCCCGCGACCGGTCTCGTAGGCGTCCTTGATCCCGCCCATCCCGAGGATGATCCCGCCGGTCGGGAAGTCCGGGCCCTTCAGGTGCTCCATCAACCCCTCGACGGGGATCGACGGGTCGTCGATGTAGGCGATCACCGCCGCGATCGACTCCCGCAGGTTGTGCGGCGGCATCTTGGTCGCCATGCCGACCGCGATCCCGGAGGACCCGTTGACCAGCAGGTTCGGGAACCGCGACGGCAGCACCGTCGGCTCCATCTTCCGGCCGTCGTAGTTCGGCTGGAAGTCGACCGTGTCCATGTCCAGGTCGCGCAGCATCTCCAGCGCGAGCCTGGTCAGGCGGGCCTCGGTGTACCGCATGGCGGCCGGCGGATCGTCGTCGATCGAGCCGAAGTTGCCCTGCGGGTCGACGAGCTCGTTGCGCATCGAGAACGGCTGCGCCATCCGCACGAGCGTGTCGTAGATCGACGTGTCGCCGTGCGGGTGGTAGTTGCCCATCACTTCGCCGACGATGCGGGCGCACTTCGCGTACCCGCGGGTCGGGCCGACGCCGAGCTCGGACATGCCGAACAGCACGCGCCGGTGGACCGGCTTGAGGCCGTCGCGGACGTCGGGCAGCGCTCGCCCGACGATCACCGACATCGCGTAGTCCAGGTACGCGGTGCGCATCTCGTCCTCGAGCGCGCGCGGCTCGATGTTGCCGCCGCTGATCACCTCGGTGGCCATTGATCAGTTCCCTTCGTAAACGTTCTTCGGAGAAGCGCTGGACGGCCGGCTAGACGTCGAGGTTCACGACCTGGCGGGCGTGCTCCTCGATGAAGTCGCGGCGGAACTCGACGTGCTCGCCCATCAGCATCGAGAAGAGGCGGTCGGCGGCCGCCGCGTCCTCGATGCTCACCTGCTGCAGGGTCCGCGTCTCGGGGTTCATCGTCGTCGACCCGAGCTGGTCGGCGTTCATCTCGCCCAGCCCCTTGAAGCGGGACAGCTGGACGCCCTTCTGGGCGACCGACAGGACCGCGCGCGACAGCTCGTCGAAGGTGTCGGCGTCCTGGCTGCGATCGGCGAGCGCGACCGTGAACGGCGGCTGGCCCAGCAGCTCGACCAGCTGCTGGTGGACCTTCACGAACCCGGTGTACTCGGGGCTGTCGAACAGGCCGCGGCGGAGGTCGTGGGTCCGGCGGAGGTTGGTCTTCGACTCGGTCGTGCGGATCCGCAGGTGCTCGTCGTCGGTCGAGAGCAGCTCGACGTGGATGCCGGTCTCCTTCTCGACCACGCCCGACCGCAGCCGCGCGAGCACGTTGTCGGTGCCGACGATGCCGTCGTGGACCAGGCCGGTCGAGGCGAGGAACTGGACGACCTCGGAGCCGTGCTCGCCGCGCAGCGCGCTGCCCCAGCCCTCGTGCTGCTTGCGCAGGCGGCCGAACTTCTGCCACTTGGCGGGCGTCAGCTTGACCGCGGCGCCGTCGCCGTTGGCGATCTCGAACTTCTCGAGCTTGTCCGAGAGCAGGACCTCCTCCAGCTCGGACTCCTTCTCGATGTAGCGGTCGTGGCTGCCCTGCTTGATCTTGTAGAGCGGCGGCTTGGCGATGTAGACGTAGCCGGCCTCGATCAGCTCCTGCATCTCGCGGAAGATCAGGGTCAGGACCAGCGTCCGGATGTGCGCGCCGTCGACGTCGGCGTCGGTCATCAGGATCAGCTTGTGGTACCGGGCGGCCGTGATGTCGAACTCGTCGCGGACGCCGGTGCCGATCGCCGTGATCAGCGCCTGGACCTCGTTGTTCTGGAGGACCTTGTCGATCCGCGCGCGCTCGACGTTGAGGATCTTGCCGCGCAGCGGCAGGATCGCCTGCGTGTTGCGGTCGCGGCCCTGCTTGGCCGAGCCGCCGGCCGAGTCGCCCTCGACGATGAACAGCTCCGACAGCGACGGGTCCTTGACCGAGCAGTCGGCGAGCTTGCCCGGCAGCCGCGAGTTCTCCAGCGCGCTCTTGCGGCGCGTCAGGTCACGGGCCTTGCGGGCGGCGCTGCGCGCCTGGGCGGCCGAGATCGCCTTGCGGATCACGGCCCCGGCCTCGGCGGGGTTCTCCTCGAAGAACTCGGCGAGCTTCTCGTTGACGACCTTCTGGACGAAGCTCTGCATGCCCGGGTTGCCGAGCTTGGTCTTCGTCTGGCCCTCGAACTGCGGGTTCGTGAGCTTCGCCGAGATCACGGCGGTCAGGCCCTCGCGGACGTCCTCGCCCGAGAGCGGCGAGTCCTTGTCGCGCTTCAGCAGGCCGCGGTCGTAGGCCCACTTGTTGACCGTCGCGGTCAGCGCCGAGCGGAAGCCGGAGAGGTGCGACCCGCCCTCGTGGGTGTTGATGTTGTTGGCGAAGGAGAACACCGACTCCTGGTAGGTCGAGTTCCACTGCATCGCGACCTCGACGCCGCCGCCGGCCTCCTCGTCCTGGGTCTCGAACCAGACGACCTTCTTCTGGATCGGGTCCTTGCCGTCGTTGAGGAACGACACGAAGTCGGCGATGCCGCCCTCGTAGTGGAACTCGACCTTCTTGCCGCTCTCGCGCTCGTCGGCGAGCTTGATCCGCAGGCCGCGGGTCAGGAACGCCGTCTCGCGCAGGCGCTGCTCGAGCGTCGCCCACTCGTAGTCGGTCGTCTCGAAGATCTCCGCGTCGGGCAGGAAGGTGATCGAGGTGCCGGTGCTCTCGCCCTCGGCCAGCGGCTCGCCCTGCTGGATCGGGCCCTGCGGGGCGCCGCGGACGTACTCCTGGCGCCAGACGTGGCCGTCGCGGCGGACCTCGACCTTGAGCGACTCCGAGAGCGCGTTGACGACCGAGCTGCCGACACCGTGGAGGCCGCCGGAGACCTTGTAGCCGCCGCCGTCGCCGAACTTGCCGCCGGCGTGGAGGACGGTCAGGACGACCTCGAGGGCCGACTTGCCCTCGCCCTCCATCACCGCGACGGGGATGCCGCGGCCGTTGTCGCCGACCGTCACCGAGTTGTCCGGGTGGATCGTGATCCGGACCTCGTCGTTGTGACCGGCGAGCGCCTCGTCCACCGAGTTGTCGACGATCTCCCACACCAGGTGGTGCAGACCCCGCACGCCGGTCGAGCCGATGTACATGCCCGGCCGGTGGCGCACCGCCTCCAGGCCCTCGAGGACGGTGATGTCCCCGGCGTCGTAGGAGCCGGCGAGCTTGGCGACCTCCGCCTGGGGGGTGACCTCCTCGTCGGGCTCGTTGGGATCAGGGCTATCGGTCGTCGTCATGAGCCTCCGTGCAGCAGAAACGCCCCGGTCCAGAGTCCTAGGACGCCGGCCGAGGCGCACCGAGCGAATCCCACGCAGGTTACCATAGGAAGGCCGCGGATCCCCTGTCCCCGCGGGCGAAAACGGCTGCAAACAGCGCGATCGCCAGCGGCTCGTCAGCGACCGTCGACCGCGCGACCGGAGCCGCCGGCGCGCATCCGGAGCGAGACGATCTTCGGGCCGTCGAACTGCGAGGCCAGCCGTTCGAGCAGCTGCAGCTCCATCAGCTGCAGCTCGTGGGCCCAGGTCGCGTCCTCGCAGGCCACGTGCAGGACCCCGTCGACGAGCGCCACCGGGCGTCCCGCGGCCGCGACCGCCGGTCCGACCGCCGCCGACCAGGCCCGCTGGACCTGGCTCAGGTGGTCCTCCTCGGGGGCGAGCCCGTCGAGGATCGATCCCAGCAGCTCGCCGGCGGGCCTCGGGGTCGATCGGCGCCGGCGCGTCATCGGTCGGCCTCCGTCGACACGGTCGCGACCCGGACCGTCGCGGCGGCCCCCGGCTCGACCTCGACCAGGCCGACGTCGTCGGCGTCGGCCCCGGGGACGTGCGACGCCTCGGTGACGGTGATCAGGGCCTGCCCGGCCCCGGCCAGCACCTCGACCAGCCGCGATCGCCGCTCGACGTCGAGCTCGCTCATCACGTCGTCCAGCAGCAGCACCGGCCGCTGGCCGCTGGCGGCGTGGAGCGCGTCGGCCTCGCCCAGCAGCAGGGCGAGCAGCGCCAGCCGCTGCTCGCCCTGCGATCCGAAGCGGCTGAGCGGCCGCCCCTCGCGCCGCACCGCCAGGTCGTCGCGGTGCGGCCCGTGGTGGGTGAAGCCCCGCTCGAGGTCGCCGGCGACCCGTTCCGACAGCGCCTGCAGCAGCTCGTCGGCGTCGGTCGAGGACCGCGGCCGGTAGGCGACCTCGAGCTCGCCGTCGAGGCCGAGCTGCCGCGCCCGCTCGGCGACCGCGGGGTCGACCGCGGCCACCGCGGCCGCGCGTGCCTCGGTCAGCGCGGCGGCGGCGCTCGCCAGCGCGCGGTCCCACGGCGCCAGCTCGCCGCGAGCGCGGTCGAGGTCGACGCCGCGGGTCCGCAGCGAGGTCAGCAGCGCGTTGCGCTGCCGCAGCGCCTCGTGGAAGCCCCGCCGCAGCGGCCCCGCCGAGGGCCGCAGGGCGACCAGCAGCTGGTCCAGGTGCGCCCGCCGCAGCCCCGGACCGCCCTTGACCAGGGCCAGGCGGTCGGGCAGGAAGACGCTCATCCGCGGCCGCGCCGGATGGTCCAGCAGCCCGTCGACCGGGTTGCCGTCGACGCGCAGCCGGCGGCGATCCGGCGGCTGGATCCCGACGCTGAACGCGCTGACGCTCAAGGCCCCCGCCGCGCCGCTCTCCACCTCGGCGCTGACGTGCCCGGCGTCGGCCCCCCGCCGGACCAGCTCGCGGTCGCTGGCGCCCCGGAACGAGCGGCCGGTGCAGGCCAGGTAGGCGGCCTCCAGCAGGTTGGTCTTGCCGGCGCCGTTGGGGCCCGCCACGACCGTCAGCCCCGGGCCCAGCTCGACCTCGGCCTCGACGTAGGTGCGCAGGTCCCGCACCCGCAGGCGGGCCAGGTACGACAGCCGAGGCGGGGCGAGCGGGAGGTCCGTGATCGCGTCCAGGATCGAGAGCTAGACGTTGAGGCGGATCGGCATGATCAGGTAGAGGAAGCCCTGATCGTCGTTGGTCTGCAGCAGCCCCGGCCGGATCGGGCTCGTCAGCCGCAGCAGGACCTCGTCGGCGTCGATCGCGTCGAGCCCGTCGCGGAGGTACTCCGGGTTGAAGCCGATCTCGAACGGCTCGCCGTGGAACGGCACCGGCAGCGACTCGCGCGCCTCGCCGACGTCCTGGGTCTGGGAGGAGACGGTCAGCTCGCCCTCGGAGAACGCCAGCCGCAGCGCGGCCGCCTTCTGCGCCAGCAGCGACACGCGCGAGACGACCTCGCGCAGCTCCGACGTCGAGACCGGCAGCTCGTGCTCGAACGAGTCGGGGATCAGCGAGCGGTACTGCGGGAAGGTCCCGTCGACCAGCCGCGAGCTGAGGACGTGGTCGCCGACGGTGAACAGCACCTGGTTCTCGCCGCGGGCGACGGTCAGGGTCTCGGCGCCGGTCGCCGGCACCAGCCGCTCCAGCTCCTGCATGACCCGGGCCGGGACGTTGGCCTCGAAGTTGCCGTCGAGCGGCGTGGCCAGCGTCGTCCGCTTCTCCGAGAGCCGGTAGGAGTCGGTGGCGACCATCGTCAGGGTGTCGCCCTCGGCCCGCACCAGCACGCAGGCCAGCAGCGGCCGCGTGTCGTCCTTGGCGGCGGAGCGCACGACCTTGGCGGTGGTGGCGACGAAGGCCTCGGCGGGAACCAGGACGCCGGTCGCGTCGGCCGGCTCGGGCAGCGGCGGGAAGTCCTCGGTCCGCAGCGTCCGCAGGTGGAAGACGGCGGACCCGGCGGTGATCTCGACGTCCTGCTCCTCCGTCCGCAGCTCGAGCGAGATCCGCGGGCCCGGCGACTGCCGGGTGATGTCGAGCAGCAGCCGCGCCGGGAGCACGATCGTCCCCGGCCGCTCGACGTCACCCTCGAGGGCGATCCGGAGCCCGACCTGCAGGTCGGTCGCCCGCAGCTCGATCCCGTCGCCGGTGGCAGCGATCTGCACGCCGGACAGCGTCGGGTTGGCCAGTCGCCCCGAAGCCACGCGGCTGAGCGACTGCAGGTGCCCCAACAGGTCCTGTGCGTTGGTGTGCAGTTTCACCTTGAAGTCCTCAGAGAGAAAGAGTGATCAGCAGTCGTAGGAAGCCCTGTGCGTCTTGTGCACCGCGATGCCGATCGTGCGCTGGCAGCAGGGGACGACGCGTCCACAGGAGCCTGTGCAGTCTGTCAGTCGCGGCGGTCGTCCTGTGCGCGGATCGGCTCGGTCGTCGTGGCGGACGGCGTCTCGTGCACAGCGGCGAGCCGTGCGCGCACACGTGCGAGGTCGACCTGTGCGCTCGGATCGCGCTCGATCTGGGCGCTGACGCCGCGCACGGCGTTCATCACGGTGGTGTGGTTGCGGCCGCCGAACGCGCGCCCCAGGTTGGGGTAGCTGTCGCCGGTCTCCTCGCGCGCGACGTACATCGCCAGCTTGCGAGCCCAGGTCAGCCGCTTGTCGCTGCGACGCGACAGCAGGTCCTCCTCGCTGACCTCGAACGTCAGCGCGGTCGCGCGCAGGACCTCGACCGTCGTCGCCGGCTGGTCGGCGCGGCGCTGGCCGGGGCTGCGGTCGCGACCCGGGTAGAGCGAGTCGAGGACCTCCTGCGCGAGCCCGCGCGTGAGCGGCCGGTCGGTCAGCGACGCGAAGGCGACCACGCGGACCAGGGCGGCCTCGACCGCGCGGACGCTGCTGTTGACGTGGCGGGCGATCTCCTCGAGCGCGGCCGGCTCGGCCAGCTCGACGGCCTGGCCGGTGACCCGCTTGCGCAGCACCATCAGCCGCGTGGCCAGGTCCGGCGGGGCGACCTCGGCGACCAGGCCGGCGGCGAAGCGGTCGCGCAGGCGCTGCTCCATCCGGTCGAGGTCGTGCGGGATCCGGTCGGCCGTCAGGACCAGCTGGGCGCCGGCCTCGTGAAGGGCGTTGAAGGTGTGGAAGAACTCCTCCTCCGTCGCCTTCTTCGCCATCAGGAACTGGACGTCGTCGACCAGCAGCAGGTCGATCGAGCGGTAGCGCTGCTTGAAGCCGTCGATCCCGTGCTTGCGCAGCGCGTCGGTGAACTCGTTGGTGAAGGTCTCCGCCGTGCAGTAGCGGACCCGCATGCCGGGGTGGTGGCGGCGGGCGTAGTGGCCGACCGCGTGCAGCAGGTGGGTCTTGCCGACGCCGGGCGGGCCGCAGAGGAACAACGGGTTGTAGGCGATCCCCGGGTTCTCGGCGACGGTCAGCGCGGCGGCGTGGGCGAAGCGGTTGGCCGGGCCGAGGACGAACTCCTCGAACCGGTAGCGCGGCGTCAGCGGCCGGTCGGCGGGCGGCGGCGGGGCGGGCTCGTCGCGGCGCGCTCCGGGGCGCCCGCGCTGACCGGCGGCGCCGGCGGCGGGAGCGGGAGCGTCGGCGAGCACGACCTCGAGCGGCCGCTCCATGACCCGCGTGGCGCTGGCGCTGAGCATCGGCAGCAGCCGGTCGGCGATCCATGACCGGGCGTGCTCGGGCGCCCGCACGCGCAGCTCGTGGTGGTCGGCGGCGACGGGGCGCAGCACCGAGAGCCACGTGTCCCACGCCTGGTCCCCGATTCGCTGGCGAGCATCCTCGACGATGGCGTTCCAGGCGCGGTCGAGGTCAGCAGCGGGCACGGGCAGGACGGGGCGGCCGCTGCGAGAGCGGCGAGAAGAACAGCACGGGGCCGGGAGGGCCCGAGGAGGCCGCTGCCGGGGCAGCGGCGGGCCGCGAATATACCAGCGGTCGGTGGTGCCGGCGGGCCAGTCTCGGCGCGTCCGCCCGGAGTTCCCGGAAAGAGCGGGAACATCGCGGGAGCGCCGCTGCAAGGAACCGTCCGGATGGTGCGCTACACGGAGCCGCACGGCGCCGTCGGGGAGCGGCTGGGTACACTGCGCTGCTCGTGCCCGCGCCGGGTCGCGCCTTGCTGCGCCCGCCGCTCCGCCTCGAACCGAGTCTATGAGATGAAGCGCACCTACCAGCCGAAGAAGCGCAAGCGCGCCCGCACCCACGGCTTCCGCGAGCGGATGTCGACCAAGGCAGGACGCCAGGTCCTCAAGCGCCGCCGGGCCAAGGGTCGTCGGCGCCTGACCGTCTGAGTCGATGTCCGATCCCCGTCCGGCCGCCAAGCGGTCGAAGCGGGGTCGGCTGACGCGCAGCGCCGACTTCGAACGGGTCTTCCGCCGTGGCCGCTCGTTCGGCAACCGGCACCTGGTGCTGCACCTCTTCCCGCGCAGCGGGCCCGACGAGGCCCGCGAGCCGCGGATCGGCCTGAGCGTCTCCCGCCGCGTCGGCGGGGCGGTCGATCGGAACCTGGTCAAGCGGCTCCTGCGGGAGGCGTTCGCCGACCAGTCGAGCCGGTTCCCGACCTCGGTCGACCTGGTGATCGTCGCGCGTCCCGACGCCCGCGAGCTGGCCGAGCGCGAGGGCCTGGCCGGGATCTCGACGGCGCTCGAGGAGATCGTCCAGAAGGCGCTGACCGCGCTCGACAACGAGGACGCCGGCTGATGGCGGACGCCGGCCACCACTGCGCCGATCACGCGCGCCCGGCGCCGTCCGGCGACGGGTCCGACGAGCCGCTGGACGAGCTCTACGTCCCGGCCGCGCCCGGTCGTGGACCGCTCGGGCTCCTGCGCGAGCTGTTCCTGGCGCCCGTCAAGGCCTACCAGCGCTTCATCAGCCCGGCACTGCCGCGCAGCTGCAAGTACGAGCCGACCTGCAGCCACTACGCGGTCGACGCGGTGCGGTCCCACGGCGTCTGCCGCGGGACGGTCCTCGCGGCGTGGCGGATCCTCAGGTGCAACCCGTGGAGCCACGGCGGCTACGATCCCGTCTCGGCGCAGCGGCTGTTCCGCTCACGCCGCCCTGCGTCACCCTCCTGAACGAGCCCCCTGCATGCCTGCTGCCGTCCTCGCCCCGATCCAGTGGCTGATCGACCTCTTCCTGCCGGTCCTGGAGTTCTTCCACGACACGCTGTCGATCCCGTGGGGCCTCTCGATCATCCTGCTGACGGTGCTGCTGCGGCTGGCGGTGCTGCCGCTGGGCATCAAGTCCTTCAAGTCGATGCGCGGGCTGCAGGCGATCGCGCCGCAGATGAAGGCGCTGCAGGCGAAGTACAAGGACGACCGCCAGCGTCTCCAGCAGGAGACGATGAAGCTCTACTCCGAGCACAAGGTCAACCCATTCGGGTCCTGCCTGCCGATCCTGGCGCAGATCCCGTTCCTGATCGCGTTCTTCTACATGCTGCGGACCGATCTCAAGTTCGAGATCTGCGGCGACGGCGTCGACCGCAACCTGCCGCACGACGTCGGCTGCGGCGCGGTCCCGAACCCGGTCGGCAACTGGATGTTCGGCCAGCCCAAGGGCAATGGGCCGCTGGGCGGCTTCGGTGAGAGCTTCATCGGCATCCACGACATCACCGCGGTCGCCACCGGCGGCCTGCTGATCCTGCTGCTGGTGCTCTACGTCGGGTCCCAGATGGCGTCGTCGCTGGTCAACATGCCGCCGACGGCCGACAAGAACCAGAAGCGCCTGATGCTGGGCCTGCCGCTGGTCTTCGTGATCTTCCTGATCCCGATCAAGCCGCCGTCGGGCCTCTTCCTCTACTGGATCACCACCAACGTCTTCACGCTCGTCCAGCAGTGGGGCCTGATCCGGGTCTTCGGCCACGTCAAGCCGGTGACCGTGGACGAGGACGAGGAGCCGGCCAAGGGCGGGGCGAAGGCGGCGACGGCCGCCGCGGGCAAGGCGCCCTCGGGCAGCGCGCCGCCGCCACCGCCGCGCAAGCGCAAGAAGAAGCGCTCGGGGCGGAGGCGCTGAGATGTCGGACGACGGGATCGGCGAGCGGATCGCCATCGAGGTCGGTGCGCTGGTCGGACGGGTGGCGCTGGGCGTCGACGCCGGCGACGACGTCGAGGTGACGCGCAAGGGCAACCGGATCACCGCGACCCTCCACGGCGAGGGCGTGGCGCCGTTCATCGGCCGCCACGGCCAGGTGATCGACGCGGTCCAGCACCTCGCGACCCGCGTCGCGGCCAAGCACGCGCCCGGCGGCGACTGGGTCGTGACGGTCGACGCCGGCGACTACCGCAGCCGTCGCGCGACGATCCTCGACCGGATCGCCGACGAGGCCGCCGATCGCGCGGTCGCCGGCGGCGAGGCGGTCGCGCTCGACCCGATGACGGCGAGCGAGCGTCGCTACGTGCACGAGCAGCTGCGCGAGCGGGGCGACGTCGGGACGCACAGCGAGGGCGACGAGCCCGAGCGGCACCTGGTCGTCACGCCGAAGCGGGCGTGAGCGGGAGCCCGAGCGGCGCCGGGGGCGGCTGGGCGGCGGTCGACCGCCGGCTGGCCGAGCTGGCCGCGCGCTACGGCCTGGAGCCCACCGCCGTCGCGGCCTTGCGGACGATGCTCGAGGTCCTGGCCGACGACGAGCACGCGGCGACGACCGTCCGATCGCCGATCGAGGCGGTCGACCGGCACGTCGCCGACGGGCTCAGCGGGCTCGAGGTGGCCGCGGTCCGCGAGGCGGAGCGATTGGTCGACATCGGGACCGGGATCGGCGTTCCGGCGCTGGTGCTCGCCGCCGCGCGGCCCTCGCTGGAGGTCGTGGCGATGGACACCGTCGGCAAGAAGGTCGATTGGGTGACGGCCTGCGCGGCGCGGATGGGCCTGGCGAACGTCGAGGGCGTCCACGGACGGGCCGAGGCGTGGCCCGCGGGCCTGGAGCGGTTCGACGTGGTCGCGGCGCGCGCGGTCGCGCCGCTCGGCGTGCTGGTCGAGTACGCGGCGCCGCTGCTGCGGGTGGGCGGGAGGCTGGTGGCCTGGAAGGGCGTGGTCGACCCGGAGGAGGATCGGGTCGGCGCGGCGGTCGCGGGGCAGCTGGCGATGGGCGAGCCGGAGAGCGCCCCGACCCGGCCGTGGCCGGCGGCTCGCGATCGGCGGTTCGTGACCGTCGAGAAGCAGGGGCCGACGCCGCGGGGGTTCCCGCGCAAGCCGGGCATGGCGCGCAAGCGCCCGTTGGGCTGAGCCCCGGGCTGGGCGATTCGGTCGTCCTTCGCCGTCGCGGGCGCGGTTCCTGCTCGGCTCGTCGACCGGATCGGTCGGGCGTTTCACGTGAAACGCCCGCTCCCGGCGGGGTGGCCGCGCGGGCCGGCCGTGGCGCCCCTCGGCTCGGTACCGTCCTACCCCCTTGGGCACGATCTACGCCATCGCCAACCAGAAGGGCGGAGTGGGCAAGACCACGACCGCCGTCAACCTCGCCGCCTGCATCGCCGAGGCCGGCTATCCGACGCTGCTGGTCGACATCGACGCCCAGGCCAACGCGACGGTCGGGCTCGGCGTCGCCAAGACGACCGAGCCGAGCGTCTACGACGTGCTGCGCGGCGACGTGAGCGCCCTCGACGCGGTGGTGGAGACTTCGATCGAGGGCCTCTCGCTGCTCCCGGCGCACCCCGACCTGGCGGCGGCGACGGTCGAGCTGGCACGGGCCAACGGGAGCGACACGCGCCTGCGCGACGCGCTCGAGCCGGTCCGCGAGCGGTTCACGTTCGTCCTGCTCGACTGCCCGCCGTCGCTCGGGCCGCTGACGATCAACGCGCTGGTGGCCGCCGACCGGGTGATCGTCCCCGTCCAGACGGAGTACTTCGCGCTCGAGGGCCTGGCCGGCCTGCTCGACACGCTCGGCCTGGTCCAGCGGCGGCTCAACCCGCGGCTGGCGATCGCCGGGATGCTGCTGACGATGCACGACACGCGCACCCGCCTGGCGCACGACGTCGAGCAGGAGGTGCGCCAGCACTTCCCCGACCTGGTCTTCAAGACCGTGATCCCGCGCAACGTGCGGATCAGCGAGGCGCCCAGCTACGGCGTCCCGGTGATCCACCACGACCCGCACTCGAACGGGGCGACGGCGTACTTCGAGCTGGCGAAGGAGATGGTGGCTCGTGGCTGAGCGCAAGCCGAAGCAGCGGGGGATGGGGCGCGGCCTGGCCGCGATCCTGGCCACCGACGAGACCCTCGACGGCACCAGCCCCGGCCCCGAGCTGCGGACGCTGGCCGTCGAGCTGATCACGCCCAACCCGCACCAGCCGCGCCGCGTCTTCGAGGAGGAGGCGCTGCAGGCGCTGGCCGGCTCGATCGCCGATCGCGGGGTCCTGCAGCCGATCCTCGTCCGGCCGCTGCCGGGCGGGCACTACGAGCTGGTCGCCGGCGAGCGGCGGTGGCGGGCCAGCCAGCTGGCCGGCCTGACCGAGGTCCCGGCCCTGGTCCAGGACCAGGACGACGCGACCTCGCTGCAGTCGGCGCTGGTCGAGAACATGGCCCGGGCAGACCTGAACCCGGTCGAGGAGGCGCGGGCGGTCGCGGCGCTGGTCGAGGACCTGGGCATCACCCGCGAGGCCGTCGGCCGGATGGTGGGGCGCAGCCGGGTCGCGATCTCGAACCTGCTGCGGATCCTCGACCTGCCGGACGAGGCCCTCGACCTGATCGGCGACGGCGCGCTGAGCGAGGGCCATGGCCGGGCGCTGCTGCTGGCGGACGGCCACGAGGCACGGCGGGCGCTGGCTCGCGACGCCGCCGACGAGGGCTGGTCGGTGCGGGTCCTGGAGCAGCGGGCGCGGGCGGCCAGCGACGGGGCGCGGGCGCGCAAGCCCGCGGTCGAGGTCCCGGCCGACCAGGCCGCGGCCGCCGACGAGCTCTCCCAGCGGCTGGCGCGGGTCCTGGGCCACGACGTCCGGGTGCGGGCGAAGGGCGACGGGTTCGTGGCCGAGATCCGGCTCGAGGACGTCGACGACGCCCGCCGGCTGACCGATCGCCTGGGCGCCTAGGAGCACCCGCCGGGGCCCGCGGCCGGGGTCCGAAGGGGCCTCCCGCGGGGCGACCGCGGCGACGAGGCGAGTCGCGTCGTCGTGCGCTACCCTTCCGTCTCCTCGGGCGATTAGCTCAGTCGGTTAGAGCGCTTCTCTGATAAGGAAGAGGTCGGTGGTTCGAGTCCACCATCGCCCACTCGGAACGGCCCGCGACGCGGGCCGTTCGCCGTTTCATGACCTACCCCACCGAGGCTTGCCGCCCCGCCACGGGCCCCGATCCGGCCGCTCCTATACTCCAGGGACGGAGTCGCTCGGCCGCCCGGTCGAGGCCTCCCATCCGGAGCTGACATGCAGGAGATGACGATCTACGGCGTGAGCTTCGACATGGTCGGGAAGCAGCCGATCGTGCTTCTGAAGTGCGTCGAGTCCAACCGGTTCCTCCCGATCTGGATCGGGCATCCAGAGGCGGCGGCGATCCTGATGCGCCTGCAGGGCGCGTCGACCCCGCGGCCGATGACGCACGACCTGATGGTCGACCTGCTGGGCGAGTTCGAGGTCAAGTGCGTCCAGGTGGCGGTGACCGAGCTGCGGGACAACACCTTCTTCGCCACGATCACGCTCGAGCAGAACGGCCGCGAGGTCGAGATCGACTCGCGCCCCTCGGACGCGCTGGCCTTCGCGGTCCGCTGCGGCGCGCCGATCTACGCCGCCGACGACGTGATCGAGGAGTCGGCGATCGAGTTCGAGCGCAACGCCGAGCAGGCGGACGACGTCGTCGATCGCTTCAAGAGCTTCCTCGACGACGTCTCGCCCGACGACTTCCGCCAGCAGGGCTGAGGCCGAGCCCCCAGAGGGGCCGCGTGGGGCGTTTCACGTGAAACGCCCCACCGACGAGGATCAGGCGCGAGCGGTGTCCGCCAGCGCCAGCTCGAGCAGCCGCTCGACGAGCTGATCGAGGCCGATGCCCGCCGCCTCGGCGGCCACGGGCAGGTAGCTCGTGTGCGTCAGGCCGGGCACCGCGTCGACCTCGAGCACGGTCAGCTCGTTGGTCGTGCGGTCCGCCAGCAGGTCGACCCGCGCGAAGCCCCGGGCCCCGAGCGCCTCGAACGCCCGCAGCGCCAGCGCCTCGGTGGCGCTCGCGACGGCCGGGTCGAGGTCGGCCGGGCAGGTGAACGTGGTCTGGCCGATCGTGTAGCGGGCGCTGTAGGGATCGTGATCGCGCGGGTGGACCTCGACGATCGGCAGCGCCTCGCCGGCGAGGATCGAGACCGACAGGTCGTGGCCGTCGACGTAGCGCTCCAGGAGGGCGCGATCGTCGTAGGAGAGGGCGGCGACCAGGGCGCCGGGCACCTCCTCGGGCCGCTGGACGATCTTGAGGCCCAGCGCCGAGCCCTGGCGCGACGGCTTGATCACCAGCGGGAAGCCGAGCCGCTCGCCGACCCGCGCCAGCGCGTCGGCCGCGCCGAGCTGCTTGAAGGCCGAGCTGGAGACGCTGACCGAGTCCGGGGTGGCGATCCCTGCCGCGGCGAGCGCGCGCTTGGCGACGACCTTGTCCCAGCAGCGCTCGCAGGCGGCCGGGGCCGAGCCGGTGTAGGGGATCTCGAGCACCTCGAGCAGCTCCTGGACGGTCCCGTCCTCGCCGTCCTCGCCGTGGAGGGCCACGAACGCGACGTCGGGGCGGAGGTCGTCGAGCGTCCGCACCAGCGAGTGGTCGACGTCGACCGCGTGGACCTCGTGACCCAGGCGCCGCAGCGCCTCGTCGACCCGCTGGCCGGACTGCAGCGAGACCTGGCGCTCCAGCGAGCGTCCGCCCATCAGCACCGCGACCCGCATCAGCGCGTCCCCCGGCGGCGCCCGGCCGTCCGCAACGGGACGATCGAGGCGTCGTCGGCGCCGGTCCCGCCGGTCTTGTCGGAGCCCCCGGCGTCGCTCCGGGAGCCGCCGGCCGCGCCGCCGCGGGGCCGCGGCGTGCCGGTCAGCGAGGCGTAGAGCTCCAGCTGCTCGGCGACCACGCCGCCGATCCGGCTGATGCCCTCGCGGATGTCGTCCTCGCCGACGCCGGAGAAGTTGACCCGCATCGAGTTGCCGCCGCGGCCGTCCAGGTAGGCGGCGCGCCCGGGGACGAATGCGACGTCGTTGTGCAGCGCCCGCGCCAGCAGGTCGGTGGTGTCCAGGTAGTCCGGCAGCGTGACCCAGACGAACAGGCCGCCCTGCGGACGGGTCCAGGTGGCGCCCTCGGGCATGTGGCGGTCGAGCGACTCCAGCATCACGTCCCGCCGCGACTGGTAGACGTCGGACTGGCGCTGGACGTAGTCGCGCCAGTCGCGCTCGCGGAAGTAGTAGGCGACGAACAGCTGGCTCAGCGACGCCGAGTTGAGGTCGCTGCCCTGCTTGCCGATCACCATCTTCTGGCGCACCGGGGCGGGCGCGATCGCCCAGCCGACCCGGATCCCGGGGGAGAGGATCTTCGAGAGCGTCCCGCCGTAGACGACGTAGCGCCCGCCGTCGAGGCTGTAGAGCGTCGGCAGCGGCTCGCCCTCGAACCGCAGCAGGCCGTAGGGGTTGTCCTCGAGGACGAGGATCTGACGCTCCTGGGCGATCTCGACCAGCCGCTTGCGCCGCTCCAGCGACATCGTCACGCCGCCCGGGTTCTGGAAGGTCGGGATCGTGTAGATGAACTTCGGCGACCGGCCCTCGCGCTCCAGGCGGTCGAGCGTCTCCTCGAGGAGGTCGATCCGCATCCCGTCGTCGTCGAGCTCGATCTGGACCAGATCGGCCTCGTAGGCGCTGAAGGTCGGCACGGCGCCCGGGTAGGTCGGCCCCTCGGCGATGATCACGTCGCCGGGATCGACGAGCGTCTTGCAGAGCAGGTCGATCACCTGCTGGCCGCCGGTGGTGACCAGGATGTCCTCGGGGTCGATCACCGTGCCCTCGGCGGCCATCACGTCCGCCAGGCAGGGACGGATGTCGGCCATGCCCTCGGTCGGGGCGTACTGCAGCGCCCGCGCGGAGTCGCCGGCGGCCATGTGCGAGAGGACCTTCGCCAGGTCCTCGGCCGGGAACAGCGTGGTGTCGGCCAGGCCGCCCGCCAGCGAGATCACCTCGGGCCGCTCGGTCAGCGCCATCAGGTCGCGCATCGCCGAGCTCTTCATCACGCGCGTCCGGGCGGCGAAGAGCCCGGCGTAGCGCTCGAGGTCGCCGGTGGGCCGGCGAACGGCCGGATCGGCCGTCGGCGACGGCCGATCGGCCTCGGAACCGGCGGCAGCGCCGGGGGAGGTCGTGCCCCCGCCGCCCGTGGCGGTCGAGTCCGGGTCCTCTACAGTCATGCGGCGAACGGTATCGCCACATGACCTACCTCCTCGACATCCTGCAAGGCATCGGCATCGCGGCGGCGGCGGGGGTGAGTCCGTTCCTGCCGCTCGCGGCCGCCTCGCTGGCCGGCCTGGCGCGCCTCGGCGCCGACTACGACCACACGTCGCTGAGCGTCGTCGGCTCGCCCGTCGTGCTGGCGCTGTCGGTGATCCTGGCCGTGCTCGCGCTGGTCCTGCGCAAGCGGCTGGAGGAGCCGACCGCCGAGCGGGTGCTGCTCGGGCTCGGGGTCGTCGTCGGCGCGATCGTGACCGGGGCGACGGTCGCCGACCACAGCTCGACCTGGTGGCCGGGACTGATCGCCGGCGGCCTGGCCGCACTGATCGCCGGCCTCGGCGTCCGCTCGCTGCTGCGGCGCACGCGGGCGCGGCTGGACGACGAGACCCGCACGACGCTCGCGGTCGGCGCCGCCGTCGGCGCGCTGGCGGTGGCGATCCTCTCGATCGTGCTGCCGCCGGTCGGCGTGATCGCGGTCGGCGCCGGCGTCTGGCTCTACTTCGGCGGACGACGGCAGGACACGCGCAAGCACGCCGGCCTGCGCGTCCTGCGCTGAGCCGGCCGGCCGCCGCTTCGGATGCGCCGCCTGGTCTTCGCCGTCGTCGACGGCTGCGACCCCGGTCAGCTGCGGCAGGCGATCGCGGCAGGCGACGCGCCGATGCTGGCCCGCGCGGTCGCCGAGGGCGCGTCGCACGAGTCGGTCGCGGCCTTCCCGTCGGTGACGCCGGTCTGCGCGACGGCGCTGGCGACCGGGGTCCGGCAGGATCGCCACCGGATCCCGTCGATCAACTGGTGGGACCGCAGCCGCGAGCGCTACGTCGAGTACGGCTCGAGCTTCGCGGCGTCGCGCAAGCTGGGGATCGTCCGACAGCTGGCGGACACCGTATACAACCTCAACGGGCGGCACCTGGCGCCCGAGGTCCCGACGGTCTTCGAATCGCTCGACGACCTCGGCGTGCGGACCGCCGGGACCACGTTCCTGGTCTACCGCGGCCGCCATCGCCACGAGCTGGCGAAGGGCACGATGATGAACCGGGTCGCGTCGACCGCCTTCCGCAAGCCGGTGCTGGGGCCGAGGGAGCTGTTCTACGCCGACCTCTTCAGCTCGCGCGAGACCGGCTGCCGGTCCCAGTTCGGGCTGCCGGGCGTCCGCGACCAGCACGCCGGCTGCGTCGGCGCCTACCTGGTCGAGCACGACCTGGTCGACTTCCTGCTGCTCTCGCTGCCGGACAACGACACCCACAGCCACAAGCACGGGCCGGACGCGCAGCAGCAGTCGATCGCCGCGGCCGACGCCCAGCTGCGACGGATCGCCGACGCCGCCGGCGGGGTCGATCGCTTCTTCTCCGAATGGGCGCTGGTCGTCGCCTCCGACCACTCCCACACCCTGGTCGAGCGGCGGGCCGACATCCGGCCCGCGTTCGAGCCGTTCGGGATCACCGGCTCCTCGGGGCCGCGGAAGGGCGATCGGATCGCGTTCTGCCCCGCGTCCCGGGCGGCGATGATCTACGTCCTGGACCCCGACCAGCGGGAGCGGCTGCTGCCCGACCTGGTCGCCGCCGGTCGCGCGGTCGACGGTGTCGAGCTGGTCGTCTGGCGCGACCACGACGGCACGGGGGTGATCTCCAGCGGCGCCGACGCGCCGACCGCCGGAGAGATCCGCTTCCGGCCCGGGGACGCTGTCGCCGACGAGCGGGGCGGGCGCTGGGAGCTGTCCGGCGACCTCGCGATCGTCGGCGCCGAGGTCCGCGACGGCGTCGTGCGCAGCGCCAGCCACCCGGACCCGCTCGGCCGCTGCTGGTCGGCGCTGCGGTGCGTCAACTCGGGCGACGTGCTGCTGTCGGCGTCGGCCGGGGTCGAGTTCCCGGACTGGGGCGGCATCGACCACGTCGGCGGCGGAAGCCACGGATCGCTGCGGGCCGAGGACTCGGTCGGCATCCTGGTCCACTGCGGTCTCGACGGGCAGGACGGCGGTGGCGTCGACGGTCGGGCGATCCCCCCGGGAGCGCCCGCGGCCTGGTCGATCGAGGACGCGACCCCGCTGATCCTGCGCCACTTCGCGGCCCAGCTCGCCGATGACCGGGACCGCCCGCGATGACCGCCGAGCTCCAGCCCACGACGACCCTGGGCGCCCGCGCGGCCGCCCTGGTCCTCGGGCTGCTGCTGGCCCTGGCCGCGCTGCTGCCGGTCGCCGCCCGCGCGGCGCCGCCCGCCGCGACCACGACGACCACGACCACCACCACGGCCACGCCGCTGGCCGCGACCGGCCCGGCGTCGACGGCCGGCGCGCCGCTCGCCGCGGCCACGAAGGCCGGGCCGACCGACCCCAACGGCACCGAGCAGCCGGCGTCGATGGACGCGCCGCCGGCCGGCCACCGGCTGACCGCCACGCAGGCCCGGGCGATCGCGCGCCGCGACCCCAAGCTCCGCCGGACCCAGCGCGAGCACCGCGGCAGCTACGACGACATCTTCCTCAAGGGCAAGGACCGCTGGCAGCTGTCGCTCTACGCGAAGCGGCAGAAGGGCAAGCCGCTGAAGGAGCTGGCCCAGGTCCTCGTCGACGACCGGAGCGGCCGCGTCACCGAGTCGTGGGACGGCCCCTACGTCGCCTGGACGATGGCCCGCGGCTACGACGGCGCGTTCGGTCGCTCAGTCACCAGCCCCTGGCTGTGGGGCGTCCTACTGGTCCTGTTCCTGGTCCCGTTCGTCGGCCTGCGCCCGCTGCGCGGCCCGCCGCTGGCGCTGCTGCTGCTGGCCGGGTTCACGGTCCCGCTGGCGGCCTTCAACAACGCCCGCCTGGACATCGCGGTCCCGACCAGCTTCGCGCTGCTGGCGGCCCTGCTCGCCTGGGCCCTGGCGCGCGGCCTGCGGCGGCCGCGCGGTCCCTCGCGCGATCTGGTCGTGACGCTGCCGCTCGCCGGCCTGCTGGTCCTCGGGCTGGCGCTGCTGGTCTTCCGGATCGTCCTCAACGTCACCGACGGCAACGTGATCGACGTCGGCTACGCCGGCGTGGTCGGCGCCGACCACATCGGCCACGGCCAGCCGGTCTACGGCGCGTTCCCGAAGGGGATCGAGGCCGGCGACACCTACGGCCCGCTCAACTACCTGCTGTACGTGCCGTTCGAGCAGCTGTGGCCGTGGAGCGGCCGCTGGGACGACCTGCCCGCCGCCCACGGCGCGGCGATCGCGTTCGATCTGCTGGCCGTCGTCGCGCTGTTCGTCGTCGGCCGCCGGCAGGAGCGCGACCGCGACGCGGGCCGCGCGCGCGGCGCCCTCTACGCCTACCTCTGGCTGGCCTGCCCGTGGAGCCTCTACTGCCTCAACAGCAACGCCAACGACGCGCTGGTCGCGGTCGGCGTGGCGCTGGTCCTGGCCGTCGGTGCGCGGCCGCTCGGGCGCGGCGTGGCGGTCGGCGTGGCCGCCGCCACCAAGATCACGCCGCTGGCGCTGTTCCCGCTGCTGGCCACCCGTCGCCCGGTCGAGCCGGACGTGCGCGTCGAGCACGGGCCGCCGTCGTGGCGCCCGTCGGCGCTCGCCTGGTTCGGGCTCGGCGCGCTGCTGGTGCTCGGCATCAGCACGCTCTGGGTGCTCCACGGCGACTCCGTGCGGCTGCTCTACGACCGCACGATCGGCTACCAGGCCGGACGCCACGCGCCGTTCACGCCCTGGGGCTTCTACGACTGGGCCGAGCCGGTCCGCAGCGAGGTCCGCTACCTGGCGGTCCTGCTCGGGGTGGCGCTGGCGTTCCTGCCCCGCCGCCACGATCTGACCGGCACCGCGGTGCTGATGGCGGCGGTCCTGATCGCGCTCCAGATGGCCGCCGAGTACTGGTTCTACCTGTACCTGACGTGGCTGGTGCCGCTGCTGCTGGTCGGGGCGCTGGGCGACCGGACGCTGCGCTGGCCGACGAACCGGCGGCCGGCGGTGACGCCGCGCGTGCTCGGCCCGCTGCCCGAGGAGGACGCGCCCTGGGCCGCTCGCGCCCGCGAGGCCGACACGGCCTGACCGGGATCAGTCGATCAGGCGCGGCGAGACCTGGATCGGCAGCACCTCGGTCGACCGCAGCTTCCGCTCGCCGGTCCGGATCAGCACCGCGCACAGCCACGGATCGCCGGAGGCCGGCTCGAACCGGACCGGCAGCCGGGTCCGCATCGACTCGATCGCCAGCTCCTTGCGGACGCCGATCACCGAGTCCCGCGGGCCGCACATCCCGACGTCGGTCATGTAGGCCGTGCCCCCGGGCAGGACGCGCGCGTCGGCGGTCGGCACGTGGGTGTGGGTGCCGACGACGGCGGTCACGCGGCCGTCCAGGTACCAGCCCATCGCGACCTTCTCGCTCGTCGCCTCGGCGTGGACGTCGACCAGCAGGTGGTCGACCCCCTGGCGGATCAGCTTCTCGACCTCGACCTCCGCCTGGGCGAACATCACCCGGCCGGGATCCAGGTGCAGGTTGCCCATCAGGTTGAGGATCCCGAGCCGGACGCCGCCGCGCTCGACCACGCAGGCGCCGTGGCCGGGGTGCGAGGCCAGGTAGTTGGCGGGCCGCACGATCGCGTCGACGTCGTCGAGGTAGGGCCACACCTCGCGCTGGCGGAAGGCGTGGTTGCCGAGCGTGATCGCGTCGACGCCGAGCGCGAACATCTCGTCGGCGATCCGCGACGTGATCCCGACGCCGCCGGCCGCGTTCTCGCCGTTGACGACGACGAAGGTCGGGGAGTGCTCCTCGCGCAGGGCGGGCAGCGCCGCGCGCAGCGCCTTGCGACCGACCGATCCGATCACGTCGCCGATGAAGAGGATGGAGGTCCCGCCCGGCCCGGACATCGGGCGAGTGTCGCAGCCCGTCGACGCCCGGCGCGGCCCGCGGTGGCGACGGTCGGCCCGTCGCTTCACCGCGTATGAATGAATGTGCGTGCCGCGGGAGGAGAGGCCGCCCGCGCTCGCACCACGTGGCTGCCACCGACCCGATCCCGTCACCGACCGGCCCGGCCCTGCGCGCCGAGGGCCTGGTCCGCCGCTACGGCTCCCGGACGGCCCTGCACGGGGTCACCGTCGCGGCGGACGCCGGCGAGGTCGTCGCGATCCTCGGTCCCAACGGCGCCGGCAAGACGACCCTGCTGTCGCTGCTGGCCGGGCTCCAGGACCCCGACGCCGGCAGCGTCGGCCGTCCCGCGCGCGAGATCGGCTGGGTCCCCCAGCAGCCCGCCGTCTACCGCCGGCTGAGCGTCCGCCAGAACCTGGAGCTGTTCGCCCGTCTCGACGACGTGCCGGACGCGCCGGCGCGGGTCACGCGGATGCTCGAGCAGGCGGGCCTGGCCGACCGCGCCGGCGACCTGGTCGGGTCGCTCTCGGGCGGCGGCCAGCAGCGGGTCAACGTCGCCGTCGGGCTGCTGGCCGATCCCCCGGTGGTGCTGCTCGACGAGCCCTCCGCCAGCCTCGACCCGCGCCAGCGCGAGCGGATGTGGCGGTTCCTGACCGGCCTGGCGGCCGACGGCCGCGCGGTCGTCTTCTCGACCCACGACGTCGCCGAGGCCGAGCGCTACGCCGACCGCGTCGTCGTCCTGGTCGACGGCCGGATCGCCTTCGACGGCCCGCCGGCCGCGCTCGCCGAGACCGCCGACGGCGACCTGCTGCGAGCCTTCGTCGACCTGGTCGAGCGGACCGTCCCCGACGAGGAGCCGGCGTGAGCGGCTGGCGCAGCCTCGGCCCGCTGGCCGCCAAGGACGCCCGGATCCTGCGCCGCTCGCCGCTGCTGATCGGCCTGCTGGTCGTCTACCCGCTGGCGGTCGCGCTGCTGCTCGGCCTGGCGCTCTCGCGCGGGCCGGCCGAGCCGAAGGTGGCGCTGGTCAACCAGGTGCCGGCCGCCGGCAGCACCGTCGACCTCGGCGGCGAGACGCTCGACGCGCGCACCTACGCGCTGCGGCTGATGAAGGACACGCGTCCGGTCAGCGTCGCGACCCGCGAGCAGGCCGTGCGGATGGTCCGCGACGGCGACGTGGTCGGCGCGATCGTGATCCCGCCCGACACCGTCGAGCAGCTGCGCGGCGTGCTGTCGCTCAACGGCGCCCGCAAGCTGCCGACGATCGAGGTCCTGACCAACGACGCCGACCCCGTCCGGGCCCGGGCCCTGCGCGAGCTGATCCAGGCGCGGCTGGCCGCCGCCAACGCCGAGATCGGCAAGCGGCTGATCGGGGTCGGCGGCAGCTACCTCGGCGTCCTGCTGAACGGTGGGAACCTGCGGCTGCTGGGCCTGTCGGGCGACATCCTCGGGCTCCGGCAGGCGTCCGACATCCTCCGCCGTGCGGCGGCCGAGCTGCCGGCTGGCCGTTCGCGCAGCGACGTCGAGCGGGTCGGCAGGTTCGCCCAGCTGGCCGTCGACAACCTGGCCTTCGCGGTCCCGATCCTCGACTCGATCGCCGACCCGATCCGGATCCACCGCTCGAGCGTGACCGGCCCGGCGGTCTCGCTGGACGTCTACGCCGCCGCCGTCGCGACCACCGTCTCGCTGCTGCTGGTGGCGACGCTGCTCGGGGCCGGGCTGGTGGCCCTCGAGCGCGAGGAGCGGACCTTCGGGCGGCTCGTCCGGGCCGCCGTCCGCCCCGGCGTCCTGCTCGGCTCCAAGACGCTGCTGGCGGGCGCGACCGGCGCCATCGTCGGCCTGCTGGTCGCGGGCGGGCTGGCGATCTTCCTCGGCCTCGACCCGGCGCGGATCCCGCTCTGGCTGGTGGCCGCCGCCGCGACCGGGATCGCCTGCGGCGGGCTCGGCGTCGCGCTCGGGGCGCTGGCGCCCGAGGTCCGCGCCGCCAGCCTGCTGGCGATCCTGCTGCTGGTGCCGGTGGTCGTGATCGGCCTGGTCCCCGAGGGGACGGTCTCGTCGCTGGTCGGGACCGTGATCGACGTCGTCTCCGGCGCGTTCCCGTTCCGGCCCGGCCTGCGGCTGGTGACCGCGGCGCTCGAGCACGGCGCGTTCTGGGCGCCGCTGCTGCACCTGCTGCTGCTGGCCGCGGCCTGGGGCGCGATCGCTCGGGTCGCGATCGTCCGCAGCGGCGCGCGCGGCTGAGCCCGAGCGACCGAGCGACCGACGGCTACGATCGGTCGATGCCGTTCCCGCGCGCCCGCCCCCGCCGTCTGCGTCGCACGCCGGCGCTGCGCGCGCTGGTGCGCGAGACGACCCTGCGCCCCGACCAGCTGGTGCTGCCGCTGTTCGTCGAGGACGGTCTCGACGAGCCGCTGCCGATCGACGCGATGCCGGGCGTCTCGCGGCTGTCGCCGGACGGGGCGCTGGCGGTCGCGCGCGACGCGGCGGCGCTCGGGCTCGGCGGCGTGATGCTGTTCGGGATCCCGGCGACGAAGGACCCGGCCGGCAGCGGCGCCTGGGACGACCGGGCGGTGGTCCAGCGGACGACCCGAGCGATCCGCGACGCGGTCCCGGGGCTGACGGTCGGCACCGACCTCTGCCTCTGCGAGTACACCGACCATGGCCACTGCGGCCTGCTCGACGAGCACGGCGCGGTCCAGAACGACGCGACCCTCGAGCTGCTGGAGCGGACGGCGGTCTCGCAGGCGGACGCCGGCGCCGAGGTCCTCTACCCCTCGGACATGATGGACGGCCGGATCGGCCGGATCCGCGATGCGCTCGACGCGGCGGGACACGACCAGGTCGTGATCGTCGCCCACAGCGCCAAGCTCGCGTCGGCCTACTACGGCCCGTTCCGCGAGGCGGCCGGCTCGACCCCCGCGTTCGGCGACCGCCGCAGCTACCAGATGGATCCGGCCAACGGCGACGAGGCGGTGCGCGAGGCGCTGACCGACGTCGAGGAGGGCGCCGACGTCCTGATGGTCAAGCCGGCCGGCCCGGCGCTCGACCTGATCCGCCGGGTCAAGGACGCGACCCGGATGCCGGTCGCGGCCTACCAGGTCAGCGGCGAGTACTCGATGATCAAGGCCGGCGCCGCCGCCGGCTACGTCGACGAGGACGCGATCGTGGCCGAGTCGCTGACCGCGATCCGCCGCGCCGGCGCCGACGTGATCGCCACCTACTTCGCGCTCGACGTCGCGCGGGCGCTGCAGGCCTAGCGGCGCCGCGGCGCCAGCACCGGGCAGCTGTCGCAGCGCTCGCAGGACGCGTCGCGGTAGCTCAGGCAGCAGGTCGCGCGGTAGCCGAACGACGCGCCGTCGCGGAGCTCGAACGCGACCGGCACCCGCAGCGGGCTCGCCGGAGCCATGATCGCGGCGGCCATCCCCCAGGCCGCGTCCCGCCGTCCGGTCAGGTCGCCGACGTGGCCGAGCGCCTGGACGACCCGGTCGCCGACCGACCGCCACGCGACCCGCGCCCGCCGCAGGCCGCTCGCGTCGACGGCCGCCACCAGCGGGCCGCAGACGGCGATCAGCTCGTCGCGGGCCGCCGCCAGCAGCGCCGGCTCGTCGGCCGCCACCCGCGCGTCCGGATGCCCGGCGTCGCGATCCCCGGCCCGGCAGTGGAACGCGGTCCCGCGCGGGCGGACCGCGGCCGCCTGGCCCTCCGGCCCGATCAGGACGTCGACCGAGGCCGGGTCGAGCCGCGGCACGCGGCCGGCCAGCAGCAGCGTCGCGGCGACCAGCTCGGCGACGTACCAGGCGCGAGCCTCGATCATCCAGAGCGCGCCCGCCACCCGTCCGGGCGCGTTGCGCGACGCCGGCTCCAGCTGCGCCGCCAGCCGCGAGCGGTCGTCGGCGATCGCGTCGGCGGGCTCCCACCCCGCCGCGTCGCCCGCGACGGGCGGCTGGCCGCCGGCGGTGATCGCGGCCGCCTGGCGGAGCGTCCGCCGCAGCGGTGGCTCGACGGCGACGGGGTTGCGGGTGATGTCCAGCACGGGGTCGCAGGACGGCTCGATCGGCCGCGCTCGCGGGCCGACCGTCCTGGGCCGGCCCCGACGTCGGGTACCCTAACTGGTGGCGGCCGAGATCCCGTCGGCGGCGCGCATCCCTACCATGGATGGACGTGCCTCCGGTCCGTCGCGCCCTCCCCGCGCGCACGTCCTCCGACCCGCACGCCCGACGCGAGGAGCCTCATGGCCACCAGTGACAAGACGGCGATCCCGAAGGTCCGCAGCCGCAAGGACGGCGCCGCGGTCCCGCTCGACGAGACCGACAAGCGCCTGCTCGACCTGCTCCAGGGCTCGTTCCCGCTGGTGCCGCGCCCCTACGCGGAGATCGCCGTCGCGGCCGGTCTCACCGAGGACGAGGTCATCGCCCGCACCGACCGCCTGGTGCAGGACCGGATCATCCGCCAGGTCACGCCGATCTACGACACCCGCGCGTTCGGCTACGGCTCGATGCTGGTGGCGGCCAAGGTCGATCCCGAGAACCCCTGGCGCTCGGCCAAGATCATCAACGCCCATCCCGGCGTCAGCCACAACTACCTGCGCAACCACGACTTCAACATGTGGTTCACGCTGGCGGTCGAGGAGGACTCCCGCCTGGGCCTGCAGGGCACGCTCGACGTGCTCCAGGAGCTGACCGGCGCCGAGTCGATCCGCCAGCTGCCGACGCTGCAGCTGTTCAAGATCCGGATGGACCTGCAGCTGAGCGGCGACACCAAGTCGCTCGCCACCGCCGGCGAGGCGGTCGCCCCGGCCGAGACCGAGCGCCAGGCCTACGACGAGTTCGACAAGAAGGTCGTCCGCGCCACGCAGGGCGACCTGCCGGTGATCGCCGAGCCGTTCGCACCGGCGGCCGAGGAGCTGGGGATCTCGGTCGCCGCGCTGCTCGAGCACCTCGAGGGGATGACCGAGCGCAAGCTGCTGCGGCGGGTCGCCGCGATCCTCTTCCACCGTCGCGCGGGCTTCAGCGCCAACGGCATGGGGGTCTGGCAGGTCGACCCGGACCGGATCGAGGAGATCGGGATCCGGATGGCCGCCTACCGCGGGATCAGCCACTGCTACCAGCGGCCGACCTACGCGGACTGGAAGTACCAGGTCTTCACGATGGCCCACGGCCGCTCCAAGGAGGAGTGCGACGCGATCCTCGACGCGATCGCGGACGAGGTCGACGGGATCGAGGACCGGGCGACGCTCTACAGCTCGACCGAGTTCAAGAAGATCCGGCTGCTGTACTTCACCGAGGCCTTCCGGGCCTGGGAGCACGAGCACGCCGGCGTCTAGATGACCGTCTCGCTGACCGACGCGAAGTCCGCCGAGCTCTTCGCGCGCGCCAGCCGGGTGCTGCCCGGCGGCGTCAACTCGCCGGTTCGGGCGATGCGCTCGATCGGCCGCGATCCGCTGTTCGTCGAGCGCGCCGAGGGCGTCGACCTGATCGACGTCGACGGCAACCGCTTCGTCGACTGGGTCTGCTCGTGGGGGCCGCTGATCCACGGCCACGCCCACCCGCAGATCCTGACCGCGATCCACGAGGCCGCGGCCGCCGGCACCACCTTCGGCGCGCCGACCGCGCTCGAGGTCGAGCTGGCCGAGGAGGTCGTCCGCCGCGTTCCCTCGGTCGAGATGCTGCGGATGACCTCGTCCGGCACCGAGGCCTCGATGAGCGCGATCCGGCTGGCGCGTGCCGCCACCGGCCGCGAGGTCGTCGTCAAGTTCGCCGGCGCCTACCACGGCCACGTCGACGGCCTGCTGGCCGACGCGGGCTCGGGCCTGGCGACGCAGGGCATCCCGGCCTCGGCCGGCGTCCTGGAGTCCGCGACCCGCGCCACCGTGGTCGTGCCGTGGAACGACGTCGCCGCGGTCGAGGAGGCGTTCGCGCGCCACGACGTCGCCGCGCTGATCGCCGAGCCCTACCCCGCCAACATGGGCCTGGTGCTGCCCGAGCCGGGCTTCCTGGCCCGGCTGCGGGAGCTGACCGAGGCCCACGGCGCGCTGCTGATCTTCGACGAGGTCATCTCCGGCTTCCGCGTCGCCCCCGGCGGCGCGCAGGAGCTCTCCGACGTGACGCCCGACCTGACCGTGATGGGCAAGGTCATCGGCGGCGGCCTGCCGGCGGCGGCGTTCGGCGGCTCGCAGGCGCTGATGGAGCGGCTGGCACCGGTCGGCGACGTCTACCAGGCCGGCACGCTGTCCGGCAATCCGCTGGCGGTCGCGGCCGGCCTCGCCTCGCTGCGGATGCTGGACGAGACCGCCTACCTGCGCCTGTCCGAGACCACCGAGGCGCTGGCTACCGGCCTCCGCGAGGCCGCCGGCGACCGTCCGGTCCAGGTCGCCAGCGTCGGCGGCCTGGTGACGGTCTTCTTCAGCGAGCAGCCCGTCCGCGACTACGCCGACGCGCGCCGCTGCGACCACGAGGCCTACGCCCGCTGGTGCCGGGGCCTGCTCGCGCGCGGGGTCTACGCCCCGCCGTCGGGCTACGAGGCCTGGTTCGTGTCGCTGGCCCACGCGCCGGAGCACGTCGCTCGCACGCTCGAGGCCGCCGCCGCCGCCTTCGAGGTCGCCTGGTGAACCCGCTGTCCGCGCTCGCCGCCGCTCTGCGCGACGAGGGCGGGCTGCTGGCGGCCGCGACCGTCGATCCGGCCCCGGACGCCGACCGCTTCGCCTCCGCCGACCTGCGCGGGCCGCGGGCGTCGGCGATCGGCGACGAGCTGCCGGTCGCGATCGAGGCCACCCGCGAGGCCGAGCTGCTGCACCACGCCCCCGAGCGGGCGCGGGTCGTCCGGACCGCCGACCGCGACCTGGCGCTGCTGGCCGGCGACCGCCTCTACGCCCTCGGGCTCGAGCGGCTGGCCGCCGGCGGCTGGGTCGCCGAGGTCGAGATCCTGGCCGACGTCGTCGCGCTGGTCGCGCGCTTGCACGCCGCGCCGGCGTGGGACCTGGGCCCGGACCACGACGGCGGGACCGGCGACCCGGCGGTCGCGGCCGAGCGCACGCGCGCGCTCTGGATCTGCGCCGGCGCCGCTCTGGGACAGGGCTTCGGCTCGCCCGCGGCGGTGCTCCTGCGGACGGCGCGCGAGGGTGCGACGCCCTCCGAGGCGGCGCTGCGAGCCGCCGCGGCCGCGGTCGCGACGGCCTGAGGAACCCCCGCAAAGGACGCTCGGAACGGCGTCGCGGGTCGAGGTCCCATCGCCGCAGGCTCGTGGCCGATACGATCCCCGGCGTCCCACGCGGCCCCCGTGGGTTCACGCAGGAGCCTCTCACACGTGTCCGATCGCCCAGCGAAGAGCAAGTACACCCTCGACCGCGGCATTCCCGGTGCGTTCGAGGGCGAGACCGTCACCCGTCGTCGGATGATGGTGCTCGCCGCCAACGCGACCGGTGGCATCGCCATCGGCGCCGTCGCCCTCTCGGCCGCCGGCTTCGCGATCGGCCAGCCGTTCGTCGAGGTCGACACCGGCTGGCACGACATGGGCCCGCTCGACGAGATCCCGAACGACACCTACGTGCCGCGCGTGATCACGCTCGATCCGAAGACGGGCCAGGTCGGCAAGAGCACCGTCTACCTGCGGCAGCGCAACCCGGTCGTCGACAAGGAGCCGGGCGACCAGTACAACAAGGTCGTCGCGATCAGCTCCCGCTGCATGCACATGGGCTGCCCCGCCCGTTACGTGCAGGCCGCGCAGCACTTCGTCTGCCCGTGCCACGGCGGCGTCTACGACTTCCGCGGCGAGGTCGCCGCCGGTCCGCCGGTTCGCCCGCTGGATCGCTTCTACACCCGCATCACCTCGACCGGTCGGGTCGAGGTCGGGCGTCGCTTCTCGGTCAACTCGGAGCTCAAGCGGTTCTCGCCGCGTCCGCCCGGGCAGCCGCTGGACGGCATCGGCCAGTACCTGTATCCGTCGAACCCGTCGCAGCGCAAGCTGCCCGGCACCTGATCCCTCACACCATGGCGAAGATCAAGCTCCTCCCGTCGCCGCCCGCAGGGTTGCGGCCGCAGCCGAAGCGGCCCGAGGACCCGGCGGTCGACGACCAGCCCAAGGACCTCGTCAAGGAGGCGGGCGTCAGCGCCGCCGCCTGGGTCGACGAGCGGACCTCGCTCTCGGGCACCGTCCGCTGGGTGATGTTCCGGCCGATCCCCAAGGGGACGAACTGGTTCTACACCCTGGGCACGGCGACGATGGTCGCCTTCATCAACCAGGTCATCACCGGCGTCGTGCTGGCGATGTACTACGACCCGTCGGTCACCCACGCCTACGAGTCGATGAAGTACATCAACAACGAGGTCTTCCTCGGCGAGTTCATCCACGGCATGCACCGCTGGGGATCGACCGTGATGGTGATCCTGGTCTTCCTGCACATGGCGAGGACCTTCTTCTTCGGGGCGTACAAGTACCCGCGTGAGCTGAACTGGATCGTCGGCGTCGCGCTGCTGGTGCTGACGCTGGTGATGTCGGTCACCGGCTACCTGCTGCCGTTCGACCAGCGCGCCTACTGGGCCTCGGTCGTGGCCATGAACATCGGCGGCAACGCGCCGCTGCTCGGGCCGTTCACCCCGCCCGCCGCGCTCGGCGGGCCGGACGTCACCACGGTCACGCTGTCACGGTTCTACGCGATCCACATGATGATCATCCCCGGGTTGATCATCGGCCTGATCAGCGCCCACCTGTACTTGGTCATCAAGCTCGGGACGTCGGCGCCGCCGTGGGTCCGCGCGGACAAGGTCGGCGGCGACCTGAAGGAGCACGACGCATGAATCAGCGCGAGAAGGAGGAGTACCTCCGCGAATACTCCGTCCTGAAGGCGCAGGGGAAGCCGTTCTTCCCCTACATCATCGTCAAGGACGGCGTGATGATGATCGTCGTCATCGGGACGATCATGCTGCTGTCGATCGTCCTCGGTGGCGAGCTGACGGCGAAGGCCGACGCGACGACGACCACCTACGCCCCGCGGCCCGAGTGGTACTACTTCTGGGCCTTCGAGCTGCTGCGCGTGATCAAGCCGCCGGCCCTCGTGTCGCTCGCGACCGTCGGCGTGCCGACGATCGCGATGCTGCTGCTGTTCCTGCTGCCGTTCTACGACCGCAACCCGGAGCGGCATCCGCTGCGGCGCCCGGTCGCGACCACGGCCGGCATCTTCGTGATCGGCGCGATGTTCTTCCTCTCCTACCTCGGCGCCGAGGCGGAGCCGCCCTCGCGGGTCGACATGGAGCCGCCGCCGTCGGTCGCCACGGCCGGTGGCGCGACGCTGGAGAAGTGGGAGGCGGGCCGCAAGCTCGTCGCCCAGTCCAGTTGCGGCGGCTGCCACAAGATCGGCGCCAACGGCAACGACGGCCCCGGTCCCCAGCTGACGCAGATCGGCGACCGCCTGAAGCAGGGCGCGATCCGCGAGACGCTGATCAACCCGACGCTGCCGATGCCGTCGTTCGCGAAGCTCGGGCCGGAGAAGCTCGACGACATCGCGTTCTTCCTGAGCACGCTGAAGAGCGGCTCGGGCGGCGGCCACTGAGCCGGCGCCGCCCGCTCGGCTCCCGGTCGTGAACGACGCTGCGACCGCGACGCCGGGCGGGGACGGAGGGGCCGAGGCCCCCGTCCCCGCGGTCGTCGCCCCGATCGTGGCGGCGGCCGGCGCCCACGTGCCGACGCTGCTGCGGACCATCGAGCAGCGCCTGCGCCAGGTCGCGACGCCCGGTCGCGACGCGCTCGACGCGTCCGCCGCGGCGACCGTCAGCGCCGGCGGCAAGCGGCTGCGCCCGCTGCTGGCCGTGGTGGTCGCCGGGCCGCGGGTCGCGGACGCCGCCGACGCGGA
>NZ_AGUD01000261.1 GCF_000240225.1 Patulibacter medicamentivorans
CGCGCCGCCCGTCCGGCGCCGCCGGCGCGGCCCGCGCGCGTCCGTCGGGCACCGTCGGTGGCGGCGAGCCCAGCCGCGGCCAGAGGGCGATCAGCAGGATCGCGCCGGCCACGGCGGCCAGCGCGACGGGGTTGGCCGAGCGCAGGCGGGCGAGCCACTCGGGGGTCGGGCGACGTCGGGGCGGTTCGAGCTTCACACTCGAACGACCCGCGGGGACGGCGAAGTTCGCCCCCCGTATCACTCCGAGAGGCGGACGACGAGCAGCGCAGGACCTCTGCTAGCCTCGATCGCCGCTTCCAGAAGCGAAACTTTTCCTATGGCCGCTCCCGCTCCTTCCTACGATCTCGTCCTCCTGCTCCACGCGTCCGCCGAGGACGAGGCACGGCAGAAGCTGGCCGTCGATCTCGACAAGCTGATCCAGGGCCAGGGGACCATCCTCGAGGGCCGCGAGTGGGGCGTTCGCCAGCTCGCCTACCCGATCGGCGACGAGACGAAGGCCGAGTACCGCGTCTTCCGCTTCCAGGGCCCGGCCGAGCTGCTCAACGAGCTCAACCGCCAGCTGAAGATCAACGACGTGGTCCTGCGGCACCGGATCATCAAGCTGCAGCGCAACCCGGTCGACCTGCCCGATCTCGCCGAGATCGACGCGGCCGCCGCCGCGGCTGCCTGAGCCGAAGCGCCCCCGCGCCCGCGTCCTGCGGGCCGCTGCTGCTCGTGCCGCCCCTCGGGCGGCACGTCGCGTTTCCGGGCCCGTCCGCGAGCGGCTCGCGCGGCCCGCGGGCCGCCTGTCCGGGCGGCCTGGCATGCTCTTGCTCTCCCGCGGAACGGGTGCCGTGCGTGCCGTCTCCGTCCGACCTTCGTGTCGACTTCGCGTGTCGTGCCTCTCGGGGCTGTGCGGCCGCTACGCTCGGCCAACGCAATCGAGAAAGAGGACCCCATGCCGATCAATCGCGTCACGATCGTCGGGAACCTGACCCGGGATCCCGAGCTTCGAGGACTGCCGTCCGGGGGCTCGGTCTGCAGCCTTCGCGTGGCCGTCAACAACAGGCGCAAGGACCAGGCCTCCGGCCAGTGGGTCGACGAGCCCAACTACTTCAACGTCACGATCTTCGGCAACTCGGCCGACGCCGCGGCCCGGTTCCTCGCCAAGGGCCGCCAGGTGGCGGTCGACGGCCGCCTGCGCTGGCGCGAGTGGCAGGACCAGCAGGGCAACAAGCGCGAGGCGATCGAGATCGTCGCCCAGGACGTCCAGTTCATCGGCGGCCGTGACGGCGCGCCCGGTGGCGGCGGCGGTCAGGGCGGCAACTGGGCCGGCCAGCAGGGTGGCGGCGGCGCCCCGGCGGGCGACGACTGGGCTCCGGCGGCGCCGGCCGCGCCGGCCGGCGGGGGCTTCAACGGCCCCGGCAACGCCTACCCCGTCGACCAGGGCGACTTCGGCGGCCCGCCGGCCGCGCAGCCCGCGCCGCAGCAGAACTGGGGCGGCGCGCCCCAGCAGCCGCCGGCCGGCGCGCCCGCACCCGGCGGCAACAGCGCTCCGCCGGCGGACGACGACATCCCGTTCTAGCGGGCGGGCGGGGCGGGGCGGCGGATCGTCATCTCGGCGCGGACGCGGGGCGAGATGACGATCGGGCGGCTCTGGCCTGCTGGTTCGTCGTCTCGCGGGCGGGGGCAGCGAGACGACGATTTGACGGGATCGCGTTCGGCGCGCGTGCCACCGCAGCGCGCCGGAGCGGTCCGACGTGCCATCCTTCCCTGTCCGGCCGTGCGGCGCGCGAGAGGCTGCGCCCGGCTCCATCTCGACTTCTCGTGACCCGTATGCCTGAGGCGATTCTTCTCCAGGACGTTCCCCAGCTCGGCGCCAAGGGCGCCGTCGTGGACGTCTCCAAGGGATACCTGCGGAACTACCTGCTGCCGCGCAACCTCGCTGCTCCGGCCACGAAGACGGCGATCGCGGACGCGGCCCGGCAGGCCGAGGCGCAGTCCCGTCAGCGGGCCGAGGCGGTTGCCCAGGCGCGCGAGCTGGCCGATCAGCTCACCAACACGGTGCTGACGATCTCCCACCAGACCGGTGAGGACGGCCGCCTGTTCGGCTCCGTCACCAACCAGGACATCGCCGACGCGATCCACGAGGCCCGCGGGGTCGAGATCGACCGCCGCCGCGTGCGCCTGGCCGAGCCGATCCGCGCGACCGGCACCTACGTCGTCGACGTCGAGCTGGCCGAGGGCGTCATCGCCAACGTCAAGACGATGGTCGTCACCGAACGCTAGCGGGCGGCGTGAGGCGTCCGTAGACGCTTCGCATCTCGCCACCTGGTGCGCTCGGCAGTGCTGGCGCACAGCTCTCGCTTCCCGGCGGCGACCTGCTCGGTCTACGAACGCCTCACATCCACCCGCGGGTGGACCGACGGCGCCGGCCATCCGGCGCCGTTTCGCGTTCCGGGCGCGATCGACGCCGCGATTTCCCGCACGGAGCGGGGTACGCGGCCAGGCGTCGACCGGCCGCCGCGGGCCTGCTGGTAGTTTCGATCCGCCGTTCGCCGGCTTCCCGCGTGCAGCGTCTCGTGCAAGCGGTCCAGTCCGGCTGCGAGGGTTGCTGACACGACCCCGCGGCCCCCGCCCCGCCCGCCCGACATGTCCTACGACGACGACCACCCCTACCCCGCCGACGACGGCTACCTGCCGCCGCCGGACGAGATGGGCCCGGCCGCGCACGTCCCGCCGCACGACATCCACGCCGAGCAGGCGGTGCTCGGGGCGCTGATGCTGTCCGAGCAGGCGCGCTACGCGGTCACGATCGACGACGGCCTGCGCGCCGACGACTTCTACGCGCCCCAGCACCAGGCGACGTTCGAGGCGATCCGGCAGCTCTACGGCGACAGCCAGCCGGTCGACTCGATCACCGTCGTCGAGCAGCTGCGGCGCAGCGGCACGCTCGACCAGGCCGGCGGCCGCGAGGCGGTCTGGCAGCTGACCTCCACGGTCACCGAGGTCGCGGCGCTGCCCAAGCACTCGCAGATCGTCCGCGAGCTCGGCAAGCTCCGGCGGCTGCTGCAGGCGACCTACGAGATCCAGGCCGACGTCCTCAAGGCCCAGGACGACCCCGCCCAGATCGTCGAGCAGGCCCAGGGCAAGGTCTTCGAGGTCTCCCAGACCGACGCCTCGACCGGCCTGCGCGCCGTCCGCGACTTCATCGACGACGAGGTCAAGCGGCTGGAGGAGCTGGAGAAGGACGGCCGCGACATCACCGGCCTGGCGACCGGCTACCGCGACCTCGACATCGCCACCGCCGGCCTGCAGCCGGGCGCGATGATCGTCCTCGCGGCCCGCCCCGCGATGGGCAAGAGCGCGCTGGTCACCAACCTGGCCGAGAACGTCGCGCTCCAGAACGGCGGCGCCGTCGCGCTCTTCTCGCTCGAGATGCCGGAGCGCGAGCTGCTCCAGCGCGTGATCGCCTCGCAGGCCGCGATCAAGGGCGACGACGTCCGCAAGGGCCGGATCGGCGACCGCTGGCCCGACGTGCTCGAGGTCGCGGACAAGCTCGCCCAGTCGCCGCTCTACGTCGACGACAGCTCCGACATCGGGATCATGGAGATCCGCGCCAAGGCCCGGCGGCTGGCGGCCAGCCACGCCGGCGGCGTCTCGCTGGTGATCGTCGACTACCTGCAGCTGATGCGGGCCGACGGCCGAGCCGAGAGCCGCGTCCAGCAGGTCGGCGAGATGTCGCGAGGGCTGAAGATCCTCGCCCAGGAGCTGAGCTGCCCGGTGATCGCGCTGTCGCAGCTGTCGCGTGCGGTCGAGAGCCGGCCCGACAAGCGGCCGATGCTCAGCGACCTGCGCGAGTCGGGGAACATCGAGCAGGACGCCGACCTCGTGATGTTCCTGTACCGCGACGAGTACTACAACGAGGAGACCGCCGAGCCCGGCGTCGCCGAGCTGATCATCGCCAAGAACCGCTCCGGTCGCCTGGCCACCGTGCGGCTGCTGTTCCAGAACGAGTACCCGCGGTTCCTGACGATGGCCCAGCGGCCCGACGACGGCCCGCCCGGGCAGTTCTCCGGCGGCCAGCGGCCGGTCGGCGCCGCGGCGGGCGGCATGACGTCCGTCGGCGGTCCGCCGCTTCCCGGAGGCGGGCCACCGCTGCCGCGCACGTGACCCGCCCCACGATCCCCGCCGGCGACCGCCGGCGCCACCGCGCCCGGACCGGGGCCTAGCCGATGCGCTGCCCCTACGGCCTCTGCGACGGGTCCGGCTGGATCATCGACGACCGCAACCGCACGGCGACGGAGTGCCGCTGCATGCCCGAGCAGCGCGCCCGCCGCGTCGCCGGCAGCCTGCGCGCGCGGATCGGCAAGAAGTACCGCGACGTCGCCTTCGACCGGCCGCCGGTCTCGGGCATGGACCGCAAGGTCGTGGCGCTCGTCCGCGAGTACGTCGACGACCTGCCGGCGCGGCTGGCCCGCGGCGAGGGCCTGTGGCTGACCGGTGGCACCGGCAACGGCAAGACGACGCTCGCGACCCTGATCTCGAAGCACGCGATCGAGGCCGGCCGGACGGTGGCGATCTACTCGCTGCCGCGGCTGCTGTCCGAGATCCGCCGCACCTACGACTCCGACGGCGGTCCGCGGACGCTCGAGCTGCTCGACGCCCTGACCCGCGTCGACCTGCTCCAGATCGACGACGTCGGCGCCGAGCAGTCGACGCCGTGGGTCCTGGAGCAGCTCTACTCGATCGTCAACGCGCGCTACGAGGAGGAGAAGGCGGTCACGATCACGACCAACCTCGACCCGATGGCGCTGCGCGACCAGGTCGGGGAGCGAACCGTCTCGCGGCTCGAGGAGATGTGCCGGGTCGTCGCGCTGCCCGACGGGGACCATCGCAAGCTGCAGCCGGAGGACCCGCCGCCCGGCTCCGCGGCCCACGGTCGGCGGTCGGCGTCCGCTCCGCGACCGGGGGACGGCCCGCTCGGCGTGGCCGGGCACGCGGTCCCCGGCGGCCCCGCCGCGGGCGGCTACGACCGCCGGCCCGCCGCCGGTCGCGACCCCGCGGCCAGCGGTGGGCTGGGGCCCGCCCCGCCGTTCCCTGGCGACGAGGACGGCTACGACCTGGCCGGTCGACCGGCCGTCCCGCCGACCTGGGGCCTCGACCCGAGCGGCGTCCACCGGCCGGTCCGCCGCGGGCGCGACGACCGCTGAGGCGGTCGGACGCCGTCGCCGAGAGTCCCCGCGGCGCGCGTGGCCGCGGCGCCGATCGGACGCTCGTCGCAGCCCGCCGGCGAGGACCCTGGCCGGTGGGCCGGGCGGGCAACGCCCCCACACCGATACCCTCCACCCGAAATGCCAGGCATCGTGATCGTTGGCGCCCAGTGGGGCGACGAGGGCAAGGGCAAGCTCGTCGACCTGCTCGCGGAGCGCTCCGACGTGGTCGTCCGCTTCCAGGGCGGCAACAACGCCGGGCACACGATCGTCCACGGCGAGGTGAAGTACGCCTTCCACCTGGTGCCCTCGGGGATCCTCTACCCGGGCACCACCTGCGTGATCGGCAACGGCGTCGTCGTCGACCCCGAGGTCCTGCTCGGCGAGCTGGCGCAGCTGGCGACGCAGGGCGTCGACTCCAGCGGGCTGCGGATCAGCCCCAACGCGCACGTGATCATGCCGTACCACAAGCTGCTCGACGTGGCGGGCGAGACGCGGCTGGGCAAGAACCAGATCGGCACCACCAAGCGCGGCATCGGCCCCTGCTACGCCGACAAGGCGCTGCGGCTCGGGATCCGGATCCAGGACCTGCTGGACGAGGCGATCCTGAAGAAGAAGATCGTCGCCGCCCTGCACCCCAAGGAGCGCTCGCTGCGGCCCTGGGCCCGTGACCCGCAGCTCGACCTGCAGGCGATGACCGAGACCTACCTGAGCTACGGCCACAAGCTCGAGCGCCACGTCGCCGACACCGCCGCGCTGGTCTGGGACGCGCTCGACGACGGCGGCAACGTGCTCTTCGAGGGCGCGCAGGCGGCGCTGCTGGACATCGACCACGGCACCTACCCGTTCGTCACCTCGTCGAACCCGGTCGCCGGCGCCGCCGCCGTCGGATCGGGCGCCGGCCCCAAGGACCTCGACGAGATCTGGGGCGTCGTCAAGGCGTACTGCACCCGCGTCGGCGCCGGGCCGTTCCCGACCGAGCTCGAAGGCCCGCTGGCCGACCAGCTGCGCGAGGTCGGCGCCGAGCGCGGCACCACCACGGGCCGCGACCGCCGGATCGGCTGGCTCGACCTCGTCGCGCTGCGCTACGCGGCGCGGCTCTGCACGCTCGACCAGCTCTGCATCACCAAGCTCGACGTGCTCACCGGGCAGGAGACGATCAAGGTCGCCACCCGCTACCGCAGCGCCGACGGCGCGCTGCTCGAGCGCTTCCCGTACCACCAGACCGTCCTCCACCACGCCGAGCCGGAGTACGACGAGCTGCCCGGCTGGGAGGAGGACATCTCCAAGGTCTCCCGCTACGAGGACCTGCCGCAGGCCGCCCGCGAGTACCTGGAGTACATCGAGGCCCAGGTCAAGGTCCCGGTCGGGATGATCGGCGTCGGCCCCGCCCAGCACCAGGTGATCTGGACCGCCGCCGGCAAGGCGACGAAGGCCGCCGCGGCGGCGCTGTAGGACCCGGACCGGCGCGCGCCGCGCGCCGTCAGCGGGTCCAGATCGTCCGCGTGTCGAGCGGGTAGTCGTGGAGCGCACGTCGCTGCGGGTCGCGCAGCGGCCACAGGTAGTCCGCGAAGACGACCAGCGGGCCGAGCAGCGGGATCGCGGCCAGGACGGCGATCCCGATCCCCTTCAGCAGCACCTCGCGGGTGGTCGCGAACCACAGCTCGATCGGCTGCTGGTCGGCGCGGATCAGGCGGGTGTGCGCGACCCGGCGGCCGATCGTCAGGCCGTTGGTGCGGGTCAGCATCGGCACCACGTAGAGCGCGGTCGCCAGCAGCGTGGCGGCCAGGCCGAAGCCGATGTCGTTCCAGACCGTCTCGAGGCCGGTGACGTCCTGGCGGTTCTCGCCGATCACGACGACGTTCTCGCCGGTGAGCCCCTCGGCCGCGTAGCCCAGGCCCAGGGCCAGGATCCCGGTGATGATCGAGTCGATCAGCGCCGCCAGCACGCGGGCCCGCCACGGGGCGAGCAGCGCCCCGCCGGGCCCGATCGGGTGCTGCGGCCCGGCCGCGGGCGGCGTCGGCCGGTCCTCGCCGCCCGGCAGGTCCTCCCCGCCGGGGCCGTCCTGGACGTCGTCCGGCGGCGGCGGGGCGACGGGGCGGTCCCCGACGTCGGCCACCGAGCCTCCCGGCCGCTCGTCGGTGGCCGCCGCCGGCCGCTCGTGGTCGTGCGGGTCGCTGCCGGTCATGCGGTCACCACGTGGAGGTGGGTGGTCGGGCGGTCGTCGTCGTCGGCGGCCCGCGATTCGGCCAGCACCACCTGCTCGCCGCGGCGCAGCATCCGCGAGGCGACCAGCAGCGTCGACAGCATCGCGAACGACGCCAGGGTCACCTGGACGCTGACGGCGCCCTCCTCCGTCCAGTAGACGTCGTCGAGCTTCAGCAGCAGCGCCGACTCGTCGAGCGTCAGCGCGACCCCGGCGCCGAACGGCACCGCCAGCCAGCGGTCGGCGGCCTCGGAGCGGGCCGCGATCGACGCGCCGCCGGCCAGGAACGCCATCGCGATCCCCGGCACGAAGTGGTGCACGTGGGTGTCGCTGACGACCACGTCGCGCAACGGCCCGAAGCGGCCGCGGCGGCGGATCATCGTCGTCGACAGCCGCGTCATCAGCCAGGTGCCGGTGAACGACAGCAGCAGGTTCAGCAGCGCGTTCTCGCGATCGGAGCCCTGGCGGTAGCCGGCGACGGCGACCTGGACCGTCTCGCCGACCGCCTCGGCCCCGGCGTCCAGCACCCGATCGGCCTCGGACGGCAGCGGCGCCGAGCCCCGCCGCCAGACCCGCGCGACCTCGAGCGCGACCGCGCCGGCGCCGGTGACCGCGGCCACCACGGCCAGCGTCCGGGTCCGCTGCTCGGCCGCCGTCCGCCGCCGGATCGCCGCCGGCGACTCGATCGCCCCCGGCAGCCGCCGGGCGACCCGCTGCCCGGTCCGCAGCAGCGCGCGACGCCGCCGGTGCGGGCGCAGCACCGGAACGAGGGCGGAGACGGCCACGGCGCGAGGGTATCCCAGCGGAGCGGCGGGCGAGTGGCGGCGCGCCCGGCGAGCGGCTCCCGTCCGCCCGCCCGATCAGCGGTCCAGCAGGTCCTCGTCCGGCACCGGCCCCGCCGCGCGGGCCGGGACGCCGATCACGCGGGTGGCCGGCGCGACGTCCTTGGTCACCACCGCGCCGGCGGCGACGAAGGCGTCGGCGCCGATCTCGACCCCGGGCACCAGCACGGCGCGTCCGCCGATCCGGGCGCCGCGGCGGATCGTCGCGCCGCGCAGCTCGATCGCCGCCGGGTCGGGCTCGCCGTCGGCCCCGCGCGGGGCGCGGCCCATGCGATCGTCGTTGGTGGTCACCACGCCGGGCCCCAGGAAGACGTCGTCCTCGACCACGCTGCGGGCCGTCACGTAGACGTCGGTCTGGATGCTGACGCGGTCGCCGACGACGACGTCGCAGTCGACGGTGCTGCCGCGGCCGACGATCGCGTCCTCGCCGATCGTGGCCCGCTCGCGGACGAACGACTGGTCGCCGAGGATCGTCCGCGCGCCGACCGCGGCCCCGGCGAAGACGACGGCCCCGGCCCCGACGCTGGCCCCGGCCGCGACCTGCAGCGGCCGCAGGCCCGGTCCACCGGCCGCGGCCGACGTCGCCCGCAGCCGCGGCGGCTTGCCGAGCACCGCGTGATCGCCGACGACGACGCCGTCCTCGAGCACCGTCCCCGGATGCACGACGACGTGGCTGCCCAGCACCACCCCGGCGCCCAGCGTCACGTCGTGGTGGATGACCGCGTGGGTCCCGACGATCGCCCGCTCGCCGACCGTCGCGCGGCTGTCGATCACGGCGTAGGGGGCGATCCGCGCGTGCTCGCCGATCCGGGCCTCGGCGCCGATCATCGCTCCCGCTCCGGCACTGGCCGACGGGTCGGTGATCGCCTGCGGGTGGATCGCGGCACGGGTGCCGACGGGCTTGGCCATGGCCCGGGAGCGTACTCGCGGCCCTCGGCGTGCGAGCATCGGGGGATGACGGCCCGCGACCAGCCGCCGGTCCCCGCCCGCCCGGGTCGCGGCATCGACTACGAGCGGCACAGCGTCGGCTACGCCCGGCAGCGGCGCGCCGATCCGCGGATCGCGGCGCTGATCGACGCCGCGCTCGGCGATGCCCGCACGGTCGTCAACGTCGGGGCCGGGGCCGGGTCCTACGAGCCACCGGACCGCCACGTGATCGCGATCGAGCCCGCGGCGGCGATGCGGGCGCAGCGTCCGCCGCTGCTGGCGCCGGCGATCGCCGCCCACGCCGAGGCGCTGCCGCTCGACGACGGCAGCGTCGACGCCGCGATGGCGGTGGTCACGATCCACCACTGGCAGGACCCCGCGGCCGGCCTGCGCGAGCTGCGGCGGGTGGCACGCGGCCCGGTGGTCGTCCTGACGGTCGATCCCGACGCGCTCGACCGCCTGTGGCTGACGGACTACCTGCCGGAGACGCTGGCGGACGATCGCGCCCGGTTCCCGCCGATCGACGCCGTGGCGCAGGCGCTCGGCGGCGCCACGGCCACGCCGGTCGCGATCCCGCACGGCTGCACCGACGGGTTCCTCGAGGCGTTCTACCACCGACCCGAGGCGTTCCTGGACCCGGCGGTCCGCGCCGCTCAGTCGATCTGGCCGCGGCTGCCCCCGGGCGCGGAGGAACGCGCGGTCGCGGCGCTGCGACGGGACCTGATCTCGGGCGCCTGGGACGACCGCTGGGGCTTCCTGCGCGACGCTCCGGCGTTCGACGGGGCCTTTCGGCTGGTGGTGGCGCCACCCGCGACCGGTCCCGCGACCGGTCCCGCGGCCGCGTGATCGCTGGCGCCGGGGACGCGGCAGCCACTCATCTAGGCTGTCCGTCGTGAGCGACGCCGCGCAGCCAACGACGGCCGATCCGAGGTCCCTGCGCGGAGCCGTCGTGGGCCTGGGGATGATGGGCCGTCACCATGCGCGGCTGCTGCAGACCTCGGGCCTGACGACCTTCGTCGGCGCGGTCGACCCCGAGGGCGACCGCCACGGCGCGGTCGGCGACCAGGCGCTGGTCTTCCCGACCGTCGGCGCCCTGCTCGACCGGGCGCCCGACGCGCGCCCCGAGATCGCGATCGTCGCGGTCCCGACGGAGGAGCACCTGGCGGCCGTCCTCGAGCTGGTCGGCGCCGGCGTCCACGTGCTGGTCGAGAAGCCGCTGGCCGAGGACCCCCCGCGCGCCAGGACGCTGATCGAGGCCGTGCGAGCGGCCGGCGTCGACGGCGCCGTCGGCCACGTCGAGCGCTGCAACCCCGCCCTGCGGGAGCTGCGCCGCCGCGTCCTCGGCGGGCAGCTCGGCCAGGTCTTCCACGTCGCGACCGAGCGGATCGGCCCGTTCCCGTCGCGGATCCGCGACGTCGGCGTGGTCAAGGACCTGGCGACCCACGACCTCGACCTGGTCGGCTGGCTCGGCGGCGGCCCGGTGATGACGCTGGCGGCGCAGACCCAGCACCGGATGGGCCGTGCCCACGAGGACCTGGTCAACGTCGTCGGCCGGCTCGAGGGCGGCACGACCTTCACGACGATGGTCGACTGGCTGTCGCCGACCAAGGTCCGCCGGACCCGTGTCCTGGGCGAGCGGGGGATGCTCGTCGCCGACACGCTGACCGCCGACCTGACCTTCTACGCCAACGGCGAGGTCGCCAGCGAGTGGGACGCCGCCCGCACGCTGCGCGGCGTCAGCGAGGGCGACATGACCCGCTACGCGATCGCCCGCCGCGAGCCGCTGCTGGTCGAGCTGGAGGGCTTCTGCTCGCTCGTCCGCGGCGAGCCCGACGCGCCGGTCGTGACCCTCGAGGAGGGGCTGGCCGCGGTCGACCTGGCCGACGCGGTCCTGCGCAGCGCCGCCTCGGGGGAGACGGTCCACCTGGTGCCCGACGACGGGGGCGCTCCCGGGGGGCTCCGCGGTCGCTCCCGCGACGGGATCGGCGATCCGACCGACGGCGTGGAGGCTCCGCGATGAGGGTCGTGGTCGTCGCGCTGGGGAAGATCGGCCTGCCGCTGGCCGCGTTCGCCGCCAGTCACGGGCACGAGGTCGTCGGCTGCGACATCGACCAGCGGGTCGTCGACCAGGTCAACGCGGGCGAGGAGCCGTTCCCCGGCGAGGGAGGCCTGGCCGAGGCGCTCGCCCGGACGATCGCGTCCGGGGCGCTGCGGGCGACCACCGACACCGTCGCCGCGGTCGCCGCCGGAGCCGACCTGATCCTGGCGGTGCCGCCGCTGGTGGTCGACGCCGACGCCAGGCCCGAGTGGCGGGCACTCGACGCCGCGGTCGAGGCGATCGGCCGCGGCCTGGCCCGCGCGGCGGCCGAGCGCGGCAGCGCCGCCGGGCCGGACGGCGCGCCGCCGAGCGTCGTCGTCGAGACGACCCTGCCGGTCGGCAGCACCCGATCGCGGGTCGCGCCGCTGCTGGAGCGCGCCAGCGGCCTGCGCGAGGGCAGCGACTTCCACGCCGCCCACAGCCCGGAGCGGGTCTACAGCGGCCGGATCTTCCAGGACCTGGAGACCTACCCGAAGCTCGTCGGCGGGCTCGACGCGACCGGCGAGGCCCGGACCGCGGCCCGCTACCGGCGGCTGCTGAACGGCAGCGGCGCGCCGACGGTCGAGGTCCGCGAGCTGGGCGGCGCCGAGGCCGCCGAGCTGACCAAGCTGGCCGAGACGACCTACCGCGACCTCAACATCGCCTTCGCCAACGAGCTGGCCCAGCACGCCGACCGGATCGGCGTCGACGTCCAGGGCGTGATCGACGCCGCCAACAGCCAGCCGTTCAGCCACATCCACCGGCCCGGGGTCGCGGTCGGCGGGCACTGCATCCCGGTCTACCCGCGCTTCTACCTGGAGGGCGACCCGGCCGCGACGCTGCCGGCCGCGGCGCGGGCCGTCAACGAGGCGATGCCCGGCTACGCCGTCGGCCTGCTCGGCGGCCTGCTCGACGGGGGGCTGGCGGGACGACGGGTGCTGGTGCTCGGCGCCGCCTACCGCGGTGACGTCAAGGAGACGGCCTTCAGCGGCGTCTTCGGCCTCCGCGACGCGCTCGTCGCCGCCGGCGCGACGGCCCTCGTCGCCGACCCGCTCTACGCCGACGACGAGCTGCGGGCGCTCGGGCTGGAGCCGTGGGACGGCGCGCCGGTCGACGGCGCGATCGTCCAGGCCGACCACGCCGCCTACCGCGACCTGGCCCCGGACGACGTGCCCGGGGCGCGGGCGGTCGTCGACGGCCGCGGGGTGCTGGACGCCGACCGCTGGCGAGCGGCCGGCGTGGCGCTGCGGCGGATCGGCCGCGACGCGACGCGGGGCTGAGGGCGCGCGCGGCCGGCCGGACCCGCTCGCGGCGGGACGGACGCGAGCGGCAGGCCCGTGTCGGCGGCCGGACCGCGCCGGTCAGACGTCGATCAGCGACAGGACGTTGCCCGCCGGGTCGGTGAACCAGGCGATCGTCGCGCATGATCCCCTTCGCGTCCTGCGGCATCCCGTCGTAGTGCTGGAAGGCCACGCCGCGAGCGGTCAGCTCGTCGACCGCCGCCTCGACGTCGTCGACGGGGAAGTTGAGGATCGTGAAGCTGGCCGGCTCGTGGTTCGGCTTGGATGACGACCGCGCGGGGGACGAGGACTCATCGGTCGGGTCGGCTCGCCGGCGGCGAGGCGGGCGGCGGCGTCGCGCGCAGCCGCGGGAAGTCGCCCGGCTCGTAGGGCGCGTTGCGGACGGCGTCGTCGGGGCCGGTGTAGGCGTTGGTCGGCAGGTCGCTCTTGGCCGCCAGCAGCGTCGCCGGGTCGATCATCACGAAGAACCGCGCCCAGCGGCCCTTGGCGTCGCCGTTGGTCCCGAACGCGGCGGTGTTCGAGAACCAGGCGGCGATCGTCCGCTTGCGGGGCGCGAGGTAACGGACCATCGTCGTCAGGTTCGCGAGCGCCGGGGTCGCCAGCCGCGCGGCCGGGGCGGCCGCCGTCAGCGCGTCGGGCAGCAGGTCGAGCAGCGGTGCCGCCGAGCGCCGCAGCCGGTCGGCCCCGGCCAGGATCCGGTCGACCGCGTCGGTCGCCGCCGGCAGCGCCCGCGCGGC
>NZ_AGUD01000260.1 GCF_000240225.1 Patulibacter medicamentivorans
GCGCGGTCGCCTCCGAGCCGCCGCTCGATCGGACGCTCGAGCGTCAGCGCGGCGACCACCGCCGGCAGCGACGCGACGCCGATCAGCCCGGCCGCCCGCGCCGCCGCCCGCGGCTCGCGGAGGGCCCAGCCGAGCGCCTCGACGGCCTCGTGCCGAAGCCCGACCGCCAGGCCGGCGAGCGTGCCGGCGTGGGCGCCGACCTCGACGCTCTTGGCCATCTCGGGATCGGCGGGCCGGCGTCCCCGCCGGCCGGCGGCGAGCCGCGCGACGAAGGCCACGTGGGCCGAGGACGACACCGGCAGGGTCTCGGCTGGCCCGTGCAACAGGCCGGCGAGCTGGGCGGCGAGCAGCGCGCGTCGGCGGCTGAGCTGGTCGGGCATCGGCCGGGAGGCTACGACCTGCTCGGTCGGCCGGGGACGAACCTGGGCGCGTCGGCGCTCGGCGGCCGGCCGGAGCGGGCCCCGGCCACGGGCGTCTCGGCCCGTGCCGGCGCGGTGCATGCGCGCCCACGTGCGACGCCGCACGACCACGCCCTACGCTTGGACCATGTCGGTCCCGCTCTTCGACACCGCCACGGCGCTGGAGCCGCTGCGCCCGCAGCTGCACGACGCGCTGCTGCGCGTCGCCAACGACGGGCGCTTCATCCTCGGCCCCGAGGTCGAGGCGTTCGAGCGCGAGTTCGCCGACTGGATCGGGACCCGCCACGCGGTCGGCGTCGCCAACGGCACCGACGCGATCGTGATCGCGCTGCGGGCGCTCGGCGTCGGACCCGGCGACGAGGTCGTCGTGCCCTCGTTCACCTTCTGGGCCAGCGCCGAGGCGATCCCGCCGACCGGGGCCACCCCGGTCTTCTGCGACGTCGATCCCGACACGATGTGCGTGACCGCCGAGACCGTCGCCGCCGCGGTCACCCCGCGGACGAAGGCGATCGTCGCCGTCCACCTGTTCGGCAACGTCGCCCCGATCGCCGAGATCCGGGCCCGCACCGGGCTGCCGGTGGTCGAGGACGCCGCCCAGGCCGCCGGCTCGACGACGATCCGCGCCGAGAGCGGCGCCCTCGCCCGCCCCGGCGCGCTCGGCGACCTCGCGACCTTCAGCTTCTACCCGTCCAAGAACCTCGGCTGCTTCGGCGACGGCGGGGCGGTCACGACCGCCGACGCGAATCTGGCCGAGCGCGTCCGGACGCTGCGGTTCCACGGCTCGGCCGACAAGGTCGACTACGTCGACATCGGCTACAACAGCCGCCTCGACGAGCTGCAGGCCGCGGTCCTCCGGGTCCTGCTGCCGCACCTGCCGGCCTGGGCGACCCACCGGGCGCGCACCCACGAGCGCTACCGCAACGCCGGCCTGGGCGAGCTGGTCACGCTGCCGGTGCCCGCGCCCGGGTCGACGGCGGCCTGGCACCTCTACGTGGTCCGCAGCGACCGCGCCGACGAGCTGGCCGCCGGGCTGCGGGTCCGCGGGATCGGAGCCCGCCCCTACTACCGCACGCCGGTCCACCGGCAGCCGCCGATGGCCCGCTACCTGCCCGACGGCGGAGTCTCGCTGCCGGTCACCGAGGAGCTGGCGCGGACGCACCTGGCGCTGCCGGTCAGCGCCACGATCACCGACCAGCAGGTCGGCGCGGTCGTCGACGGGGTCGCGGCGGTGCTGGCCGGGCGCTGAGCGCCCGTACCGGGGACTCCCGCGTGCCCGCCGTCCTGCGAGCATCCCCGGCGCCGATGCGCGTCTGGATCGACCTCACCAACAGCCCGCACGTCCTGGTCCTGCGCCCGGTGATCGACGAGCTGCGCCGGCGCGGGCACGAGGTCGACGTGACCGCCCGCGACTTCGCCCAGACGCTGGGCCTCTGCGACCGCTACGGGATCGCCCACACCGCGATCGGGCACCACCGCGGCGAGCGGCTGCCGGACAAGGCCCGCGGCCTGGCCTCGCGCACGACGGCGCTGATGCGCTGGGCGCGGTCGGTCGGCGGCTGGCCGGGGGGCGGCTGGCGCGGTCGCGCCGGCGCGCGGCCCTTCGACCTGGCGATCGGCCACGGCTCCAACGACGTCACCGTCGCCGCCGCGCTGCTGGGGATCCCGGCGACGACCGCCTTCGACTACGAGTGGGCGACCGTCCAGCACCAGATCAACTGCCACCTGGCGCAGGCGGTGGTGGTTCCCGACGTGATCCCGGCCGAGCGGCTGGCGCCCTACGGCGCGAGCGGCAAGATCCGCGCCTACGCGGGGCTGAAGGAGGAGTACTACCTGGCGGACCTCGAGCCGGACGCGACGGTCCTCGCCGACCTCGGGCTCGACCCGGCGCGCCCGATCGCGGTCGTCCGCACCCCGCCCGAGGTCTCCCTGTACCACCGCTTCCACAACGACCGCTTCGCCGCGGTCCTGACGAAGCTGCGCGAACAGGGCCAGGTCGTGGTCCTGCCGCGGACGGCCGACCAGCGGGCCGAGCTGGCGCGGGCCGGCGGGTTCGTCGTCCCCGACACGCCGATCGACGGCCCGTCGCTGGTCGCCCTGGCCGACCTCGTCGTCAGCGCCGGAGGCACGATGAACCGCGAGGCGGTCGCGCTCGGGACGCCCGTCTTCACGACCTTCGACGGCAGGCCCGGCGCCGTCGACGAGGCGCTGATCGCCAGCGGGCGGCTGCGGCGGCTGGAGGACCCGGCCGAGGTCGAGCTGGTCAAGCGCGACCGCTCGGTCGGCGACGGCGGACGGATCCGCCGCGACCCGGCGGTCTTCACCGACCTGCTGCTGTCGCCGGTCGCCTGAGGCCAGGCCCGTCGCGCGCGGCGCCGGTCGCTCAGCCGCGCCGCGGGCGCAGGCCGTCGATCAGCAGCGACCAGACGGCCTCGAACGCGTCCGCGAGTCCCGCGTCCGCCCACTCGCCGGCGTGGACCGGGTTGTGGAAGCGCGAGGTCGCGTCGAAGATCGCCCGCGCCGTGGCCGCCGGATCGGCCGCCGCCAGCTCGCCGGCGTCGACGCCGGCGGCCACGATCGCGGTCAGCTGCGCGACCAGCTCGTCGACGTGGCGGTCGACCACCTCGCGCGACTGGACGGCCAGCGTCACGTAGGTCTCGAACAGCTCGGGGTCCTCGGCGGCCAGCCCCCGCTTGGTCGCGCTGAGGGTCGCGACCCAGTCGTGGAGGCGCCCCAGGGCCGGGCCGCCGGACGCGACGATCGCCTCGAGCGGCGCGGAGACCCGGGCCAGCCACTCCTCGGCGACGGCGTCGCGCAGCGCGGCCTTGCTCGGGAAGTGGCGGTAGACCGTCCCGTGGCTGACGCCGAGCGTGCGGGCGACGTCGACGACGGTCGTCTTGGCCGGGCCGAAGCGGCGGAGGGTCTCCTCCGCGGCCTCGAGGATCTGCTCGCGGGTCAGGACGCCGGCCACGCGATCAGTCTCCCAGCCGCGTCGCCGCGGCGGTCGGCCGGGAGCGCGCGCCGCGGCCGCTCATCGCTCGCTGTCCAGGTCCGCCATCTGGCCCGGGTCGTAGCGGTCGCCGGCGGCGGCGTCGGCCGGCACCGCGGCCTCGATCCGGGCGACGGCGTCGGGCGTCAGGTCGAGCGCGACCGCGCCGAGCGCCTCGTCCAGCCGCTCCCGGCGGCGGGCGCCGATCAGCGGGACGACGTCCTCGCCGCGGCCCAGGACCCAGGCGATCGCGACCTGGGCGACGCTCGCCCCGAGGCCGTCGGCGACTTCGCGGAGCGCGTCGACCAGCGCCAGGTTCCGGCGCAGGTTCTCGTCCTGGAAGCGCGGGCTGAAGCCGCGGAAGTCGCCGGCGGGCAGGTCGCGGGTCGGCGTCCAGTGGCCGCTGATCAGCCCGCGGGAGAGGACCCCGTAGGCCGTGATCGCGATCCCCAGCTCGCGGGTGGCCGGCAGGATCTCGCGCTCGATCCCGCGCGAGATCAGGGAGTACTCGATCTGCAGGTCGCTGATCGGGTGGACCGCCGCGGCGCGGCGGATCGTCTCGGCCCCGACCTCGGAGAGGCCGATCTGGCGCACGTAGCCGGCCTGCACCAGCTCGGCGATCGCGCCGATGGTCTCCTCGATCGGGACGTCCGGGTCGAGCCGTGCCAGGCGGTAGACGTCGATGTGGTCGGTGCCGAGCCGCTGCAGGCTGTAGGCGGCGAAGGCCTTGATCGCCTCGGGCCGGCCGTCGATCCCGTTCCAGCTGCCGTCGGGGCCGCGCAGCGCGCCGAACTTGACGCTGACCTGGACGCCGTCGCGATCGCGGCCGCGCAGCGCCTCGGACAGCAGCAGCTCGTTGTGCCCCATCCCGTAGAAGTCGCCGGTGTCCAGCAGCGTGACCCCGGCGTCGAGGGCGGCGTGGATCGTGGCGATGCTCTCGGCGCGGTCGGCCGGGCCGTAGAAGTCGGACATGCCCATCAGGCCGAGGCCGAGGGCGGAGACGCGCGGGCCGGACCTGCCGAGAGCGCGGGTGGGGAGGGTCGTCGTGGAGGGCATAGGAGGAGTATGGAATGACAGATGACAAAAGTCAAGATCTGTCATTCATCTCGTCGGGAGACCCGTCCCGCCGTGCCGCTCGATCACGCCGGTCGACTCACGCCCCCGCCCAGCCGATCCGCCGCAGCGCCTCGCGGACCATCGTCGTGACGATCGGCGCCACGGTCGCCGTCGCCGCGGCCGCGATCAGCGCGGCGACGATCCATCGCCAGGATCGCCCGACCGCCGCGAAGGCCACCAGCGCCGCGCCGCCCAGCCCCTCCAGCGTCGCCATCACCCGCAGGTCGTGCTGATCCCAGACCCACAGCAGCGCGATCGACTCGCCCATCAGCAGGCCGCCGAGCGTGCCCAGCGCCGCGCCCTGCATCCAGACCCGGCCGCGGCCGCCCGCGCGGGTGGCGAAGGTCGCCCCCAGCAGCCCGAGCGCGCCGCCGACGACCAGGCCGGCCATCGCCCAGCCGACGCCGAGCCGGGCCGCCCGTCGCGGGGCGCTGCCGTCCTCGAAGAAGATGTAGATCCCGTAGTAGCTGAGCGACCCGACGGCGATCGCGATCGCGCCGCCGGCGATGCCGAGCGCCAGCCCGCCCGGGCCGCGCCGCCAGCCGCCGACGATCCCGGCCACGAACGCGCCGACCAGCCACGGTCCGCCGAGCCGCGAGAACTCCCACGAGCCGTGGAACGCGCCGTTGTTGGCCGACCGGCCCATGAAGCCGAGCAGCAGCGCGATCGCGACGACCACGATCGCCACCAGCGGCAGCGGGACCGGTCGCGGCCGGCGGGTCGCGGGCGGCGCCCCGTGCCGTGGCGCGGTCGGCGACCGCGGCTGGCGCGGGGAGGCGTCGCTGCGGTTCGGGACGGCCACCCGTCGATCATCGCGGCCGTTCCCTAGCGGTTCCTGAAGGCGCCGATCGCGGGCGGGCGATCGCGCACGGCCCGTGGCGTCGCGGGTGCCCTCCGCCACCCCGTGCGAGAATCGCCCCGATGCGGCGACGCCCCGCTGCGCTGACCTTCCACCGACTCTCGCCGCTGCAGGCGTTGGTCGACTTCGTGCTGGCCGTCGGCGCCTACTGGCTGGGCTTCCGGGCGCGGTTCGACCTGGACAAGGTCAACGACCGCTACTCGAACCTCTTCAACCACACGTGGTTCATCGCGGCCGCCTGCATCGTGATCGCGGTCTGGGCCTTCGGCGGCTACCACCGGCGCTGGCGCTACACCGAGGCGGCCGACGCCGTGCGGGTCGCCCAGGGCGTCGTGCTGGGCATCCTTCTGTTCGTCGGCGCCAACCAGCTGCTGCAGCCGGTGACGAACACGCTCACCCGCTCGCACCGCGACTCGGCCGGCAAGCCGATCGTCGAGTCGGTCAACACCGTGGTCAACGTCCCCAACGGGATGCTCGTCTTCACCGTCGTGGCCGGCGTCCTGCTGCTGCTCGGCGCCCGCGTGGCCGTCCGCTCGTTCGCCGACGGGCGGCTGCTGCTCGGGTTCCGCTCGCGCCGCTCCGGCCGCTCGGCCCTGATCGTCGGCGCCGGCGAGGGCGGCCGCCTGGTCCTGCGCGAGATGCTCCGCAACCCGTCGCTGGGGCTGCGGCCGGTCGGGTTCGTCGACGACGACGATCGCAAGCTGCGGACGCGGATCGACGGGGTCCGGGTGCTCGGGCGGATCCGCGACCTGCCGCGGGTGATCGACGAGGTCGAGCCGGACGAGATCATCATCGCGATCCCCTCGGCCCCGGGCACCCTGCGGGCCGACGTGCTGCGGGCCGGGCGCCGCCGGGGCGTCACCGTGCGGACCCTGCCGACGGTCTTCGAGCTGCTGCAGGCGGGCGAGGGCACCGCCGTCCGGCAGGTGCGCGAGGTGCGGGTCGAGGACGTCCTCGGCCGCGACCCGGTGCGGATGGAGCTGGACCGGGTCGGCGCGTACCTGCGCGACCAGGTGGTGCTGGTGACCGGGGCCGGCGGGTCGATCGGCAGCGAGCTGTGCCGCCAGATCGCGCGCGTCGGGCCGGCGCGGCTGGTGATCCTGGACCACGCCGAGGACAACCTCTTCCAGATCGAGCGCGAGCTGCTCGAGGACCGGCAGGTGCCCGAGGCCGTCGTCGCGTCGGTGATCGCCGACGTCAAGGAGGGCGACCGGGTCCGCGAGATCCTCGCCGAGCACCGACCGCAGGTCGTCTTCCACGCGGCCGCCTACAAGCACGTGGCGCTGATGGAGGCCAACCCGGTCGAGGCGGTCCACAACAACGCCGTCGCGACCCGCTCGCTGGCGCGGCTCTGCGGCGAGGCGGGCGTCGAGCGGTTCGTGCTCGTCTCGACCGACAAGGCGGTCGACCCGAAGACGGTGATGGGGGCGAGCAAGGCGCTGGCCGAGCTGGCGGTCGAGAGCGCCGCCCAGCGCTGGCCCGGCACCCGCTTCTCGTGCGTGCGGTTCGGCAACGTGCTCGGATCGAGCGGCTCGGTGGTCCCGATCTTCCAGCGCCAGATCCGGCTCGGCGGGCCGGTGACGGTCACCGATCCGGCGATGACGCGGTACTTCATGACGATCCCCGAGGCGGTCCAGCTGGTGATCCAGTCGGGGTCGCTCGGGCGGACCGGCGAGATCCTGGTGCTCGACATGGGCGAGCCGGTCGCGATCATGCAGCTGGCCCGCGACATGATCGAGCTGTCGGGGCTGAAGCCGGACGAGGACATCGCGATCGAGGTCGTCGGCTCGCGGCCCGGCGAGAAGCTCCACGAGGAGCTGTTCAACCCCTTCGAGGTGCCGCGGCCGACCGACGCCGAGCGGATCCAGCGGGCCGAGCGGACGGTCTTCGATCCGGCGGTCGTCGAGGCGATGTTCAACGACGTCGGGCTGCTGGTGCTCGAGGGAGATGCCGCCGGCCTGGCCGCCAAGGTCGCCGAGTTGCAACGCGCCCACGCCGAGATGCCGGTGCCCGGGTCGGCGTCCGCCGCACCCCCGGGGACGGGCGACGGCGGTCGCGGCGGCTCCGCCGACGGCGGCTCGCCGGGTGCGCGAGACGTTGGGGCGAACGCCTACACTGGTCCGCTATGACCCCCGCGGTCCCCCTGCTCGCTTCCGGTTTCGCGAGCAAGTTCGACACGATCGGCCCCTACGTGGGGTTCGCCTCGTTGGTGGCCGTGGCCGCGATGGCGATCCTCGTCTTCACCCAGGGCCGGGAGCTGCAGCGCCTGCGGGAGTGGGCGGGAACGGCCCCTGAGCGGCTGGCCGAGCTGGAGCGCCAGCTGGCCGAGCAGCAGGCCCAGCCGCGGGTCCAGACCCTGGCGCCGCACCCCGGCGCCGCGCCGCCCGCGCGCCCCGCCGCGCCGGCGACTCCGGGGGCGCCGCG
>NZ_AGUD01000259.1 GCF_000240225.1 Patulibacter medicamentivorans
GGGTGCGCGCGAGATCGCACGATTCGCGGCCAAACCAGACCACGCAGACCGAAGCACCCCGCTCACTTGGCCGCGAGCGATCGAGGGCGTACCGCACCCTCGCGGACCACAGCCGCCACCCCCAGCAGACCACGCCCGCACCCCACGGACCACACCCGCCACCGTGCGACCCGGCCCGCCCCTAGCGGTCGAAGCGCGTCAGCTTCTCGTTGCGCATCAGCCGGATCAGGCTGGTGCTGTAGGCCGGATCGGTGGCGTAGCCGGCCTTGTGGATCTCCTTCGCGAACCGCTCGGGGTCGGCCGTGTAGTCGAACGCCTTGGCGTAGCGGCTGTTCTGGCGCAGGAACAGGCCGTGGTCGTCGAAGGAGTCCTGCATCCCGCGGTACATCCGGAACGCCGCCAGCTGACGGACGAGCCGTCCCGACTCGGTCTCGTAGGTCGGCTTGAGCACGCAGCCGACCGCCTCGGTCGCCCAGCGGAAGATCCCGTTGGCGGCGTCGACGGCCTGGGCCTTGATCCCGAAGTAGTTGTTGGCGCCGGCGGTCGCCGTGCCCGACGCGGACTCGAGGATCGCCTGCGCGAGGGTGACTGAGGCCGGCACCTGGGTCGCGCCCTGGGACGCGCGCGCCAGCGGCCCGGCGGTGGCGATGAACGCGGCCCGGTCGACGGGCGCCGCCACCAGCGGCACGGTCGCGACCGACGAGCAGCGTCCCTGCTGCGGGTTGACGTCGGCGGGCGCGCCGGGGTCCGACCACTTGCAGTAGTGGGCGACCATCGCCGCCTTCTCGTTCTGGACCGAGGCGTCGGGCACGTAGCCGGCGCGGCCGTTGGGCAGCCGCACGCGGTCCCAGATCCGGGAGCTGCCGGAGTAGCCCGATGCCCGCACCGAGTTCATCTGGCAGAGCACCTTGACCGTCGCGCCGTTCTTCAGCGACCCGACGGTCCGCTTGCGGTTGGGCAGGTAGCGGACCTTGATCTTGCGCGAGGACTGGAGCTTGATCGTGCCGACGTTCGACGGTCGCTGGGCCGCCTGGCGGAGGCCGGCGCGGGCACGGCCGCTGGCGATCCGCTCGACCGGCCCGTTCGCGGGCGATCCGGCGGCCGGGCCGGCGAGCGCGGTTCCGCCGGGACCGGTCGGCGACGTCGCGGCCGCCGGGCCGGCGAGGCCGATCGCGAGCGCGCCGGCGGCGGCCAGCGTCGCGGCGGCGCGCACGGTCGTGGGGGCGAGGCGTGAGGTCATCTCGTCGTTGCAACCGGTGGGGGGCGAGGATGTTGCGGCGGCCCGGACGGACGGCCACCGCCAGCAGTCTTACGAAGCGGCCGCCGACGGTGCGTCGGTCGTCCCGCGTTGCCAGTCCTCGTGGAGCTTCGCGTACGCGCCACCGCGGACCAGCAACTCCTCGTGCGTGCCGGCTTCGCAGATCCGTCCGTGCTCGACGACCGCGATCAGGTCGGCCGAGCGGATCGTCGACAGCCGGTGGGCGATCACGATCGCCGTGCGGTCCGACAGCAGCAGCTCCAGCGCCTCCTCGATCCGCCGCTCGGTCCGCAGGTCGACGTTGGCCGTCGCCTCGTCGAGCAGCAGGATCGACGGCCCGCCGAGGCGGCCGTCGCCGTTCGCGGGCGCCCCGGCGATCAGCGCGCGGGCGAACGCCACCAGCTGCCGCTGGCCCGCCGACAGCGACCCGCCGCGCTCCCCGACCTCGGTGTCGAGGCCCTGCGGCAGCTGGTCGAGGACGTCGCCGGCCCCGAGGCTGGCGACGACCCGCTCGACGTCCTCGCGGGTCGCGCCGTCGCGGCCGAAGGCGATGTTCTCGGCGACCGTGCCGCTGAACAGGAACCCCTCCTGGGGGACGATCCCCATTCGCGAGCGGAGCTCCCGCTGGCGCAGGTCGCGCAGGTCGACGCCGTCCAGCAGCACCCGCCCCTCGCTCGGGTCGATGAAGCGCGCGGCCAGCTTGACGAGCGTCGACTTGCCGGCGCCGGTGCTGCCGACGAGCGCGACCGTCGCCCCGGCCGGGATCGTCAGGTCGATGTCGTGGAGGACGATCGGCGAGCTGCTCGCTCCGGTGCCGCCGGCGGACGCCGAACCGCCCCGCGACGGCACCCCGTAGCCGAACGTCACGTGCTCGAAGCGCAGCTCGCCCCGGAGCGGATCGGGCAGCTCCCGCGGGTGGGCGGGGTCGGTCAGCGTCGACTCCTGGTCGAGCAGCGCGCCGATCTTCTCGAGCGCCGCCATCCCGGACTGGAAGGTCGTGTAGACGTTCGACAGCTCCGTGATCGGACCGAAGAAGTTGTCGAGCGCGGTCACGAACCCGATCAGGACGCCGATCGTCACGGCGCCGTCGATCGCCTCGGCCCCGCCGACCAGCAGCACGATCACGATCGCCGCCGTCGACAGGTACTCGACGGCCGGGAAGTAGGCGGCGTTCAGGTAGACCGTCTTCATGTTGGCCCGGCGGTTCTCGTCGCCGAGCTCGTGGAAGCGGTCGAGGTGGCCCTGCTCGCGGCCGTAGGAGCGGATCACGCGGACGCCGGAGAGGGTCTCCTGCAGGTGCGCCGTGATCGCGCCGATCGTCTCGCGGGTGCGGGCGAAGGCGTCGACCGAGGCGAGCCGGAAGGCCAGCGACCCGAGCAGCAGCACCGGGATCGTGGTGAACGTGATCAGCGCCAGCTTCAGGTCGAGCGAGATCAGGATCACGATCGAGCCCAGCAGCATCAGCACCGACGAGATCAGCGTCACGAGGCTCGAGCTGATCATCGTCTGGAGCGCGTCGACGTCGTTGGTCATCCGCGAGACGAGCACGCCCGCGCGCTGTCGCTCGTGGTAGCTGACCGGCATCTGCAGCAGGTGGCGGAAGATCCGCTCGCGCAGGTCGCTCAGCAGCCGGGCGCCCAGCCAGCCGACCAGCCGGTCGCGGACGACGGTCGCGACGAGGCCGACGAGCGAGACCCCGAGCAGGACCGCGACGAGCACCGTCAGGTGGTCGAGGTTGCCCTTGGAGAGGCCGTCGTCGACCGCCTTCGCGGCCAGCGGGGCGGGGGCGAGGCTGGCCGCGGTGGCGACCAGCAGCGCGACGAGCAGGATCGCGATCCGCCCGCGGTAGGGGCGCATCATCCCGAACAGGCTGCGGGTGCGGCGACCGCGGCCGCGGGTCGCCTGCTGACGGCGGCGGATGTCGGCGAAGGCGGCGCCGCGGCGGGTCGTGGAGCCCGATTCGGACGGTCCGGGCGCGCTCATGCCTCGGTCACCTCGATCGGCTCCTGCTTGCGGGTCAGGAAGACCTGGCCGGCCATCCCGTAGGTGACGATGTCGCGGTAGAGCTGCGAGCGGGCCAGCAGCTCGTCGTGGTCGCCGACGGCGGCGACGCGGCCGCGCTCCAGGACCACGACCCGGTCGGCGAGCCGCACGGTCGACAGCCGGTGGGCGATCACGAGCGTGGTGCGGCCGGCCATCACCTCGTCGAGCCCGCCGGCGATCGCCTGCTCGGTGGTGGCGTCGACGTTGCTGGTGGCGTCGTCGAGGATCAGGATCCGCGGTCCGCGGGGACGCGGATCGCCAGGCTCCCGATCGGGTCCGGCGAGCAGCGCGCGGGCGATCGCCAGTCGCTGGCGCTGGCCGCCGGACAGCGTCAGGCCGCGCTCGCCGACCACGGTCTCGTAGCCGTCCGGCAGCGCGGCGATGAAGTCGGCCGCGCGGGCCCGCTCGGCGGCCCGCTCGATCTCCTCGCGGGTCGCGCCGGGCGCGGCGTAGGCCAGGTTCTCGGCGACGCTGGCGGTGAACAGGAACGGGTCGTCGTCGACGATCGCGATCTCGCGACGGAGCGCTGTCGGGTCGAGGTCGCGGACATCGACCCCGTCGATCAGCACCCGCCCCGCGGTCGGGTCGTAGAGCCGCGGCAGCAGCTGGATCAGGGCGGTCTTGCCGGAACCGGTCTCGCCGACGATCGCGATCCGCTCGCCGGCCGGGATCGTCAGGTCGACGTCCTCCAGCGCCGGCCGCGTCTGGCCGGGGTAGCGGAGCGTGACGCCCTCGAAGCGGATCGCGCCGCCGCCGTCGGCCGGCAGCGTCCGGACGGGGCGGTCGGTGGGGGCGACGATCGTCGGCTCGCGGTCGAGGACCTCGAACAGCCGCATCCCCGAGGCGGTCGCGCGCTGGCCGAGCCCGAGCATCACGCCGAGCGAGCGCAGCGGCTGGATCAGCATCAGCACGTAGACGTAGAAGGCCGCGAACTGGCCGATCGTGAGGTCGCCGTCGACGACCATCCGGCCGCCGGCGAGCAGCACGATCGCCAGGCTGATCTGGGGCAGGAACTGCACGAACGGCTGGAACGCCGCCTCGATCCGGACCGCCCGCAGCTGCTTGCCGAAGGCGCGCTCGACGGTCGCCTCGAACGCCTCGCGGCGGCGCTCCTCGGCGGCGAACGCCTTGACCACCCGGATCCCGGAGATCGACTCCTCGGCGGCGGCGGTCAGCTCGGCGACCGCCTGCTGGGCGTCCTGCTGGGCGGGCCGGCCGCGGGTGCCGTAGGCGTGGCCGACGAAGACGATCAGCGGCGCGGGCAGCAGCGCCAGCAGCGCCAGCAGCGGCTGCTGGATCGTCATCGCGATCGCGGCCAGGACCACCGTCAGCAGCGACTGGACGATGAAGACCAGGCCGTAGCCGAGGAAGAACCGGACGGCGCTCAGGTCGACGGTCGCCCGCGACATCAGCTGCCCGGTCTGCCAGCGGTCGAAGAAGCCCATCTCGAGCGACTGCAGGTGCCCGTAGAGCCGGTCGCGCAGGTCCTGCTCGACGCCGAGCGAGACGCGGCCGGCGACCAGCCGCCGGCCGATCGTCAGCAGCAGCCGGCCGAGCCCGAGGAGCGCGATCGCGACCGCGAAGAAGGTCAGCCCGCCGCGGTCGCCCGCGCGGATCTGGTCGATCCCGCGGCCGACCAGGTAGGGGCTGGCGACCGTCACGCCCATCGCGAGCAGCGCGAGCGAGAAGCTGATCACCCAGGTCCCGCGATATGGGCGCAGGAACCCGAGCAGACGGCGGAACGTGGGCACTGGCTCGAGTCTAGGGGGCGGTCGATCGGTCCCCGTCTCCACGCCGGGACGGGCGGCCGTCGCTCCACGGTAGGGGTTCGAGCGCCCTTGAAGTCAAGATGGCCGGCCGCGCCGATGGTGCGCGCGGCGACGGCGAGGGTCCTCGATACTGGTCCGGTGCCGTCCGCCTTCGGCCTCTGCGACCGCTGCCTGCACCAGCGCCTGATCGGCAACACCCGCGGATCGACCTTCTCGCTCTGCGGCCGCTCGAAGGCCGACCCGCGCTTCCCGCGCTACCCGCGGATGCCGGTCGCCGCCTGCCCCGGCTTCGAGCCGCGCCCGCCGGGCCGAGACCCCGAGCGGGGTCCCGGATCGTCGAGCGCCGGTGCCGGCGCGGGCGCGGGTCGGTGAGGCACGGTCGGGCGTCGATGGGCAGCTGGCGTCAGCTGCCTGCGGACGGCGAGAACTGGCGTCATCTCCCGGCGCATGGCGGGGTGAAATGACGCCGCCTCCGATCGTCCGGGGGCAAATGACGCCACTCCGTCAGGCGCTGGCCGGCTCGGCGGCGCCGCGCTCCGGGTGAGCGGCGTCGCACGGCTGGCCGACGAGCTGGCCGCCGGCGCACTCGCTGGCCCGCACCAGCCGCCGCGGGTTGCGGATCCCGGCCGCGCCGAGCGCGCCGCCGAGCAGCAGCAGGCCGGCCGAGACGCCCATCCCGAGGTGGAAGCTGTGGGTCGAGGAGGCGACGGCGGCGTCGTCGATCGCCCGCGCCTCGGCCGCCGGCAGCCCCGACACGTCCGGCCGGCTGAGCGGGGCGTCGCGGGCATCGGCGACGACCGCCCGGCCGGCGGGGGACAGCGGCCGTCCCTCCAGCCGATCGGCGACCCCGGACGAGAAGCTCGACGCGACCACGACCCCGACCGCGGCGATCCCGATCAGGCCGGCGACCCGGGCGATCGCGTTGTTGACCCCCGACGCGGCGCCGGCGTTGTGGGCGTCGGCGTCGGCGAGCACGGTCGCGGTCAGCGGCGCGACCGTGATGCAGAGGCCGATCCCGAACACGACCATCGCCGGCAGCACGTCGCCGAGGTAGGAGACGTCGCGGTCCAGCCGCAGCAGCAGCAACAGGCCGACGCCCGAGACCACGGGCCCGGCGCCCATGAACAGCCGCGGCCCGATCCGGTCGGCGAGCGCCCCGAAGCGGCTGGCCAGCAGCAGCATCAGGATCGTCACCGGCAGCCCCGCCAGGCCGGCCTTCAGCGCGTCGAAGCCGGCGACCTGCTGGAGGTAGATCGTCAGGTAGAAGAAGACCAGCGCCAGCCCGGCGTACATCACCAGGGTCTCGACGTTGCCGACGGCGAAGTTGCGGCGGCGGAAGAGGTCCAGCGGCAGCATCGGCTCGCGGGCCCGGCGCTCGTAGAGCAGGAAGACGGCGAAGACGAGCGCCCCGCCGGCCAGCGGCCCGACCACCGAGAGCGATCCCCAGCCGGCCAGCGGCTGCTGGATCAGCCCGAACGTCAGCCCCGCCAGGCCGGTCGCGCAGAGCGCCGCGCCGACCAGGTCCAGCCGCCGCTCGCCGCGCTCGCCGGCCGCGGGGATCGCCAGCACGATGATCCAGAGCGTCAGGAGCACCAGCGGCACGTTGATCAGGAAGACCCACTGCCAGGACGCGGCGTCGACCAGCCAGCCGCCGAGCAGCGGCCCGATCGCGGCGCCGATCCCGCCCCAGGCGGTCCACGAGCCGATCGCCCGGTTGCGGTCGTCCTCGTCGAAGGTCGCCACGATCACCGCCAGCGCGGCCGGGGTCAGCAGCGCCCCGGACGCCCCCTGGAGGGCGCGGCCGGCGATCAGGACGCCGATGCTCGGGGCGGCCGCGCAGATCAGCGACGTGACGCCGAATCCGGCCACGCCGAGCAGGAAGATCCGCCGCTCGCCGAAGACGTCGCCCAACGACCCGGCGACCATCAGCAGCGAGCCCAGCGTCAGCAGGTAGGCGTTCGACGTCCACTGCTGGCCGGCAAGCCCGCCGCCGAGGTCCTTGCTGATGTGCGGCAGGGCGACGTTCACCACCGACCCGTCGACCATCACGATCGTCGACCCGAGGATGCAGGCCAGCAGCGTCAGGCGCTTGGTCCGCGCGTCGGCGGCGACCGTCGCGGGCGGGGGCGAGTGGGGTGGGCGGGACATCGGAGGCAGCATCGCCGATCGGGCGGCGCGGGGCGAGCGCCCCGGCCGCGCGCGACCCTGGGCGGTCCACCGGCGCCGGTGCGCTAGCCTGGTCATTGCGCACGCAACAAAGCGAACCCCCGCCAGGAGCGCCACGATGAGCACCGAGACCCCCGAGACCTCCGCCGCCGGCTGGACCCGCGAGATCGACCGCGGTCGCTTCCGGCGCCAGGCCAGCGCCTTCCGCGAGCGGGTCACCGCCGACGGCTCCAGCGGCTACCCGGCGGAGGCCGGCCGCTACCACCTGTACGTCTCCTATGCCTGTCCGTGGGCGTCGCGGACGCTGATCGTCCGCCAGCTCAAGGGCCTCGAGGACGCGATCGGGGTCACGATCGTCGACCCGATCCGCGACGACCGCGGGTGGGCCTTCAAGGACGCCGGCGTCGCCCACGCCGATCCCGCCGATCCGCTGGTCGAGGCCGACCCGCTGAACGGCTGGAGCTTCCTGGCCGAGGGCTACGCCGCCACCGACCCGGACTTCGACGGTCGCGTCACCGTCCCGGTGCTGTGGGACACGAAGAGCGGCCGGATCGTCAACAACGAGTCGGCCGAGATCGTCCGGATGCTCAACGGCGAGTTCGACGCCGTCGCCAAGCGCCCCGAGGTCGACCTCTACCCCGAGCCGCTGCGCGCGCAGATCGACGAGCTCAACGAGCGGATCTACGCGACGGTCAACAACGGGGTCTACCGGGCCGGCTTCGCGACCAGCCAGGCCGCCTACGACGAGGCAGTCGGCGAGCTGTTCGACTCGCTCGACTGGCTGGAGCAGCGGCTCGCGTCCCGCCGCTACCTGACCGGCGACCGGATCACCGAGGCCGACTGGCGGCTGTTCGTGACCCTGGTGCGGTTCGACCCGGTCTACGTCGGGCACTTCAAGTGCAACCTGCGCCGGATCGCGGACTACCCCAACCTCTGGGGCTACACCCGCGACCTGTACCAGCAGCCGGGGATCGCCGAGACGGTCCGGTTCGACCACATCAAGCGCCACTACTACGTGACGCACCCCTCGATCAACCCGACCCGGATCGTGCCCCGCGGGCCGATCGTCGACTTCGACGCGCCGCACGGGCGCGGCTGAGCGAGCGCGCTCCGGCCGGCACCGGGCCCTGGCGTCTGGTGCCGGGCCGAGCGCCGGGGGTGGGGAAAACCCCACCGTCGATCCGGGGGCCGGCCCGGGCCAGGACGGTGCCGTGCCCCAGCGACGCGGGCGGCGGCGACGGGCAGCCTGGCATCCATGTCCTCCACCCGCATCACGTCCCCACCGGGCGGGGCCTCCGGGCCGCCGCACGACGAGACCCACGGCCTGCTCGCCCGGGTCGTCCGCCGCACCTCCCGCGCCGCCGCACGGCGCCCCAAGCTCACGATCCTGCTGTGGGTCCTGCTGGTCGTCGGCCTGACCGTCGCCGGCGGGATGACCGGCACGAAGTCGATCGACAGCTCGCAGTCGGGCGTCGGCGAGTCGAAGGTCGCCGACCAGCGCGTCGACGACGCCGGCCTCCGCGGCCTGGCGAGCGAGACGATCCTCGTCCGCTCCGGCGACGCGGCGACGACCGCCACCACCGCGCGGGCGGTCGAGGCCCGGATCGCGAAGCTGCCCGAGGTCGCGTCCGTCCTCAGCCCCGTGAGCCGCTCCGACTCGTCGTCGGCCGGGATGAGCCGCGACGGCGGTCGCGCCGTCCTGGTCCGCGCCGAGCTGCGCGGCGATCCCGAGGACGCCGGCGACCACTCCAAGCCGGTGACCAAGGCGGTCGCCGCGGTCAAGGCCGAGCACCCAGGCGTGACGATCGCCCAGACCGGCTCGGGCAGCGTCAACGACGCGATCGACACGATGGTCGGCGACGACCTCCAGCGGGCCGAGCTGTTCTCGGTCCCGATCACGCTGATCATCCTGGTGCTCGCCTTCGGCGCGCTGGTCGCCGCGTCGGTGCCGCTGCTGCTCGGCATCACCTCGGTGATCGGGGCGATGGGCGCCTCGAGCATCGCCTCGCAGGTCGCTCCCAGCGGCGACTCGACGGCGTCGCTGCTGGTGCTGATCGGGCTCGCCGTCGGCGTCGACTACTCGCTCTTCTACATCCGCCGCGAGCGCGAGGAGCGGCGGCGGGGACGTGGCCCCGAGGCCGCGCTCGACGCCGCGGCCGCGACCGCTGGCCGGGCGATCCTGGTCTCCGGCGTGACCGTGATGGTGGCCCTCGCCGGGCTGCTGATCACCGGCGTGCCGGACTTCACCTCGATGGCGATCGGCACGATCCTGGTGGTCGCGATCGCGCTGGTCGGCTCGCTGACGGTGCTGCCGGCCGTCCTCGGCCTGCTCGGCGACCGGATCGACAGGGGCCGGATCCCGCTGATCGGCCGCCGGCGCCGCCCGCGGATGGTGGCCAACGGCCGCGGCGGCGTCCAGCCGGCGAAGGAGCACCGGGCCTGGAGCGCGATCGCGCGCACCGTCACCCGCCGACCGGGCGTCTCGCTGACGATCGCGGTCTGCCTGCTCGGCGCGCTCGCCGTGCCGGCCCTGAACATGCACACGGCGGAGCAGGGCGTGAGCTCGCTGCCGCCCGGGATCGCCGCCGTCGAGGCCCAGAAGCAGATCGAGAAGTCGTTCCCCGGCGCGCCCGGCAGCTCGGACATCGTCGTCAGCGGTCACGGGCTGGACGGCGCCAGGCAGACCGCGGCCCTCCACGCGCTCGGCGAGCGGGCGATCCGCGTCACCGAGGGTCGCGGCCCGATCGACGTCCGGGTCTCGAAGGATGCGCGCACCGCCGTCGTCTCGGTCCCGATGCCGGACGTCGACAACGACACCACCAAGGGCGTGGTCAGGGAGCTGCGCCGCGACGTCGCCCCGACCGCCTCGCGGGTCGGCCCCGGCGCCAGCGCGAAGGTCACCGGCGACGGCGCCGGGTCGCTCGACTTCTCCGAGCGGGTCTCGGACTCGATGCCGCTGGTGCTCGCGTTCGTGCTCGGACTGGCGTTCTTGCTGCTGGTCGCGAGCTTCCGCTCGGCCCGCCTGGCCGCCGCGGTGATCGGGCTCAACCTGCTGTCGATCGCCGCCACCTACGGCGTGATCACGGCGGTCTTCCAGAACACCTGGGCGGAGGACCTGCTCAACTTCCACTCGACCGGCACGATCACGGCCTGGCTGCCGTTGATGTCCTTCGTGATCCTCTTCGGGCTCTCGATGGACTACACGATCCTGGTGCTCGAGCGGATCCGCGAGGCGCGGGCCAACGGGCGCTCGCCCAGGGACGCGGCCGCCGAGGGCGTCGCCGCGACCGCCAGCACCGTCACCAGCGCGGCGATCGTGATGGTCGCGGTGTTCGCGATCTTCGCGACCCTGCGGCTGCTGGAGATGAAGCAGATGGGCGTCGGCCTGGCGTCGGCGATCCTGCTCGACGCCACGATCGTGCGGGCCGTCGCGCTGCCGGCCGCCGTCGCCCTGCTGGGCGACAAGGGCATGCCGATCGGCCGGCGCTCCCGGCGCCGGGCGACGTCCGCCCGCGCGTGGGACGATCAGCGGACCGCCGGCTCCGCCCAGCCGGTCGCCGACGGCCATGCCCGCTGAGGACCAGACCACGCCGCTCGCCGCTCCCGGACCGCCGGTCGGGGAGCGGCCCGCGGCCGGCGCGCCCGACGCACCGGCCGCCGGCCCGGCGGCGGCCCCCGGCCTGCCGCTGCACCTGGCGCTGGCGTCGGTCTCCGGCCTCGTCGTGACCCTGGTCTGGGGCCTGACGGGCGCCGGCTACTTCTGGCCGATGTGGGTCTGGTTCGCGCTCGCCGTGACCGTCGCGGTCCACGCGATCAGCCACGAGGCGTTCGGAGGACCGCGCGACCGTTCCCCGGCCGACCACCGCCTGCGGGTCGCCGGGGCGATCGTCGGGACGTTCCTGGCCGGGCAGATCGTGATCTGGGCGATGTCGGGCGGCGGCTACTTCTGGCCGATCTGGCCGCTGATGGCGATCGGGACGGCGTTCGTCGCGACCATGCTGATCCTCAACCGCGACGGCCTGCGGTGGGCGCGGGCCCGCCAGCTGGCCGAGCGGGTCGACGTGCTGACCCGCACCCGCAGCGGCGCGCTCGACGTCCAGGCCGCCGAGCTGCGGCGGATCGAGCGCGACCTCCACGACGGCGCCCAGGCGCGCCTGGTCGCCCTCAGCATGCAGCTGGGGCGCGCGGAGCAGCGGCTCGAGCGGTCCGGCGACGAGGCCACCCGGACGCTGGTCCTCGGGGCCCAGCGCGACGCGACGGCGGCGATCGCCGAGCTGCGCGACCTGGCCCGCGGGATCGCGCCGCCGATCCTCACCGACCGCGGGCTGGTGGCGGCGGTCCAGGCGCTCGCCCGCCGCTGCGCGATCCCGGTCGGGGTCGACGGCGACGTGCCGCGGCGACCGCTGCCGGTGGTCGAGTCGGCGGCCTACTTCGTCGTCTCCGAGGCCCTGACCAACGCGGCCAAGCACGCCGGGGACGCCGTCGCCCGGGTGCGGCTGTCGCAGGCCGGTGGCCGGCTGACCGTCGAGATCGCCGACGACGGCCGCGGCGGCGCCGACCCGGCGGGCGCGGGCCTGATGGGCCTCCGCCGCCGGGTCGAGGCGCTCGACGGCACGCTGGTCGTCGAGCAGCCGCCGCAGGGCGGGACGATCGTCCTCGCGGAGCTGCCCGATGGCACCTGAGCCCGAGGAGGAGGAGCGCCCGATGCGGGTGGTGATCGCCGAGGACCACGCGCTGCTGCGCGAGGGGATCGTGGCGCTGCTGCGCGAGCACGACTTCGACGTCGTCGCCCAGGCCGAGGACGGCGAGGGGCTGCTGCGGATCGTCGGCGGCCACCAGCCCGACCTGGCGATCGTCGACGTGCGGCTGCCGCCGACCTTCACCGACGAGGGGCTGCGGGCGGCGATCGCCGCTCGCGACCGCCATCCGGGGCTGTCGGTGCTGGTGCTCTCGCAGTACGTCGAGCCGGTCTACACCGCCGAGCTGCTGGAGTCCGGCCAGGGCGGCGTCGGCTACCTGCTGAAGGAGCGGGTCGGCGACGTCCGCGGCTTCCTCGACGCGATCCGGCGGGTCGCGGCCGGCGGCACCGCGCTCGACCGCGAGGTCGTCGCCGAGCTGGTCCGCGGCCGCGACGCCGGTGGCGGCGCGCTGCTCGACGGGCTGACCCCGCGCGAGCGCGAGGTGCTGACGCTGATGGCCGAGGGCCGGACCAACGCCGCGATCGCCGAGGCGCTGGTGGTCACGCCGAAGGCGGTCGAGAAGCACGTCTCGAACCTGTTCGCCAAGCTCGACCTGCCGGTCGGCCACGGCGACCACCGGCGGGTGCTGGCGGTGCTGGCGTTCCTGCGGGCGACCGACTGATCGGGCGGAGCCGGTCGCCCGGGCTCAGGCCTGCTGCTCGGTCGGGCGGACGAGCAGCTCGTTGATCGCGACGTGGCGGGCGCGGGTGACGACGTAGGCGATCGCGTCGGCGATGTCCTCGGACCGCAGCCGCTCGACGTCGGCGAACCGCTGCTGCAGGTGCTCGCGGATCGCCGGGCGGTTGTGGTCGGGCAGCTCGGTGTCGACGGCGCCCGGCTCGATCAGCGAGACCCGCACGTGGCGCTGGGTGACCTCCTGCCGGAGGCCCTCGCTGAACGCGCCGACGGCGTGCTTGGTGGCGTTGTAGACCGCGCTGCCGTTGCGGGCGACGCGACCGGCGACCGAGCTGACGTTGATCAGGTCGGCGACCTCGCGCGGGCCGTCGGCGGCCGCCTGCAGCAGGTGGGGGAGCGCGGCGTGGGCGACGTACATCAGCCCCTGGACGTTGAGCGAGAGCATCCGCTCCCACTCCTCGACCGGGGCGTCGACGACCGGGCCGAGCAGCATCACGCCGGCGTTGTTGACGACGGTGTCGAGCCGCCCGAGCTGCTCGACGGTGGTCGCGACGGCGCCCTCGGCCTGCTGGCGCTCGGTCACGTCGGCCTCGATCACCAGCGCCCGCCCGCCGGCGTCGCCGATCCGCGCGGCGAGGTCCTCGAGCCGGTCGCGGCGGCGGGCGACGACCGCGACCTGGGCGCCCTCGGCCGCGAGCGCGAGCGCCGTCGCCTCCCCGATCCCCGAGCTCGCCCCGGTCACCAGGGCCACCGTTGCGGTCAGTCGCTGCGCCATGCCGCCGACCCTAGACGATCGCCTGGGCGGGGCCGGGGGAGTGCGGCGGTCGGTGGTGGGCGGTGCGGCGTGGCGGCGGCGGGTGGTGGTGGGCGTGGCGGCGGTGGGCGGTCGGCGAGGCGCCGGCGGGCGGTGGTGGGCGTGGGCGGGTAGGGGCGGTGAGCGACGTGAGCGGGTGGCGGCGGCCGCGGCGAGGCGACCCGCGGATCGTCATCTCGCCGATCGTGCCGGGACGAGATGGCGATCCGATGTCGTGGGGCCGCATGATCGCCGTCGCGCCTCCCCGCCGCGCGCGAGCCGACGATTCGCCGCTCCAGGCGCTTCCGCCGCCGGCCATACGAACATACGTTCGTGACCGCCGCCCGGTCGATCCTCCACGCCGACCTCGACGCGTTCTTCGCGTCGGTCGAGCAGCGCGACGACCCGTCGCTGCGCGGACGGCCGGTGGCGGTCGGGCCCGGAGTGGTGATGGCCGCCAGCTACGAGGCCCGCCAGCGCGGGGTCCGCTCGGGGATGGGCGTCGCCGGCGCCCGCCGCCGCTGCCCGGGGCTGGTCGTCGTCCCGTCGCGCTTCGGCGCCTACCTCGAGGCCAGCCGGCGGGTCTTCGCGGTCCTCGACGCGATCGCGCCCGACGTCGAGCCGCTGTCGGTCGACGAGGCGTTCCTCGACGTCACCGGGCTCGAGCGGATCTGCGGCACGCCCGAGGCGATCGCCCACCGGCTGCGCGCGGCGGTCCGCGAGCAGGTCGGGCTGCCGATCAGCGTCGGCGGCGGATCGACCACCCAGATCGCGAAGCTGGCCAGCGGGGCGGCCAAGCCGGACGGGGTGCGGGTGGTCGCGCCGGGGACCGAGCTGGCGTTCCTGCACCCGCTGCCGGTCGAGCGGATCTGGGGCTGCGGCCCGGCGACCGCCGCCAAGCTGCGCGCCTCGGGGATCGCGACCGTCGCCCAGATCGCGACGATCCCCGAGCCGGCGCTGGCCAGGATCGTCGGCAAGGCGGCGGCCCGCAGCCTGGCCGCGATCGCCTGGAACCAGGAGGGGCGCCCGCTGCGCCCGGGCCGGGGGCGGCGGTCGTTCGGGACCCAGAGCGCGGTCCGGATCGCCGCCGGGGCGACGGAGCGGCTCGATGCCCAGGCGATCGCGCTCACGGAGCGCGTGACGCGGCGGATGCGCAGCGCCGGCCGCGAGGGCCGGACCGTCGTCCTGCGGTTGCGGTTCGAGGACTACACGCGGCTGTCGCGCGCCGTCACGCTGCCGCGCCCGACGGCCGCGACCGCGGCGGTGCTGGCGGCGTTCCGCGGGCTGCTGGCGGCGGCCCGCGACCTGACCGAGCGGCGTGACCTGACGCTGGTCGGGATCGCGGTCACCAACCTGGTCGCGGCGACGCCGCGCCAGCTCGAGCTGCCGTTCGACGAGGGGGCGGGAGCGGCGCTCGACGCGGTGGTCGACGCGGTCCGCGACCGCTTCGGCGCCGGGGCGCTGCGGCGCGCGACGCTGCTCGGCGGGGAGCCCGGCCTGAGCGCCTGGAGCCTGGCCGACGCCGACAACGACGAGATCGGCAACGCCCGCGACCTGCGTGCGGCGGGGGCCCGGCGGGGCCAGGTGACGGGCGGCCTCGGCGATCGCGCGCCGTGACGGTCGGCGGCGGCAGCGGTCGCGCGCCCTGACGACCGGCCGTGGCAGTGGTCCCGCGGGGCGATGCGACGTTCGCGCGCGGTGGCGAGCACTCGCCGCCCGGGCCGGCGTCACGGGCGGCCGGCGAGGGCGTGGAGCGTGGTCGGCGTCCGCCCGGCGTCGACCGCCCGCCGCCCGGTTCAGGCCGCGGCGGCCTTGGCGGCCAGCTGGCCGCAGGCGGCGTCGATGTCGCGCCCGCGGATCAGGCGGATCGTGGCGTTGTAGCCGCGGTCCTCGAGCGCGTCGCGGAAGGCGTCCATCGAGCCGCGCGCGGAGCCGTCGTAGATCGAGTCGGTCGGGTTGTACGGGATCAGGTTGATCTTGTACTTCCACGGCTCGAGCAGGTCGGCCAGCTGCCGGGCCTGCGCGACCGAGTCGTTGACGCCGGCGAGCATCACGTACTCGACGAAGATCATCTTGCGCCGGCGCTCGTAGAAGCGGTCGCAGGCGGCCTTGACGTCGGCCAGCGCGTAGCGGTCGTTGACCGGCATGATCTCGCTGCGCAGCTGGTCCTCGGGCGCGTGCAGCGACCACGCCAGCCGCACCGGCACGTCGCTCTCGGTCAGCTGGTCGATGCCCGGCACCCAGCCGACGGTCGAGATCCCGGTCCGGCGGTTGGTGATCCCCAGGTCGGGCAGCCGCCGGCAGACCTCGAGCACGTTGGGCAGGTTCATCATCGGCTCGCCCATGCCCATGAAGACGCAGTGGTTCAGGGCGTCCAGCCGGCGCAGCGCCAGCGCCTGGTCGAGGATCTCCCAGGCGGTCAGGTTGCGGCCGAACTTCATCTGCCCGGTGGCGCAGAAGGTGCAGGTCAGGGGGCAGCCGGACTGGGAGCTGACGCAGATCGACCGGCGGCCGTCCTTGTAGCGCATCAGGACGGTCTCGATCGGCCGTCCGTCGTGGGTCGTCAGCAGCAGCTTCTCGGTCCCGTCGGAGGCCTTCGCGCTGCGGACCTGGTGGAGGGTCGAGAACGGGACCCGCTCGCTCAGCTGCTCGCGGAGCGCGGCCGGCAGGTTGGTCATCTCGTGGTAGCCGGAGACGCCGTCGGCCGTCCACTTCCAGATCTGGTCGAACCGGAAGCGCGGCTGCTCCAGCTCCTCCAGCGTGGTGCGCAACAGGTCGAGGTCCACGCATCGATGATGGCAGGAGCCGGCGCCCGTCACGATGTCGGGATGGAGCTGCGTCAGCTGCAGTACTTCGCCGCCGTCGCGCGCCACCGCCACGTGACCCGTGCGGCCGAGGCCCTGCACGTGACCCAGCCGGCGCTCTCGCAGCAGATCCGGCGGCTGGAGCGGGAGCTGGGCGTCGCGCTGCTGCACCGGATGCCGAAGGGCGTCGAGCCGACCGCGGCCGGCGAGGAGCTGCTGGCGCGGGCGGAGCGGATCCTCGCCGAGGTCGCGGGCGTGCGGGCCGAGATGGACGCCCACGCCGGGGCCGTCCGCGGGGTCGTGCGGGTCGCGGCGCCGGCCGGCGAGGCCGACGACCTGCCGGCCGCGCTGGCCGCCTTCGGCGCCGAGCACCCGGGGATCGGCCTGGCGCTGCGGCATGCCGCGGCCGCCGAGGCGGTCGAGCTGCTGCGCCACGGGACGGTCGACCTGGCGGTCGTCGCGACCACGCCCGACGCGGCGGTGCCGGCGGGCCTGGCCTCGACCGTCCTGCGGGACGAGCCGCTGCGGCTGCTGGTGGCGGCCGAGGACCCGCTCGGCGCAGCGGAGCGGATCGCCCTGTGGGACGTGCGCGACCGGCCGTTCGTGCTGGCGCAGGAGGGCTCGGCGCTGCGCGAGCTGGCGATGGCGGCCTGCGCCGAGGCGGGCTTCGGCCCGGTCCCGCGGTTCGCGATCGGCGACCCGGCGACGGTCCGGCACCTGGTCGCCGCCGGCCTCGGCGTCGCGCTGGTCCCGCGCTCGTGGGCGGGGGAGGGCGTCGCGGTCGTCGCGCCGACCGCGCCCGCCGG
>NZ_AGUD01000258.1 GCF_000240225.1 Patulibacter medicamentivorans
GAGCCACCGCCAACCGACCAGTCAGCCCGGCCAACGCCGAGCCACCAGCCCGCCGAGCCACCACCGGCCACCAGTTGGCCCCGGCCAACGCCGAGCCGCTACCGCCCCGCACACCCACCAGCCAGCCAGCGCCAACACCGAGCCACCAGCTCGCCGCCCCACCCACCCACCGCGACCCATGCCTCAGCCACCGGCCCCGACGATCATCGGCAGGCCGCCGCGCGGGCTCAGGGTCGGGGTCTTGTCGATCTGGAGCCGGTGGCCGGCCGGCAGCGCCAAGTCGCGCTGGCGCAGCAGGACGGTCGCCACCGACTTGACGACGAGGTGGCCGAAACGCTTGCCGACGCAGATCCGCCGGCCGCCGCCGAACGGCATGTAGGCGCCCTTGGGGATCGCCTTGCGCGCCTCGGGCGCGAATCGCTCGGGACGGAAGGCGTCCGGGTCCGGGAACACGTCCGGCAGGCGGTGACTGACCCACGCGGAGTAGGTGACGTGGGTTCCGGCCGGGACCCGGTAGCCGGCGAACTCGAACTCGCTGACCGACAGCCGCGGCCCGAACCAGACCGGCGGGTAGAGCCGCAGGGTCTCGTCGAAGGCCATCTCCAGCTCGGGCAGCTCGTGCGCCAGCTGGTCGACCCCGGGATCCGCGCCCGCCAGGACGCGCTGCTCCTCCTCGCGGACCCGGGCCAGGGCGTCGGGGTTGCGGGCCAGTTCGTAGAGCAGGAAGCTCAACGTCGACGACGAGGTGTCGTGACCGCCGAAGAGCATCGTGCAGACCTGGTCGCGCAGCTCGCGATCGGTGAAGCCGGCGCCCTCCTCGTCGCGCGCGGCCAGCAGCATGCTGAGGATGTCGCCACCGTCGCGCGCCTCGCGGCGACGGCGGACGATCTCCTCGTAGAGCATCGCGTCGAGCCGGCGCCGCGCCCGCTGCAGCCGCGCCCACGGCGTTCCCGGACCGCGCAGGGGCATGCTCCAGATCGGACTGTCGAGGTAGGCCAGGGCGCGCTCGAACGCCTCGGCGAAGGCGTGCCCGCGGTCGCCGTCGTGCGGGTCGATGCCCAGCAGCGCCCGCATCGAGATGCTCATCGACAGGTCGCGGGCCCACCCGTACAGATCGGCGGTCCCCCCCACCGGCAGCCGCTCGACGGCCCGCTGCGCCTCGTCGACCATCACCGCGACGGCGTCGTCCATCCGTCGTCGGTGGAAGGCCGGCATCGCGATCGCCCGCGCCCGGTCGTGGTACTCGCCGTCGGTCGTGATCAGGCCGTCGCCGAGCAGCGGGATTAGCTCCTCGCCGAACATCCCGCGACGCCAGCTGAAGTGCTCGGCCCCCGAGACGGTCACGAAGTGGTTCGCCTCCGGGCCGATCATCGCCACCACCGGACGGTGCAGGACCCGGTGGGTGTAGATCGGGCCGTAGCGGGCGTAGGCCTCGAGCGAGCGACCGAGCGGATCGCGCTGCCAGGCCATCGTCCGACGCAGGCTGACGCTCGTCTCGCCCGGGGGCAGCGGCGCGCGTCGCCGCAGCTCGGCGACCGCCTCGCTGGCCATCCGCGGCAGGTCGAGCGGCCGCTCCGGAGCTGGTGTGCGCATCTGCTGCCTCCGTGCCTCTCTGACAGGGTGCCCTGTCAGAACATAGAAGTCGACAGGACTGCCTGTCAAGATGGACGGCGTGCCTCCGGTCGTTCGCCCCTACCGCGGGATCAGCGCCGACGAGCGCCGTGCCCAGCGACGGGCGCAGCTGCTCGACGCCGCCCTCGACGTGATCGGCGACGTCGGCCTCGCGGGGCTGACGATGACCGCGGTCTGCGCCCGCGCCGGCCTCACCGAGCGCTACTTCTACGAGAGCTTCCGCGATCGCGACGCGCTGATCCGGGCGATGACCGACGAGGTCGCCGACGAGGTCGTGGCGGCGATCACGGCCGCGCTGGCCGCCGCGCCGCGCGACCTGTTCGCCGTCTCGCGGGCGGCGATCGCCGCCGCGGTCCACGTGCTGACCGACGACCCGCGGAAGGCCCGGGCGATGCGCGACACGCTCGGCAGCGAGCTGATCCGCGACCGCCAGGAGCAGCTCGTCGCCCTGACCGTCGAGCTGCTCTCGGCCCAGATCCTCGACCTCGGCGACCCGGACGCGATCGACGCGGTGCGGCTGCGCCTGGCCACGACCGTGATCGTGGCCGGCACCCTCCACGCGATCGGCGACTGGATCCAGGACGTCGACCGGGTGCCGCTCGACGAGATCGCCGACGAGGTCGCGCGGCTGTGCGTCGCAGCCGCCGGGACCGTCGCCGGCTAGGCCGTCGCCCGCCCGGCGCGACGGCCCCTTGCCGCTCCTCAGGCCGCCGCCGGCGCCCCGACCTGCGCGTACAGCGCCGCCTCGAACCCGAGCGCGGTCCCGACGATCGGCTGGTCGAAGAACGGGAACGCCTGGGTCAGGACCGCGCCGCAGACGCCGCTGGCGCGGTCGATCCAGTAGTAGCAGTTGGTCAGGCCCGCCCAGTCGCCGGTGCCGGCGCGGCGCAGGCCGGGGACGTCCGCCAGCAGCAGGTGCAGGCCCAGGCCCCAGTCCTGCGGCAGCGGCAGCGACGGGATGTCGTTGGCCAGCACCGGGTTCGTCGAGCGGATCACCTCGGGCAGCGCGACGTCGCCGAGCGACGGCGTGAACAGCAGATCGACCGACGCCGGCTCGAGGATCCGGACCCCGTCCAGCTCGCCGCCGCGCAGCAGCGCCCGCATGAAGCGCGCGTAGTCGCCGGCCGTCGAGTAGCTCCCGCCCCCGCCGCTGATCAGCTGCGGCTCGCGCGGGAGCTCGAGGCCGTTCGGCTGCAGGCTGCCGTCCTCGACCCGGGAGTGCATCGGCATCAGCCGCGCGACGGCCGCGTCGTCGGGCGCGAACGTGGTGCTGGCCATCCCGAGCGGGCCGAAGAGGTGCTCGGCCAGGTAGGCGTCGAGCCGCTGGCCGCTGACGGCCTCGACGACCTGGCCGGCCCAGTCGGTGCTGGTGCCGTACTCCCAGGTCGTTCCGGGATCGTGCACCAGCGGGACCGTCAGCAGCGACGGTTCGAACGCCAGGGCCTCGGGCGTGCCGGTCAGCTCGTGGTAGCGCGCGAGCTTCTCGTTGAGGAAGCTGTAGCCCAGGCCGGAGGTGTGGTTGAGCAGCTGGCGCACGGTCGCCTGGCTGGCCGGCGGGCGCAGGACCGGGGTCTCGCCGTCGAAGCCCTCGAGCACCTGCAGCTCGCCGAAGGCCGGCACGATCGATGCGACCGTGGCGTCCAGGTCGAGCGCGCCGCGCTCGACCAGCTGCAGGACCGCGGTGCTGGTCAGCGCCTTGGTCATCGAGGCGATCCGGAACAGCGTCGTCGCGTCGGTCGCCTCGCCACCCGCCGTCAGGGCTCCGAACGCCCCCTCGTAGAGGATCCCGTCGGCGTTGGCGGCGATCGCCACGCCCCCGACGTGGGCCCCGTTGGTCACCGCCTCGGCGAGGACGGCGTCGATGCTGCTGCGGTCGATCTCGGCCATGGCGCGACGCTACCTCGCGGGAATCGGTCGCGGGATGGGGTTTGGGCACAAGCCGGGCGGGCCAGGCGACAGCCGCCTGTACGCCGACGACAGCCACGCCGGCGGCGGGCCTCAGCGGCCCCCGTCGAGCGAGGCCGGCGGGTCGCGATGGACCTGCGGGAAGCCGTTCCGCCGCCCCTGGAAGGTCTGCGGCTGCTGGACGCGGCAGGGCGGTGCCTCCTTGCCGGCGTTGACCCCGATCAGCGTCCCCAGCAACCCGGCCAGCGCCGCCCCCGGCCGCGCGCCGCTGCTGCAGGGACGGTCGTCGAGCACCGTCATCCGCCGCGGGTCCTTGGCCCAGCCGGGGTTGCCGTAGGCGTTGCCGCGGTTGGTCGACAGGCGCGTCGGCCAGACCGCCAGGCTCTCGGGGTTCAGCGGCAGAGTCTGGCGCAGGTAGTGGAAGCGGCGGCCGCCGGCGCCCTTGGCGGTCGGGTGGGTCGCCGACGCCGGGTTGGCGTAGAAGCCGCGCAGCTCGTCCGTGTAGCGGCCGAGGAACTCCAGCGTCGGGTTGACCTCGCGCAGCAGCGGCTCGACGCCGGCGATCCACGGCCGCAGCTCGTCGACGACGCGGGTCAGCGCCGGCAGCCCGCGCCGCGACTCCTCGATCACCGGGTCGAGCGAGGCGAACAGCGCGTCGAGGTCCGGGGAGAGCCGCTCCAGGTCGCGCAGCGTGGGGGTCAGCTCGGCCGCCACCGGCATCATCTGCCGGACCAGCGGATCGGTGTCGCGGGAGAAGCGCCCGAGCCGGTCCGCCGTCCGCCGGACCTCGCGCTGGAACGGCGGCAGCGACCGGACCGCGGCCTGGACCGCGCTCGATCGGCGATCGGTGATCTCCATCAGGCGGTCGCCGTCGGTGATCAGCCCCGCCAGCTCGCCGCGGCGCTCGCTGAGCGCGCCGAACGCGCGACCGCCGTCGCGGACGAGGCCGCGGACGGCCTGCTGCTGCTGGTCCAGGACGCGCATCAGCGCGGTCAGGTCGTCGGCGAACGGCGAGACGACGCCGAGCGCGGCCGAGAGGTCGGCGCCGCGCCCGTCGAGCGCGCTCGCGCCGCTGCGGGTCCAGCGGCCGAGGTGCTCGCGGGTGTCGCGGTCGAAGGTCCGCAGCAGCTCGTCGAACTCGACCGTCGGACGGACCCTCGCGATCGCGATCCGGCCGCCGTCGGGCAGCAGCCGCCCGCGTCGCGTGCCGCCGCTCAGCTCGACGTAGGTCTCGCCCAGCAGCGTCTTGGCCCGCAGCGTCGCGCGGACGTCGGCCGGCAGCGGCGCGAACCGCGGCTCGATCTCCAGCACCGTCTCGGTACGGCCGCTGCGCCGGTCCGGCTCGAGCCGCTTGACCTTGCCGACCGAGACGCCCGAGATCCGGACGTCGGACTCGGTCGCCAGCTGCGCCCCCTCGGCGAAGCGGACGTGGACCCGGTAGCCCTCCGGTCGCAGCGGCGTCGGACCGCCGAAGGCCGTCCACAGGTAGAGCAGCAGGCCGAAGCAGCTGAGCGCGAACGCCACCATCACGGCGATCCGGAACGGCGACGGCGACCGGACGTTCACGGGCGCACCCCGCTCGCGGCCGCGGCTGCCGATCGCCGGGCGGCGCGGCCGTCGCCGCGACGGTCCTTCGGCAGCGGACCGCCGGTGGCGTCCTCGCCCTCGCGGGTCGGGGGCGGGCAGGCGCTCGTCCGGCCGAGCTGGTCCAGCACGTTGCCGAGGAACGCGACCGACGGGTTGACCTCGGCCAGCTGGCTGAGGGTCGCCAGCGAGGAGCAGGAGACGTTCAGCCGCGTGCGGCGGATCGGCCCGTGGGCGTCCTTGGTGCTGTAGACCCAGGGCAGGTTCTGGTTGACCCACAGCTGGTAGAAGAGGAAGCCCCGCTCCTTGCCCGGCGGGTCGTAGGCGATCATGTTCAGCAGCCGCTGGGTCTCCTCGCTGACCGCGTCGCTGTCGCCGTGGACCTCGTGGGTGCGCTCGGCGAAGCCGCGCAGGCGGCGGGTCGGCAGCCGGGTCTGGCGGGCGAACGGGAGCAGCTGCCGGCGCAGGACCGGCTCGGTGGCGCGCAGGAACGGCCGCGACGCGCGCAGGGTCGGCTCCAGCTCGCGGGCGACCGGCGACAGCGCGCGGGTCGCCGGCCGCAGCTCCTGCGCCAGGCGGGTGCCGGACCCGAGCGCTGCGTCGGTCGCCGTCAGGGTCGCCGGCAGCTCGCGGAGGGCCGCCCGCAGCTCGCCGTCGCGCCGGCCCATCGTCCCCAGCACCCCGTCGCTGGAGCGGACCGCCCGGACGACGTCGCCGCGGTTCTCGGCCAGCGCCTCGGTCACGCGCTTCACGACCGTGACCGCCCGTCGGACCTGGCGCTGGCGGTCCTCCATCGCCGTGCCGATCGCCCGCATGTTGCGGGCCAGCGGCGAGAGCTGCTGGAGCGTGCGGGCCAGCGCGCGGCCGTCGGGGCGCAGCCCGCGCCCGAGCCCGTCGACCAGCAGCTGGAGGGCCAGCCGGGTGTCGCCGTCGAGCGACGCCAGGACCTCGTCGAGGTGGACGTTCGACGCCGTCCGCGCGTCCGGGATCCGGAAGCCTGCCGGCGCCGGCCGGGCGCCGCGGCTGCCCGGCTGCAGCTCGATGCTCATGTCGTAGAGCCCGCTCTTGGGCCGCAGCAGCGCCGTGGCGTCCTCGCGCAGGAGCCGCGCGTGACGCTCCTTCACCCGGATCTCGGCGACCGCGATCCCCCGCTCCAGCCGGACGTCGGTGATGTCGCCGACGTCGACTCCGGAGATCAGCACCTGCTGCCCCTGCCCCGGCGTGACGGCCTGCGCGGTCGACAGCTCGACGCTGAAGGTCCGGTAGGGATCGGCGCCGCCGGGCAGCCAGCCGGGCAGCGCGACCCGCTGGTTGACCAGGATGTACCCGGTCACCACCAGCGACAGCGCCAGTAGCCCGGCGATCACGGCGACCGTCGCCCCGTGCGCTCGCAGCACCCGTCGCATCACTCGACCCCCCGGACCGACTCGGCGCTGTTGGGGTCGGGGACCGGCTGGGTCGAGCAGCGCACGTCGTCGCGGTACGGCGGACGGCGGGCCGGGCGCACGGGGCGGACCCCGACGGCGGCGTCGGTCGCGCCGGGCGCCAGCTGGCCGAGCGTGCCGTCGGCGCCGAACTGCAGCAGCGACGGGCCGAGGCCGATCGCGACCCGCGAGTAGTTGCCGCTGCCGGTGAAGTTCTGCGACTCGCCCGCGGCGCCCGAGATCCCGTACCAGAAGCCCTTGAAGTTCTCGACGCCGAGCGAGAAGCGGCCGTCGCGGATCTCGACGTTGCCGGCCGGCACGATCACGTCGGCGACGCACTTGGCGATCTCGTCGACGCCGGGCAGCGACTCGACGCCGTCGTCGGCGAAGCGGATCAGGTCGGGGACCGCGGCGCGCATCTCGCGGACCCAGCCGCCGAGCGCCGGGCGCCCGGCGAGGACCCGGGCCGACGCCACCCACGGCCGGGCGGCGTCGATCGTGGCCGGCGTGGCGCGGACGCCCGGCAGCAGCTCGTCGGCGATCTGGCGCACGCCGGGCAGCGCGCCGGCCATCGCCCGGGTCAGCCCGTCGCTGCGCTCGAGCGTGGCGGGCAGCTGCCGGACCGCCGCCCGCAGCGCGACCCGCTCGCCGGCGAACGCGCCCATCGTCCGGTCGAGGCCGCGGACGGCGCCGCGCAGCTGGACGACGTGCGGCACCAGCGCGTCGGAGAGGGCCGCGACCGAGCGGACCAGCCCGGTCAGGTCGCCGGGCCGCTCGCCGCGGGTCGCCTCGGCCAGCAGCGCGCCGGTTCGCAGGGCGGTCGGCGAGTCGCTGATCGCGCTCCGCATCGCCAGCACCGTCGCGTCGCTGGAGATCCCGTTGCCGAAGCCCTGGATCGTCTCCTGCAGCCGCCGGCGGGTCGCGGTCGGGAAGCTGCCGACGACCTTGTCGACCTGGACCGCGACGGTCGTGCCCGAGATCGGGATCGTGCCGTCCTGCGGCATCGCCGGCTGGCCCGGGGTCCCCGGGTGCAGGTCGACCAGGAAGTTGCCCTCGAGGAAGATCCGCGGCCGGATCTTCAGCTCGGCGTCGCGACGGACCGGCGGCGCCGGGTCGTCCAGCTCCATCCGCACGATCGACGTCCGGCCGGGCCCGCCGTCGACCGCGACGACCTTGCCGACCGTGACGCCCGCGACCCGCACCGGAGCGCCGGGCTTCAACGACGCGAGGTCCTCGACGACCGCGCTCAGCCGCTGCGGCGTGCTGCCGGGCAGGCTGTCCTTGAGCATGATCGCGACGACCGCGATCGCGGCCAGCACGATCACGACGATCCCGGCCAGGACCGGCGATCGCGGCGGCGCCGACAGCGCGCGGCGGCTCACTTCGCGCCCCCGGTGATCATCGGCCGGCTGTCGGTCCGCTGGATGCCCGGGACGTTGCCGATCACCTGGCCGGGGCGGTAGCCCTCGTTGCCGGCCTCGCACTCGCCGCCGGAGCCCGGCTGACCGGTGTGCGGCGTCGCGTTGTGGTGCAGCTGCGGGCCGGGGTCGGCGCGCGGCGCCATCCAGATCGGGGTCAGGATCAGGCCGGCGCGCTGCCAGGTCCCCCACTGGTTGCCCTCGGCGATCACCGAGCTGGCGTTGCGCCCGAAGAGCGCGATGTAGTTGCAGCGGGTCTGGGTCGGCCCGAGCGCGTCGAGCAGGACCCCGAACCGCTGCACGGTGCGCTCCGCGGCCGCCAGCGCGCGTGGCACCAGCGGGTCGTCGGCGACGCGCTGGATCGCCGCGGTCGTCTCGTCGAGCGGACCGAGCAGCCGCGGCAGCCGGCGGTTGGTCCCGACCCCGCGGGTCAGCGCCGACGCCAGCGGCGGCGCGGCCCGCTCGAGCGCCGCGATCCCCGGCTCGAGCCTGGCCATCAGCCGGCCGCTGCGGCGCAGGAAGGGCCGCGCGACCGGCAGCTCGCGCTGGATCGAGCGCTGGGCCGGGACCCCGGTCCGCAGCAGCTCCTGGAAGTGCGGGCGGGCGACGGCGGCCAGCGCGGTGAAGGTCGCGTCGAGGTGGCGCAGCAGCGAGCCCTGGATCTCGGCGACCGGGGCGACCTCGCCGGCGGTCCGCGCCAGCGCCCGCAACGTCGGTCCCAGCTCGCTGCGCGGGTCGGCGAGGTTGGCCATCGCCGGCGACAGCCGCTCCATCGCCTCGGGCAGGACGGCGACGAAGCGGTTGAGGTCGCCGCCGCGGCCGGCCAGCCCGTTGCCGAACTCCACGATCCCGCGCTGGAAGGCGGCCCGGGTACGGGCGTCGTAGACCGAGGCCAGCTGGTCGAGGTCGACCGGCTCCTCGACCGCCTGGCGCAGCGGCAGCCGGCCTCCGGGCCGGACCGTCCGCGGCGAGCGGCCACGCGTCAGCTCGACGAACTTCAGGCCGAGCGCCGAGCGCGGGCGGATCAGGACGGTGGTGTCGACCGGCAGCGGCTCGGCGGTCCGATCGAGCTGCAGCGACGCGACCGCGACGACGCGGCCGTCGCGGCGGACCTCGGGCGTCACCGCGGTCACCGTCCCGATCCGCGCCCCGCCGAGCCGGACGTCGTTGCCGGGCATCATCCGCTGGCCGTCGCGCAGCTCGACCTGGATGTCGTAGGTCCTGACGAACGGCAGGCCGGTGTTGGCGTTGTAGGCCAACACGACGGCGACGATCGCGACCAGCACCGCGGCGGCGCCGATCAGCACCGGGCTGGCGGCGAGCGACGAGCGACGGACCCTCATCGCGCGCTCCCGCCCGCGGCCCGGGCCGCCCGCACGCGCTCGCGCAGCGCCCGCAGCCGGGGATCGCGCGACGCGCCCCGCAGTAGCTGCTCCGGCGGGGTCCCGTCGAGCACCCGCGCCGTCAGCCGGTCGGCGAGCGTCGCCCTCGGCCCGAGCGCCTCGGCCGCGGTCCGCACGGTCCCGGGCGGCGTCGTCTGCGGCGTGCCCGGCTCGACGGTCCCGGTCGCGCAGCCGGCGACCGGCGCCTCGGCGTAGGAGGAGCAGCGCGTCAGCACTGCCAGCGCCCGCAGGTAGTGGCCGGCGTCGTCGAAGCCGTTGATCGCCATCCCCTGGTAGAAGGAGTAGTCGAGCAGCCGCTTGCTGCCGCCCGAGGTCCGCATCGACTCGGCCAGCGCCCGCGCGGCCCGCAGCACCGGCCCGGCCTTGGCGGTCAGCCGCTCCAGCCGCACGACCACCGGATCGGCCTCGACCAGCGCGCGGCGGGCGCGATCGGAGACGGCCCCCAGTCGCCGCAGCGGCTCCGGGGCGGTCCGCGCGTAGCCGCGCATCGACCGCAGCAGCCGGGTGACGGACGGGGCCGCGCCGCGCAGGCGCGCGACCGTCGGCGTCGTGCGGTCGCTCATCCGACGCAGGTCCTGCATCGCCGGCGTGAGCTGGCGCAGCGTCGCCGGCAGCAGCCGCAGGTTCTCGTCGAGGTCGCCGCGCCGCTCGAGCACCGCCTCCTGGAGGTCGGCCGACCGCCGCAGGAAGCCGACCAGCTGCCGGCGCGAGCGGGCGACCGGCTGCAGCGCCCGCTCGCCGTCGGTGACCATCTGGCGCAGCGCCCGCGTCTGCCCGTTCAGCACCCGCAGCACGCGGTTGCTGTCGCGCAGGCCCGGCAGCGCGGCGCGGAGGGCGACGTCGAGGTCCTCGCCGCGCGCCGCGACGCCGGCGCCGAGCTCGTTGAGGATCACGGCCAGCCGCGCCCGCTGCGGCTCGCGCCACATGTTGCCGACCAGGTCGAGGTCGATCGGTCGCGCGGTCCGCTCGATCGGCAGCAGGTGCTGGGGACCGCCGTCGACCTGGACGGCGCGCAGCAGCGGCGGCGCCGGGCTGTCCGGCGCCCGCGCCTGGGTCGGGCGGCAGTCGACGTAGCGCTCGCCGATGATCGACTGCGGCAGGATCGAGCACTCGGCGTCGGTCCGGAACGCCTGGAACCCCGGATCGTCGATCCGCAGCACCAGCACCGCGCGGCCCCGGCCGTCGATGTCGACCGACTCGACCGACCCGACGCGGGCGCCGGCGACCCGGACGTCGACGTCGGCCACGACCGCGAAGGCGTTGTGGAAAGTCGCGCGAACGCGGTAGCCGTCGTCGGCGCGCCCGTCGGACGACGACGACAGGACCACGGCCGTCGCGACCAGCGCGACGACGACGGCGATCAGGGCGAGCGGGCGCCTCATCGTCCCGGCAGCACCAGCTTCGGGTCGCAGTCGAGCGTGCCGTCGCCGTCGCGGAAGGGGTTCGAGCGGTCGGCCAGCGGCTGGGCGTTCGCTCCCGGGCAGCGGCGGACGGCGCGGTTGTCGTCCGAGTAGAGCCCCGTCAGCGGGTTGGTCAGGCCGAGCAGCTGGCGGAGGCTGTTGCCCAGCAGCTTCGAGTCGGTGACCGTGTTGCCGTTGAAGATCCCCTGGGTCCGCGCGACGTGGCCGTTGGCGTCGTAGCTGGCGGTGCCGGCGCTGAACGTGCGGGCCCAGCCGACGAGCTCCGGCGCGTAGGGGCGGATGAACGCCGCGACCGGGCGCGACGCGGCCGACGACCGGCGGGCGTTGCGCAGGGCCGGGGTCGCGACGTCGGCCAGCTCCGGGGTCGCGCGCAGCAGCTCGACGAGGTCGTTGCCCGGTCCCGGGCGGCGGGCGAGCGCGCGGGCGTCGCGGATCGTCGGCACGAGCGCGGCCGCCATCGGCCGCAGGTCGCGCAGCAGCGCCGGCGTCCTGGCGGCGGCGGGCTTCGACGCGGCGACCAGCGGATCGAGCCGGTCGAGCGTCCGGCGGACGTCGGCGAAGGTGCTCGACGCGCGCCCGAGGCTGCCGGGCAGCCGGTCGAGCGCCCGCTCGAGGGCGACGCCCTCGTCGGCCAGCGCCGCCATCGTCGCGCGGGTATGGCTGACCGCGCCGGTCAGGCTGCCCCGCTCCTGGGCGAGCGCCCCGACGACCTGCGACCCGCCGACCAGGAACCGATCGAGGGTCTGCTGGTCCTTGGCCAGGTCGTCGAACAGCCGGCCGCTGCTCTGGAGCATCGTCGGCAGGTAGTGGAGCGAGCGGTTGGCGTCGCGCTCGCGACCGGCCATCGCCCGCGAGCCGCCGCGGAAGAGCCGCTGGAAGCCCTGGCGGGTCCTGGGGTCGAAAGCGTCGAACAGCTGGTCGAGGTCGACCGCCGGGGTCGTGTCCTCGACCGCCAGCGTGGCCCCGTCGTCGAGCGGGTCGTTGGAGTTCGGGCCGGGGCTGATCGCGACCACCCGATTGGCGATCCCCGACATCGAGACGGCGCGGACGGCCGCGGTCGTGCCCTCGTGCAGCGGCAGCAGGTCCTCGTCGTCGACGCGGATCCGGACGACCGCGCGGAGGTCGTCGGTCAGGCCGATCTCGGACACCAGCCCGACCCGCCGGCCGCCGACCTGGACCTCGTTGCCGTCGACCAGCTGGCCGGCGTTCGGCAGCACGACCCGGTAGGTCGGCGAGCTCCCGCCGCCGAGCAGGACGACCGCGGCGACGGCGATCGCCGCCGCCAGGGCGACCGCCGAGATCAGGCGCGCCGGCGTCACGCCGGCGCCCGAACGGCGTGCTGGTGGTGGGCGGCGTGCGGCCGCTGCCGATCGTGGCTGTCCATCGTCCCCCTCCTCCGTCGCCGGCGGGCGCCCCAACGCCCACCGAGCGGCGACGCGACAAAATTACAGTGCTGTAACCGGAGAGTGCAAGTCCGCCATCATCGCGCCGCCGCGCCGCGCTGCCCGCGGCCGGCCTCGACGCCCGCTACTCGTCGCGCGGCTTGCCCAAGCCCGAGCGGACGTGGCGGTCGAGCATCTCGGGCACGGCCGGCAGCTGCCCGCCGCGGGCCTGCCGCAGGTGATCGCCGACGGCGCGCCGCAGCGGCGTCAGCACCCGCTCGCCACGGCCGATCAGCGCGCCCTCGGCGCGTCGCAGGCCGCGCTCGGCGGCGGTCGGCGGGAAGCGCGCGGCGACCGTCGCGCGCAGCTCCTCGTGGAGCGTCTCGCCGATCAGCAGCTGCTCGGACGCCGGCAGGTCGCCCGTCCAGAAGAGCCCCTGGAGGTACTCGTGGACCGCCAGCTCGCGGGCCATCGACGGCGTCACCCGGACGGTCCGGTCGTTGTGCACCGAGTGCTGCTTGTGGATGAAGGTGATCGAGGCTCCGTCACCGGCGTCGGCGACGCCGTCGACCGCCGGCCCGGCGCCCTCGATCCGGCAGAACCAGTGGTGGTGGCGGTTGCCGACGTAGGGGCCCTCGCCCGGGAGCCGCCAGACCAGCTCGCCGAGGATCGACGGGACCTCCAGGTACCCGGCCTTCGCGACCCGGCTCATCTCCTGCAGGACCCAGATCGGGTCGCGCAGGTCCTCGAGCGTGGTCACGCACATCACCAGGTCGAACTGGTCGTCCGCGAACGGCCACGGCTCGCGGGCGCAGATGTCCTGCACGACCCAGGTGTCGGCGCCGAACCGCTCGCGATCGCCGCCGTAGGAGAAGCCCATCTTGCCGCGCGTCGGGAACGGCATCGCGTCGATCACCCAGTCGGCGCGGTTGAACGGCGCGGCCCAGCCGCCGACGTCGAGCACCAGGGCGTCGTCGGGCAGGGCCAGGATCCGGTCGGTGGCAGCGGGAAGCACGGGCGGGAAGGTACCCGAGCGCGGGGCGACTCGCGAGTGCTCGCGACCCGCTGGCCGAGCCGTCGCTGACCGGGGTCGCGAACGCCGACGCGCACGTATCGCCCGGTCACAAGGAGACGCGAGCCGCAACCTCATAGACTGCGCCACGCACGCGGAGGGAACGAACGAGGAGCCCCATGAGCGAGACCCAGGAGTCGGCAGGCACGACGTCGGTAGCCACGGCGCAGGCGTCGCTGACCGTCGTCGACAACCGCACGGGGAAGAGCTACGAGGTCCCCATCACCGACGGCACCGTCCGGGCGATGGACCTGCGCCAGATCAAGGTCGACGATGAGGACTTCGGCCTCATGACCTACGACCCGGCCTATACGAACACGGCGTCGTGCCGGTCGGCGATCACCTTCATCGACGGCGACAAGGGGATCCTCGAGTACCGGGGCTACCCGATCGAGCAGCTCGCCGAGCAGGCGACGTTCCTCGAGGTCGCGTACCTGCTGATCTTCGGCGAGCTGCCCAACCGGGAGCAGCTGGACCGCTGGACGCACGCGATCACCACCCACACCTTCGTCCACGAGAACGTCAAGTCGTTCGTGGAGGGCTTCCGCTACGACGCCCATCCGATGGGGATGCTGCAGGCGTCGGTGGCCGCGCTGTCGACCTTCTACCCGGAGGCCAAGGAGATCCACGACGAGCAGGTCCGCTACGAGCAGATCGTCCGCCTGATCGCCAAGGTCCCGACGCTGGCGGCGTTCGCCTTCCGGCACGCCAAGGGCATGCCCTACGTGTACCCGGACAACGACCTGAACTACGCCGAGAACTTCCTCGGCATGCTGTTCAAGATCGCCGAGCTGAAGTACCAGGCCGACCCGCGGATCGCCAAGGCGCTCGACGTCCTGCTGATCCTGCACGCCGACCACGAGCAGAACTGCTCGACCTCGGCCGTGCGCTCGGTCGGCTCGTCGCAGGTCGATCCGTACTCCGCCGTCGCCGCCGGCGTCGGCGCGCTCTACGGCCCGCTCCACGGCGGCGCCAACCAGAGCGTGCTGGAGATGCTCCAGCGGATCGGCTCGGTCGAGAACGTCCCCGGGTTCATCGAGGGCGTCAAGGCCGGCAACGAGCGGCTGATGGGCTTCGGCCACCGGGTCTACAAGAACTTCGACCCGCGCGCCAAGATCATCAAGAAGGCCGTCGACGACGTCTTCGAGGCGACCGGGACGACCAACCCGCTGCTGGCCGTCGCCCAGGAGCTGGAGAAGATCGCACTCGAGGACGAGTACTTCACCAAGCGCAAGCTCTACCCGAACGTCGACTTCTACTCGGGCCTGATCTACGAGGCCCTCGGCCTGCCGGTCGAGATGTTCACCGTCCTGTTCGCCATCGGCCGCACGCCCGGCTGGGTCGCCCAGTGGCTGGAGATGGTCCAGGACAAGGAGCAGAAGATCGCCCGTCCGCGGCAGATCTACACCGGCGATCGCACGCGCGACTACGTGCCGATCGACCAGCGCGGCTGACCCGCAGCCTCCGTGGGCGACGCGCCCGTCGTGCGATCGCACGGCGGGCGCTTCGTCGTTCTCGGGGCCGCCAAACCATCTGTGACCGATGCCACCCGGGTTCCGGCGGCTCGTGTGACGGCGGCCACCGCCAAACCGTTTCACCGCTGGAACCCTCGGAGGCGTGCTCCTGTCCCTTCACGACGGATCGACCGTGCTGCTGCGGCGGATCGCGCCCGAGGACGCGCCGCTGCTGCGGCGGGCGCACCGGATGCTGTCCGAGGACACGGTCCGCAACCGCTTCCTGAGCCCGAAGCCGGCGCTCAGCGGGCGCGACGTCCGCTACCTGACGCAGATCGACTTCGTCGACCACGTCGCGGTGATCGCCGTCGACCCGCGGCGGCCCGAGGTGATCCTCGGGGTCGCCCGCTGGATCCGCGACCGCGAGCGCCCCGGCAGCGCCGAGGCCGCGTTCGTCGTCACCGACGCGCTGCAGGGCAAGGGCCTGGGCAGCGCCCTGGCGATCGCGCTCGCCGACCTCGCCGTCGAGCGCGGCGTCGACGAGCTGACCGGGTCGATGCTCTCCGGCAACCGCGAGTCCGAGGCACTCTTCCGGACGATCGGCGGCGGCGAGCTGACGGTCGCCCGGATGGGGATCACCAACGAGGTCGTCGCCGCCCTGCCGCGCCAGGGCGGCCGGCTGGCACGGCTGGCCAGCCGCCGGCGGCTGGCCGCGCGCCGCCGCGGGCACGCCGCC
>NZ_AGUD01000257.1 GCF_000240225.1 Patulibacter medicamentivorans
CCGGCTCCGGCGCCGACTCCCGCCCCGGCCCCGACGCCGGTCGCGCTGGCGCCGGAGCCGGCGAGCACGGCGACCGCCGACGACGCGCCGGCCACGCCGGTCGGGACGACGGCCCAGCCATCGAGCCTCGGCACCACCGCCGTCGCGAGGCCGACGCGGCGCGAGCCCGAGCCGCAGGCGCCGACCCCGGACACGCCCGAGCCCGAGGTGCCCAAGCCCGACACGCCCGAGCCGGACCCGCCCAAGCCCGACACCCCCAAGCCGGACGCGCCCAAGCCCGACACACCGACGCCGGACCCGCCCAAGCCCGACACACCCAAGCCCGAGGTGCCCAAGCCGCCCGCGCCCGCTGGCTCGCCGTCGCGGTGGTGGTGCCACGTGGGGAAGTGGCACGGCTACTGCGTGGTCGTGCGCCGCCCGGGGCGGTGACGTCCGCGATCGAGCAGCCGCGCCGCCGCGCCGCGGGGAGCGCACTCGACGGATGATCGGGGGACGGCGGATCGCGGTCGCCACGACAGTCGATCGTGCCTACCACCCGTTCGACGTCCGACGTCCCCACCCTCCGGCGGCGCGAGCTGCTGCTCGCCGGTGCCGCCACCGCCGCCGCCGGCGGCCTCGTCGTGCCGCCTCCCGCGCTCGGCGACCCGTCACCGCCGTTCGACCTCCCGGCCGGGATCGCGGTCGAGCGGCGCCGGTTCGAGAACTGGTCGGGGGAGATCGTCCACGAGTCGGTCTGGACGGCCGCTCCTCGCGACGCGGAGGAGGTGCTGCGGCTGGTCCGCTGGGCGGCGCGTCGCGGCTGGCGCCTGCGGGCGCGGGGACACGACCACACGTGGGCGCCCTTCGCGGTTGCTCCCGGCGTCGCGGTCGGACGGACGCTGCTCGTCGACACCACCCGTCACCTGACCGGCATCCGCGTCGTGACCGGAGCGCGGCCCCGCGTCAACGCCCAGGCGGGGGCGGCGATGGAGGCGATCCTCGGGGCCCTGGCCGAGGCCGGCCTGGGGCTGACCGCGGTGCCGGCGCCCGGTGACCTGACGATCGGCGGCGTGCTGGCCGTCGGCGGCCACGGCACGGGGATCCCCGCGGTCGGCGAGCAGCGCCGGGACGGCGCGAGCTACGGGTCGATCAGCAACCTCGTGCTGTCGCTGCGGGCGGTGGTCTGGGATGGCGCGCAGGGGCGCTACGTCCTGCGGCGGTTCCACCGCGACGATCCGGCGATCGCGCCGCTGCTCGTCAACCTCGGGGCCGCGTTCGTGGTCGACGTGGTCGTGCGGGCGGTCCGCGACGTCCCGCTGCGGTGCGAGAGCTTCCTCGACATCCCGATCGAGGAGCTGCTGGCGCCGACCGCGGGCGGTGGGCGACGGACGCTCTCGTCGTTCCTCGACCGCGCGGGCCGCGCCGAGATCATCTGGTACCCGGGCACGAAGAGCCCGTGGCTGAAGGTCTGGACCCCGATGCGGGTCCGGCCGCAGGAGAGTCGCCGCGTCGAGGCTCCCTACAACTACCCGTTCTCGGACCAGATGCCACGGCCGGTCACCGATCTGATCGCGCGGGCGGCGATCGCGCCCGGCGGCCTCGGGCGCGTGCTGGGCCAGGTGATGCACGGCGCGACGGCGGTCGGGCTCGAGGCGACCCGCTCCAGCGACCTCTGGGGCCGCTCCAAGGACACGCTCCTCTACGTCAGGCCGACGACCCTGCGCGTGACCGCCAACGGGTACGCCCTGCTCACGCGGCGGGAGAACGTCCAGCCGGTCCTCGCCCGGGTGCTGGCCGAGCTGCGGCGCGCCGAGTCCGCCGGGGCGCCCGCGCTGCTCGGGCCGACGGAGGTGCGCGTGACCGGGCTCGACCACCCGGGCGACTGCGGGCGCGACGGCGCGGTGGCGCCGGCCCTCTCGGCGCTGCGGCCACGGCCGGACCATCCGGAGTGGGACGTCGCGATCTGGCTCGACCTGCTGACGATCCCCGGCGCGCCGGGCGCGATCGCGCGGATGGTCGCCTTCGAGCGCTGGCTGCTGGCGGCTTTCGATCCGGGGGAGGTCGGCGTTCGCGTCGAGTGGAGCAAGGGCTGGGGCTACGCTCGCAAGGGCGCCTGGCGCAGCCGGCACGTGCTGGAGCGCGTGATTCCGGCGTCGTTCGACGCCGGAGGGGGCCGCGGCGGTTGGCGGCCGACGGTCGACGCGCTGACGCGGCTCGACCCGCACGGCATCTTCCGGAGCCCGCTCCTGGACCGGTTGCTCGGGTGAGGTCCGGCGGCCGGTCCCCGCGGTCGTCCGGCGAGGGCGGGCGGCTGCCGGCGCGCGAGCGGCGGAGCGCGCCGCCGACGCCCCGCGAGGCGTTCGACCTGCTGGTCGTCCCCGCGGTGGTGCTGGCGGCGGTCGTCGTCGCCGGCGTCGTCGCGGTCGCGGGGTGAGCGCCGGCCGGGCTCAGGCGCCGGTGCGGAGCGCCGCCAGGTCGGCCGAGAGGCCCCGGTAGTCGCGCTCCACGTGGCGGCGGACCGCCGGCTGGTCGCCCGGCTTCGTGGAGAACGAGCGGTGCACCTGCCGGGAGCTGGTGCGCACGACCGTGCCGCGGTGCTCGTCGACGACCTCGTCGATCGCCTCGGTCGAGCGCTCGACCGCCTCGGCGAGGACCAGCGTGCGGTGCCACGGCATCGGGGCACCGAGGATCGTCGTCTCGTCGTCGTGGCGTTCGACGATCGGAGCCAGGTCGGCGTGGGTGGCGCTGACCTCGTCGCCGCCGAGGGCGATCCCCATCGATCCCGCCAGCGGGCCGTCGAGCGCGTGGACCAGCGTGCCGAGCACGAGGGCCCGTCCCTCCGGGGCGTAGGCCTCGAGCGGTCGCAGGCGACCGTCGGTGCCCTCCTCGACGACCACGCTGCCGCGCACGTGCACGAGGCGCTTGAGCGCGGCGTGGACGTCGAGGCTGTCCTGCCAGCGCGGAGCCCCGATCGCGAGCAGCTGCCGGTGGGTTTCGCCGGCGAGGCGGACAGCGGGGGCGGAGCGTCGAGGAGGCATGGCGAGGGGAGGGGTTGGTGCAGTGAGGCTAGAACTGTACCAATGTTCCCCTAGAGCGCAAGTCCGCTCGCGGGACGGGCGGAGCGCCAACGGACGGGCGCCGCTCCCGGGACCCCCCGGTCCCGGGAGCGGCGGAGGGATCAGCGGCCCCCGACGGCCCGCAGCGTCGACGCGGCGTCGCCGGTCAGCGGGATGGTCGGGCCGCTGCCGACCTGGATCGCGGTCGGCTTGGTCGAGCCGGTGACCGGGAAGATCACGTTGAGCACGACCTTGCCGGCGGTGAACAGCGCCTGGGCGACCGGGCGCAGCAGGTCGCCGACGACCGGCACCGCCAGGATCGGGTTGGCGACTCCGTGCACGAGGGCCGAGATCGCGTAGTTCATCGTGTTGTCGAACCAGGCCGACAGGTCGGCCACGGCACCGAGGCCGAGGAACTGGAGGATCCCGCTGAACGGGCCGATCGTCCGCATCGACGCCCGGCCGCCGGCCAGCGCGCCCTGGTTCAGGACGATGGTGATCTGCTTGACGCGGGACGGGTCGGCGCCGGCCGGGAGCTGGCCGCTGAGCAGCGGCGCCGGAGCGGCGACGCGCGGGGCCAGCGGCGAGCTCGAGCGGAGCACGGACTCCGGCGCGTACGGCAGCGCCGCGCGACGGGCGCGGAGCTGACGGCGGGCCTTGGCCTTGCGGGCCGCGGCCCGGCGGGCCTTCGCCTTGGCGCTGCTGCCGGTGGTCGTGGCCGGCGACGAGGCCGAGAGCCCGGCCCGGGCCGCGGCGGTGGTCGAGGTGACGGAGGCGCTCGCGGCGCCGGCGCCGATCCCGACGGCCAGGGCGGCCGTCGCGATCGTGGTGCCGAGCGTCGCCAGCCGCCGTCGCGTGACGGTGGTCAGGGACATGGTGCGTCCTTTCGGGGGATTGGGGTGGAAGCGGTCCGCGCGCCTAGTGCTGGTGCGCGGTGAGGTCGCCGCAGCCGGGGAACGAGTGCACGTAGGCCTTGTTCAGGAACGACGTGAACTTGCCGGCGTTCGGGCCGAGGGCGCCGATGGTCGACTGGTAGATCGGATCCAGCAGCCCGACGATCGTCGCGTGGATCGGATGGAGCGTCCCGATCGCCGCGGAGACCGGGCCGACCAGGCCCGTCGCCGCGGTGCTCAGCGGATCCATGATGTCGCGCAGGACCTTGAGCCCGTTCGGTCCGAGGACCACGCCGAGGTTCTGGCGGATCGGGTCGAGGATCGCCGAGAGGAGCGGCTGCACGATCGGCCGTACGAGGCTGTCGTAGATCGGCATCAGCGGCGCCGTCAGGTAGCCGAGCGGCGACAGCAGGGTGCCGGCGAGCTGCGCCACCGGCCCGACGATCGCGCCCGTCGCGGTGCTGACCAGCTGCGCCACCGGGCTGAGGACCCAGTTGAGCAGGCCGGTGGCCGGGCTCAGGGCGCCGAACAGCGGCTCGCTGATCCCCCGCAACGGCCCCGCGAGGCGCGCCAGCGGCCCGGTCAGCGCGCCGGCCGTGGCGGCGAACCGGCTCAGCACCTGGCCGAGCGCGACCGAGAGTGGCTTGGCCGGGTCGAGCAGCGCGTTGACCAGGTCCGCGGTGGTCGCGCCGACGCCGGCGGCCAGGCGGTTCGGTCCGGTCAGGAGCTGCTTCAGCGTCGCGTCGAGCGGGCCGACCAGGAAGCTCAGCGGGCTCGAGCAGACCGGGCTCGTGCCGCCGCCCATGACCCACTCGCCCGGGTTCGGCGGCTCGTCCTTCGGGCCGCAGCCCTCGCTGCCGGTCATGCCGGGCCCCTTGGCGACGAGCGCCACGCAGTCCCAGTCGACGGTGCCGCTGGTCTGCGAGCCGCGCTTCTTGGCGAACTCCGTGACGATCCGCAGGCGGTAGGTCCCACCGAGGCGCAGGGCGGTCGCGGGGACCTCGTAGCTGGCGGCCTTCCAGTTCGCGGTGGGGGTCAGCTCGCGGCCGCCGTTCTGGGCCACGACCTTCTTGTCCTGGTCCAGGACCTGGACGATGTAGCGCCCGTTCTCGAGCTCGCCGGGCTGGAAGCGCTTGACGTTGGCGCGCAGGCGGTACTGGACGACGTTCTTGTCCGGCAGGTCGCCGTCGTGGCCGCGATAGGTGAACGCCGGGGACGTCCAGAAGTGCGAGACGGCGCCGCTGGGGAGTCTCGAGCCGTTCAGCTGGACGCGGATCAGGCCGTTGGTGCCGTCGAAGGCCCAGTTGCCGTCGGCGACCGCGCAGATCGCGAGCAGCACGCAGGCCGAGCGGTCGCGGCTCTGCGTCCACATCCCCTCGTAGCGGTCGAAGGTGCGACCGTCGACGTCGTCGACGTAGACCATGCCGGTGCCCGAGTTGGCCAGGCCCGACTGGCCCATGTGGCCCCCGTGCTCGCCGCTGCCGGACCCGCTGTCCGGCTCGGTCGCGGTGGTCTGGGCGCCGCCGTGGTCGCCGTGATCGCCGTGGCCGTCGGCCCCGGTGGCGGTGCCGCCCGTGGTCGTTCCGTCGGCGCCGGTCGTCGTGGCGCCGGTGGTCGTCGTGCCCTCGGTCGTCGTACCGCCGGTCGTCGTGCCCTCGGTCGTCGTGGCGCCGGTCGTCGTGCCCTCGGTCGTCGTACCGGTGGCGGCGGCCGCCTCGGTGCCGGTCAGGACCGCGGCGCCGCCGGCCGAGGCGCAGGCGTCGCCCGCAACCGCCGCGCTGGCGGCGACGAGGGCGACGCAATCGCTCTCGATCGCGCCGTCGACCCGCTCGCGGGCCGTGGTGGTCGCGGCGAGGGTGAAGCGCAGCCGGTACGAGCCGCCGAGCTTCAGCGCGGCAGCGTCGATCTCGGTCCGGCGGTCGGCCCAGCCGTCGCCGGGCCCGGCGACCTGCGCGGTCGCGACCGGGGCGCCGCCGCGGGCCGGCACGACCGAGACGGTCAGCGGCTGGTCGGCGAACAGCCGGCCGAGCTGGCCGGTCGTGCGCTGCCGCAGCACCAGGCTCTGCGCCTTCGGGGCGTGGTCGCCGGAGCCCCGGTAGTCGAACGCGGGCGAGGTCCAGGTGACCGAGCCGGAACCGGCGCGCGAGGCGGCGCCGGTGATCCGGACCCGCAGCAGACCGTCGCCGGCGGCGTCGGCACGGGCGCTGGAGAGGGACAGGCCGGTCGTTCCGGGGGCCTGGCCCCGTACGTCCCAGCCGCCGGTGGTGGCGTCGAACGTGCGGGCGTCGACGGGCGCCGGATAGCGGTTGACAGCGTCGTGGGCCTGGGCGGCCGGCGCCGCGAGCAGCGCGACGGCGGTGCCGAGCAGGGCCGCCGGAAGCAGCTTCGTTGGTGTCGTCATAGGGGAGAGTGACCTGGTGGGGAGGAGGCCCGTCGGAACGACGAGCTCGCCTCACCTGTCGCGGCTCCAAGACCGCCGACCCCCTCCGAATGTGGGGTTTGGACCGTGACGTTGCGCACACCGCGACGGCGCGACGGGTCACCGCCGCATCCTCGGATCGTGGGTCGGGTCGGCGTACGGGGGCGGGCAGCCCTGGGCGGCGGCGTCGGGGCGGCGCTCGAAATGCCAGGGCTCGTTGCCGTAGACCCGGCAGAGCCCGTACGCGGCGCCGTGCGCGGACAGCCACGCCGCGGCGTCGGGGGGCCCGATGTCGACGGCGTCCCCCGACACGTGGGCGGACGTCGTGGGGGTGGCCACCCACCGGGCGGCCTCGGTCTCGGAGCCGTACTTCGCGACCGCTTCCCGGAGCAGGTGCTCCTGGTACTCGGCGGACCGCCAGCCGCTGTCGACGAGGAGCTGGATCCTCTCGGCGGCGGCCGCCGACCCCGCCTGGCGCAGCGCGGCGAGCAGCGTCGGATCGAGGTTGGCCACGCCCGGGACCTCGTCGTCGAAGACGGTCGTGCCGTCGGGGATGGCGCCCGCGGCCTCGCCGAGCGACGCGCGGAAGTCGGGGCCGCGATCGCGGTGCTCGCCGCGAAGGGCGTCGATCGCGGACGTCCCCATCGAGGACGAGGACGCCAGCGGCTGGTAGCCGGCGACGACGACGATCGCCGCGACCACGGCGAGCAGACCGCCGAGCCGCCGCCTGCGAATCCGCGTGCGGTGGATCGCGATCCGTGCCGGTCCGGTGGTGCGGCCGCCGCCGACCGCCCTGCTCGCGGCGCGGGTCATGCGGCCTCCTGGACCTCGGCGAAGCGCGGATCGAGCGGCAGCTCGCCGGCAGCCCAGTAGAACGGGTCGACCGTCTGGTCCCCGAGCAGCTGCCGGCGGATCGGCGACAGGGCAGCCCACTCCGGCACGGCCTCGAACGGGACGTCGCGCGAGGTCAGCCACCGGTAGCTGTAGGCCATGAACATCGCCCGTCGCACGCGCGGGCCGAGGTTGTCCCGCCGGCGGTGCCAGAGCCGCGCGTCGAACACGGCGACCGTGCCCGCCGGACCGAGGACGGGCACGCCGTCGGGCTGGTCCTCGTTGGGGTAGCGCGACCGCGTGTCGAGGTGGCTGCGAGGGACCACCTCGAGCGCGCCGTCGTCCGGGGACGCCACGTCGGTCAGGTAGACCGCGACCTTCAGGGTCACGCGGGGCTGATCGCGCCACAGCAGCCGCATGTCGCGGCCCAGCAGCCCGTTGTCGCGGTGCCAGCGATGGGCCCCGGTGGGCGGGTGCGGCGGGTGGACGTCGAGATGGGAGTGGTTGATCGAGATGTTGGGCGAGAGCAGCTCGACCGCCAGCGCCAGCAGCGGCGGCCAGTCGACGACCTCGGCCAGATCGCGGTGCTGGGCCAGGCCCGACAGCTGGTGCAGCTGCCCGCTGGCGGTGGCGTCGGCGGAGCGCGCCGCCACCTCGTCGACCGCCCGCCGCAGGCGGCCGGCGAGGGGCCGCTCGAGGGCTCCGACGACGCACCACCCCTGCTCCTCGACCGCGTTGGCCATCTCCGCCGTCGCCTGCTCCGCCTGCTTGCCGTAGCTCATGCCCGCAGTCAACGGACCGCGGCGTTGCCAGCCCGTATGCGGTTTTCGATATGCCGGCGATAGGCGCCGCGCGCGATCGTCAGGCCGCGGCCCCGGGGGCGAGCGACGGGGCGCCGACCGCCTCGCCGTAGGCGCCGACCACGTCCTCGAGCCGCGCCACGCGGCTGCCCTTGATCAGCGCCCCGTCGCCGGGACCGAGCGTGCGCAGCAGCGCGACGGCGTCGTCGACGCCGGTCACGTGCGCGTCGCCGTAGAGGCCGGTCCCGTAGCCGACCACGTCGATTCCGAGCTCCTCCGCCAGCCGGGCGATCCGGCGGTGCTCGGACGCGCTTCGGTCCCCCAGCTCGGCCATCACGCCGAGCAGCGCCAGCTTGCGCTCGCCCGGCAGCGCGGCCAGCGAGCGCACGGCCGCCTCGGCCGACGCGGGGATCGCGTTGAAGCAGTCGACGACCAGGACGGGGCCGCCGGGCAGCTGGTGGACCTCCATCCGCCAGGGCGAGCCGCGGCGCTCCCCGAGGGCCGTGGCCACGGCGTCGACGGGGACCCCGCACCACAGCGCGGCCGACGCCGCGGCCAGCGCGTTGGCCACCTGGTGGACGCCGTGCAGCCCCAGGCGGACCTCGGCCCGTCCCCACGGCGACGACAGCCGGAACCGCGCGCGCAGGTCGCGGTCGACGGTGACGTCGTCGGCCCGCACGTCGGCGTCGGCGTCGATGCCGTACCGCAGCACGGGGCAGGCGCTCAGCGGCGCCATCGCGTCGACGCGGCGGTCGTCGGCGTTCAGGATCGCGACGCCCGACGCCGGCAGCGCGGCCACCAGCTCGCTCTTGGCCCGCGCCACGCCGTGGAGGTCGCCCAGGTACTCGACGTGCGCCATCTCGACCCGGGTCACGATGCCGACGTCGGGACGCGCGACCTCGGCCAGCCGCTCGATGTCGCCCTCGCGCCGGACGCCCATCTCGAGGACCACCCACTCCGGGGCCTCGGGGGCGCCGAGCAAGGTCAACGGCAGCCCCAGCTCGTTGTTGAACGACCGCTCGCTCGCGGCGACGCGAAAGGTCGACGCCAGGCAGCCGGCGAGCAGGTCCTTCGTCGTGGTCTTGCCGACCGATCCCGTGACCCCGATCGCGCCGCCGACCCGATCGCGGGCCAGCGCCCCGAGGCGCAGCAGCGCCGCGCCGGTATCGGGGACGCGGATGGCTGTCCCGCCGACCGGCTCGCGCGCGGTCAGGTACGCCGCCGCGCCGGCCTCGAGCGCGGTCGGGACGAAGTCGTGGCCGTCGCGCCTGGCCGAGATCGGAACGTAGAGCTGCCCCGGCCGGATCGTCCTGGTGTCGATGCTCGCGCCGTCGACGACGACGTCGGGCCCGATCAGCTCGCCGCCCAGGTGGGCCGTCAGCTCAGCGGTCGAGAAGCGCACGGCTCACCCCGCGACGGCCGTGGGCACGGCCAGGTCGCCGGCGATCGGGAAGTCGAAGTAGGTGTCCGGATGCGGCTCGTCGTCGAGGGTGTAGTGCCACCACTCGCAGTCGTAGGGCGTGAAGCCGGAGGCCGTCATGATCGAGCGGAGGCGGTCGCGGTTCGCCGCCTCGACGGGCGAGATCGCGGGCGCTCCGTGACGGGAGACCGGGTCCATCAGGTCGTAGGTGCCGCCCATCGCCGCGAGCTCGCCGGTCGCCAGGTGGTGGAGCGTCAGGTCGACGGTGCTGCCCCGGCTGTGGCCCGACCTCGCGGCCACGTACCCCTGGCGGACCATCTCGGCCCGGTCGATGTTGGGATAGTGCCGCGGCTTCGTCCGGCCGTCCTCCGGCTGCTCGATCCAGCGCAGGAAGCTGTCGACGGCGCGTTGCGGGCGGTAGCCGTCCCAGAGCAGCAGGCCGAAGCCCACGGACGTGGCCGCGTCGCGCGCGGCTCGCAGGGCGGCGCACAGCGCCGTGGTGCCGACGATGCGGTTGACCAGGTACCCGGCCACCGGCTTGCCGGTGAAGTTGTCCCAGGTCGCGTACTTCGCGTCCCAGCGGATCCCGTCCACGAGCTCGTCGACGAAGGCGAAGTCGCCGCTCATCGCCCGCCCCCGGCCAGCGCCAGCGACAGCATCCGGTCGAGCACGTCGCCGAGCGGCAGCCCTGCCGCCGCCATCATCCGCGGGTAGCGGCTGTAGGAGGTCAGGCCGGGCAGCGTGTTGACCTCGTTGAGGATCACGCGGCCATCCGCCTGGAGGAACATGTCGACCCGCGCCAGCCCCCGGCACCCGAGGGCGCGGTAGATGGCCTTCGCCGTCTCCTGGACGAGCGCGCGCGACGCCTCGGGGATGTCGGCGGGAACGGTGACGGTCGCGTTGTCCGAGCCGCTCTCCGGATCGTCCTCCTGGTGGATCCGGAAGAAGCCGTGCGACAGTGCGATCTGGTCGACCTCGCCGGCCAGCAGCTCACCGTGGTCGCCGAGGATCGCGCAGCCCACCTCGCTGCCGGAGATGGCCTCCTCGATCACCACCTTCGCGTCGTAGCGTCGCGCCGCGCGCATCGCGGCCGGCAGCTCGCCCGGGTGCGAGGCCTTGTTGACGCCGAACGACGAGCCCGAGCGGGCCGGCTTGACGAAGACCGGGTAGGCGAGCTCGGCGGGATCGGCCCGCTCGCCCGCCTCGACGGTCCGGAAGCTCGGCGTCGCGATGCCCGCCGCCCTGACCGCCATGTACGTCAGCGACTTGTCCATGCAGAGGGCCGAGCTCTGGATGTCGCAGCCCGCGTAGGGGATCCCGGAGAGCTCCAGCAGCCCCTGGATCGCGCCGTCCTCGCCGCGCTTGCCGTGCAGCACCGGCAGCACCACGTCGAGGCTGATCGTCTCGTAGCGGGCGGGCGGGCCCGGCTCCAGCACGAGCAGGCCGTGGGTGCCGCGGTCCGGCGACAGGACGACCGGATGGTGCGGGCCGTCCTCCCACGCGGGGTCGGGGCCGTCGCAGAGCCGCCAGGCGCCGTCCGCGGTGATCCCGACGTAGTAGGGCTCGTACTTCTCGAGATCGAGGTGGCGCGCGACCTCGTGCGCCGACTTGACGGAGATCGGATGCTCCTCGGAGCAGCCGCCGAAGAGGATCCCGACCTTCGACCTACGCATGCCGGGCCCCGCCCTCGAAGGCCAGGCAGCCGGCCAGGCTGGCCTCGACGGTGTCGCGCAGCGCGTGGTCCGTGTAGTAGGCGACGTGGGGGCTGATCAGCACGTTCGGCAGCTCGTGCAGCCGCAGCAGCGCCTCGCTCGGGATCGGCCGGTCGCTCCAGTCGGCGTAGAAGACCCCTTCCTCGCCCTCGACGACGTCCAGCGCCGCGCCGCCCAGCCTGCCGCTCTCCAGGCCGAAGATCAGCGCCTCGGTCTCGAGCAGCCCGCCGCGTCCGGTGTTGACGATCACGGCGCCGGGCCGCATCCGCTCGATCCGGCGGCGATCCAGCAGGTGGTGCGTCGCCGCGGTCAGCGGCGTGTGGAGGGTCACGACGTCGCTCTGCTCGAGCAGCGCGTCGAGCGTGACGTAGTCCGCGCAGGTGGTGGGCCGCGGGTCGCAGGCCAGGACGCGGCAGCCGAACCCCCGCAGCCGATCCAGCACCGCGGCGCCGATCCGACCGGTTCCGACCACTCCGACGGTCAGGTCGCGCAGCTCCCGCCCGCGGGTGCCGCCCAGGCTGTAGTCGTGGGCGTCGGCCCGCCTGATGACGGACCGGGCGTGCCGCAGCGCCATCAGCGTCAGCATCAGCGTGTAGTCCGCCACGCTGTCGGGCGAGTAGGCGACCGTCTCGACGACGATCCCCACGCGCTGCGCGTAGCCGACGTCGATGTGGTTGTCGCCGACGCTGCGCGTGGACACGTACCGCACGCCGGCCTCGCTGAGCGCGAGCAGCGTGCGGTCGCCGACGCGCGTCTTGTGCCCGATGCTGACGCAGCGGTTGCCGGCCGCGAACCCGACGGTCGCCTCCGACAGCGGCGCCTCGATGATCGTCGGCACCACGCCCAGCCGCGGCGCCATCTGCCGCGACAGGGCGGCCTCGTCCGGCTCGCAACCGTAGATCGCGACCCCCACCGCCGGGGCGACCGGGGAGCCCGGGGAGGCGAGCGAGCGCGTGGGGCGGACCGCGGTTCGTCTGGGTGCGCTGCGGAGCATTGCCGCAGTGAACGCCGCTGCGTGTTGCCCGCCCGTATGGGGTTTTCGATACGCCGACGATATGCGCCGGCGTTAGCCTCGAAGGGTGCGTGTGCTGATCGTCGAGGACGAGCCGTACATGGCGGAGGCCATCCGCGACGGCCTGCGCCTGGAGGCGATCGCGGCCGACATCGCGGGCGACGGCGACACGGCCCTGCGGCTGCTGAGCGTGAACGCCTACGACATCGCCATCCTGGACCGAGACGTTCCCGGGCCGTCCGGTGACGAGATCGCCGAGCGGATCGTCGCCTCCGGCAGCGGCATGCCGATCCTGATGCTGACCGCCGCCGACCGGCTCGACGACAAGACCTCCGGGTTCGGGCTCGGCGCCGACGACTACCTCACGAAGCCGTTCGAGCTGCAGGAGCTCGTGCTCCGGCTCAGGGCGCTCGACCGCCGGCGCGCCCACAGCAGGCCTCCCGTGCGCGAGATCGCGGGCCTGCGCCTGGATCCGTTCCGCCGCGAGGTCTACCGCGACGGCCGCTACGTGGCGCTGACCCGCAAGCAGTTCGCCGTGCTCGAGGTCCTGGTCGCGGCCGAGGGCGGCGTCGTCAGCGCCGAGGAGCTGCTGCAGCGGGCGTGGGACGAGAACGCCGACCCCTTCACCAACGCCGTGCGGATCACGGTCTCGGCGCTGCGCAAGCGCCTCGGCGAGCCCGGGATCATCGCCACCGTCGCCGGTGTCGGCTACCGGATCGACGCGCAGGACGGCGAGCGTGGGGGAGACGTCCGTGGATAGGCGCCCCGGGCTGAGCGCGCGCCTCAAGCTGACCCTCAGCTACGCCGGCTTCCTGATGGTCGCCGGCGTCCTGCTGCTCGCGGTCGTGTGGGTGTTCCTGCTGCGCTACGTCCCCGACGTCGTCGACCGGGCGGCGCCGCCCGGCCGTGCGGTGCTGATCACCGGTCCCTCCCGATCCGACCTCCTGGACGCCTTCGTGCCGAAGGCGTCGATCGCGCTGGGCTCGCTGCTGGTCTTCGGCCTCGTCGGCGGGTGGTTCCTCGCCGGGCGGATGCTCACCCCGCTGGCGCGGATCACGGCCGCCACGCGCGTGGCCGCGGGCGGATCGCTGGCCCACCGAGTCCGGCTGGAGGGCCGCAAGGACGAGTTCCGCGAGCTCGCCGACAGCTTCGACGCGATGCTCGCGCGGCTCGAGGCGCAGGTCGCCGAGCAGCAGCGCTTCGCCGCCAACGCGTCCCACGAGCTGCGCACCCCGCTGGCGGTCACGCAGACGCTGCTCGACGTGGCCCGCAAGGATCCGGACCGCGACAACGGCGAGTTGGTCGAGCGCCTCCACGCCGTCAACGCGCGGGCGATCGAGCTGACCGAGGCGCTGCTGCTGCTCAGCCGCGCCGATCAGCGCTCCTTCGTCCGCGAGCCCGTCGACCTGTCCCTCGTCGCGGAGGAGGCGGTCGAGACGCTGCTGCCGCTCGCCGAGGAGCGCGGCGTCGAGATCGAGACCCTCGGCGACGTGGCCCCGACCCTCGGCTCGCACGCGCTGCTGCTGCAGCTGGGCACGAACCTCCTGCACAACGCGATCGTCCACAACCTGCCGGAAGCGGGCACCGTGTGGATCACGACCGGCGTCGGGCCCCGCGGCGCCGTGCTCACGGTCGAGAGCACCGGCGAGAAGGTCGCGCCGCAGGTGGCGTCGACGCTGGTCGAGCCGTTTCAGCGCGGCAGCAGCCGCGTTCGCAGCGACCACGCGGGCGTCGGCCTGGGCCTGGCGATCGTCAAGAGCGTCACCCAGGCGCATGGCGGAACCCTCACCCTCGATCCGCGGGCCGGAGGGGGGCTCTCCGTCACCGTGCAGCTGCCGGCGGCTCCAGCTTCTCCGCCAGCTCGACGATGATTCCGCCGGGCCGCGCACGTAGCAGAGCCGGTAGGTGCCTGAGCGAACGTCCAGTCTGGTTCGGGTGCGACTCAGCGGCGCCACCAGGCGCCGTCGCCCAGGTCGCGGAGCGCGTTGGTGAAGCAGTGCACCTCGCCCTGCCGCACGTGCGGCGATGGCCAGGTGTCGACCCAGCGGACGGTGATGCCCTTCGCCTTCAGCGCCCGGGCGGCGTCGTCGGCGAAGAGGTCGCGGCCGCCGACCACCGGGCCGTGCGGGGTGGCGGCCAGGAAGGTCCGGCCGCCCGGGGCCAGGCCGTTGGCGACGTTACCGGTCCACGCGATCTGCCGGCGCGTGTCTTGGGCGATGCCGAACAGCACCGGCACGCGGACCACGTCGGCGTCGGTCAGGCCCAGCTCGCGCCGCAGGACGACCAGCTGAGCGTCGATCCGGCGGGCCGCCGTGGCGCTCTGGTCGGCGATCTTCGAGCGCAGCAGCGCGGCGACGGTGGGGGAGGGCAGGGGCCGCGCCTGATCGTCGTAGCGGTCGGCCGAGCCGACCACCCGGGCCCGCCGCCGCTCGCGCGCCGACAGCTTCCGCAGCCGCCGCAGCGCCCCGCCCGGGTCGGCGGCCACCAGCGCCCAGCCACGGGGCGTTGCGGCCGGGACGAACGCGAAGATCTCGTCGACGTGGCCGACCTGCAGCCAGCCGGTGTCGACGGTCAGCGCCGGCTGGGCGCCCTGCGCCGTGATGACGGTGGCCGCCCGTGCGGCCTCGGAGCCGCTGACCAGGACCTTGCCGTGGGGCGCGCCGGGCACCGGCGGCGTCGCCTCCAGCCCGCCGTCCATCTCCCACGGGCTCTTGGTGGAACCTCCGAGCGCGACGCCGGAGTCGGCCCCGCGAAGGGTCCGCAGCAGCCAGGCGGTGTCGCCGTGGCGCGCCAGGTCGGCCGCCCGCTCGTCGGCGAACCCGGTCGACCGCAGCGCGACCCGCACCACGCGGCTGCCGTCGGGGCCGGGGACCGCGGCGTAGGCGGGCTCGAACTGGTCCTGCACGAACGCCCACGCGTCGGGGTCGGTCGTGAGCTGGCGGCCGAGGCCGACCGCCGCGACCGCGGCCTTCAGCCGCCGGTCGAACGCGCGCCCCGCCAGACTGAGCGACCGCACGTTGTCCGCCTGGCGACGGCCGATCGCGCGGTAGCTTTCGGGATCGCGGTGGTAGCGCCGCAGGAACTTCGGCACGTCCTTGCGCTTCGCCGTCCTCAGGAACTTCACGGTACGGCCGACCTGCGCGCGGGACTCGCGGTGATCGGCGTCGATCTGGCGCCGGCTCTTCGGCGCGTTGGCGAACAGCGTCCGCGCGGGCGCGGTCTGTGGCACCAGCAGCACGGGGGCGACGTGGGCCGCCAGCTGGTCGCTCGCCGTCTGGCCGCCGGCCCGGACCTCGAGCGCGACCTCGATCCGCCCGTCCCAGCCGCCGTCGCCGGCGATGGCGGTCGCCTCGAGCCCCAGCACGACCCCGGCGCGGAGGTCAGCCGCCGAGAGCGCGGCCGCCGGCGACCAGCGGCCGCCGTCGCGGCGGAACAGCCGCGCGTGCTGCTGGTCGGTCGCGATCCGGACGCTGCCGTCGGCGTCGTCGGGCGCGCCCGTCCACGGCATCACCCGCAGCTCGGCCAGGTCGAGCGCGTCGCGGTCGCCGTTGACGACGTCGTCGGCGCCGTCGCGGCAAGCGGCGGCCGCCGCCGGCGTGAACGGCTTCTCGACGAGCTTCGCCAGCTCGGCCGCGCAGCGGCCGCTGTCGTCGTCGACGTTGGGCAGCACGAGGACGCCGGCGGCGACGGTGCCGGTCCGCTGGGCGGCCACGTCGCGGTCGCCGGCGACGTCGATCCGGCCGTCGCGGTCGGCGTCCCCGCGCAGCGCGGCGACCGGCGCGGCGGCTGCGCCCGGCGGAGCGGCGAGGGCGAGGACGAGGACGGCGGGGACGAGCCGCATCGGGTTCCTGGGTCGGGAGATCACGCTCCCTCCATCGCCCTGGGCGGCGGATCCGTGTCAGGGCGCGGCGCGGACCGCGATCACCCCGTAGCCGATCGAGCTGGGTGCGGGCCCCCGCACATGCGTGCGCAGCGATTCGCGGCGGGCGGCGGCCAGCGGGATCCCGCGGCAGCGCAGCCCGACGCGCAGTGAGCAGGCGGTCGCCGTCTCGAGGATCGCCCAGCGGACGCCGAGCGCGTCGGCCAGCTCCGCGAGCGGGCGCGGCGGCTGCGCGGCCAGCGTCGTCCGCAGCCGGCGACAGGGGCGCGGACCGCCGGCCGGCGGGCACGCGATCGTGGCGCTGCCGGGCAACGTCAGGTGCGTGACGCCGGACGATCGCGTGCCGCGGAAGCGGCCGGCGCGCGGCG
>NZ_AGUD01000256.1 GCF_000240225.1 Patulibacter medicamentivorans
TGGCCGATCGAGGACCCGCGCGAGCCGATCCACGTGCTCCTGCCGTCGACGCTGCTTCCCGGACGGCTCCCAGCGCAGTAGCGAGGCCTGGCTCGCGCCGACCTCCCACGCCAGCTTCTCTCGGGTCCATCCCGCATCTAGCCGCGCGCGATGCGACGGACTCCTCGCGTCGTCAGAACCCGAGCCCACGCTACGACTGCCGGTCGACACTGGGACCTCGTCTTCCCGGCCGGGGGCAAGCTCGTCCGCCGGCCGGTCGAGGACCCGCGCGAGTCGATCGACGTGCTCCTGCCGTTGCGGCTGCTTCCCAGACAGCTCCCAGCGCAGCATTGAGGCCGGGCTCACGCCGACCTCCCACGCCAGCTTCTCGCGCGCCCATCCCGCGTCCAGCCGCGCGCAAGGCAGCGGACTTCTCGCGTCAGAACGCGAGCCCACGCTACGACCCCCGGTTTAGACCGGGATCCGGGGCACCGGTGCTGACCGGGGCGTACGCGAACGGCGCGCCGTCGAACAGGACCCATTCGGGGTAGTACAGACCACCCGCTGGCCGCCCCGGCACTGCAGGCGCCGGCTCGTCCGAGACGCCCGCATTATCGGTGAAGGGCTGCAGGGACCCGCGGGTCACGCGGAGCTCGCGGTGCCCGAGGACGAACGCCTCGAGCGTCCCGCTCTGGATCCACCGTCGGATCGTCTGCGGGTGCTTGCCGACGAGTTCGACCGCGGCCTTGAACGTCACCGGCCGGTCCAGGCGGCCCGCCAGGGAGCCGGGGGGCGGCTCCTGGTCGTCGGTCATCGCTGCACCGTAAGGCGGCCCAGGACGGGGCTGGGCGCGCGACGGTTCGCGGAGGGGAGGACACGAACCGTCGCCGCGGCGGCGCCCAGGACGACATGCACCCCATGACCGCGCAGGGCCTGAGCCACGGCGTGGGGGAGAGCGATACGTCAGGGGGCACTGTACGGCCCACTCGCCGGCCTTCGGCGCCCTGCGGGCGCTCCCCGCGCTGCGCGCGGCTCCGGCCGGCTCGTCGGGCCGTCCGGTCGTGTCCCATGACTTCTCTCCTCCCCCCGAGCACCGCACCGCAGGACCTTCAGGACGCGCCGGTGGTGCTGCATGACGTCGCCGACACCGCGAAGAAGCTGCTGGACCTCGCCAGCCGCACCAGCCGCGCCACGCAGCTGCACCCCGAGGACGAGCGCTACGCTGAGATCGCCGAGGCGATCTCCGACGCGGCGGTCGCCGCGCACCACGCAGCGTCGCTGATCGTCGAGGCGGCCGCGAGGCGTTGGTGAACACCGGCGGTCACAGATCGCCGGCGTCGTTCGAAGAACCCCAGAACCGCCCGTCAGGTCGTCCGCGGCGGCCGGGCGGTGTGCGACGCTGGCGGTGTTCCTCTTGTTGTTGGGTTGCACTTTCAACGAAGGACCCGACGGCCCGCCCTTGGCGGGCCGTCGTCGTTCCTGCCGGCCTGTCCGCTGACGCGGACGGGCCTCTTGAGGGGTGGTCTCCTCCGCCCCACCCGGATTGAGTGGGGCGTTCGGGGGAGCGGGGACGGCTCGTCCGGCGGGTCCTTCGGGGAGACGTTCCGTCCTTCGCCGCGGGGCCGTGGGATCGCGGGGCGCAACCCCGCGACAAAGGAATGACGATGACCCCGAAGGACCCGCCTTACGAGCCTGTCGAGAGCAGCCGGACGAGGCGCCAGAAGATCACCGACGGCGTGTTGGTGGCCGTGATCGGCACGCTGATCCGGGAGGCCATGGACCGGCTGCTCTAGACACCCCGCACTCCCGAACACCTGAGCGCCTTCGGCGCCTGAGTTACAAGCCCGGACTTCGGGCGGGGGAGGCCATTTCAGCCCCCGCCAACGCACCCCCGCCGCCATGCGCAGCAACCTCTCCAGCGAGCCACTCGAGCCACCTCCGGCGGACTACTTGCTGCATTACGTTGGATACGTGTGTCTAAGTGCGCTAGAACTGGATGATGGTTGCTCTCGGCCTCTTCGGAACGCTGATCGGAATCGCCCGATGGACGTGGGCCGGTTTCAAGCTCCTTCTCGTCCTCTCGCCGATCTGGGTGACCGCCGCCCTGATCGCCAAGGCCAGTAGTAACAACGCCAGCGCCGACACCGTTGCCGTCATCCGCGCCGTCGACGGCGACACGATCATCGCCACGGTCAACCGCACCGACGAGCGGATCCGCGTCCTGGGCATCAACAGCCCCGAATCCGTCAAACCCAACGCACCCGTCGAGTGCTTCGGGCCGCAGGCCTCAAAGAACGCCAAGAGATGGGTCCGTACGCACCCCCGTGTCGTCCTCCGCACCGACCGCGCGGCGCCTGACCGCGACCGCTACGGCCGCCTGCTGCGCTACGTCGAGCCCACCGGCGGCGGCCGTGACCTTTCCACCGTCCAGGTCGCCGGCGGCTACGCCCGCGTCGCCGCCTACGACCAGCAGCTCACCAGGCTCGACGGCCTCAACGCCGCGCAACGCACCGCGAGACGCCACGACCGGGGCCTGTGGGGCCGCTGCGACTAGATCCCCAACCCGAAGGGCCCCGACCATGCAGTCCACCACCACCATCACCGGCCGCCTCGTCCAAGACCCCGTCGACGCGCTCAACGTCCGCAACGACAAGACCATCGCCGAACTGACCATCGCTGTGCGCGATCACCGCCTGCCTGATGACGTCCGCTTCATCGACGTCCCGCAATGGGAAGATGCCGCGGCGCGCGCCGCGCAGTACCTCCAGAAAGGCCGCTGGGTCACCGCCGAAGGCCTCCTCGACGCCCGCGCCTACATCGACAAGAACGGCGACCCCAAGATCGGCTGGACCCTCCGCCGCGCCCACATCGAATTCGGACCGCACCCCATCGCCGACGCCAACACCGAAGACCGCGACCCAATCCCTGCGGGCGCCGGCGCCGACGACGACATCCCCTTCTGATCTGGGAGCTCCCCCCGGTCGCGTTCCGAACGGCTCCCACCACCGAACCGGCGTGGGTACCCCGTGAGAACGACCGTCCGATCGCGACACCACGCAGACCCCGACGCTCCACGGTGGCGTCGGGGTGATCCGTAAGGATCGACCAGGTGAACGGCACCGAGAACACCCCCGGCCTCGAAGCGTTCGCGACCCGCGCGGCCGCCGCGCGCCGTGCCCACGCCGCGCTCGAGAAGGCCGGCGGCCTGATCAGCCTCACCGAGATCGCCGAGCGCTGGGGCGTCGGGAAGCAGACCGTCCGCAACCACTACGAGCGCCGCGAAGGGTTCCCCGAACCCGTCGCCACCCACGGACGCACCGACCTCTGGCTTACCGCCGAGATCGAACACTGGCGCGCGACGCCCCGCCGCCGCGGCCGCCCGCCAAAGAGCCCCGCCACCTAGCCCCGCCACGCAGCTGCCGGCGGCTCTCCGCCCACGGGACGTTCACCAACGGCAGTGATGGAAGCGTCCCGGCAGGGACAACCCGTGGGTGGGCCCCTCCGGGGACCGAGAGAGCGCCGACCAGGAGCACCGGCCGTGGCGCGCGCGACTTCGTCACGCCAGGCAGCACTGGGGGAAACCCCCAGCCCCCCGAGCAGGGACCAAGCGCCCCCGAGAGCCCACGAAATGTACCTTAAAAAGGGTTGCGTGAGTCACCTATTTAGTGTAGACTGCAAGCAGCAGCAACCCCAACAAAGAACCCCCCGGATCCGCGCTAACGGACACCGGGGGGAGGCCCGCCCTTCGCGCTAACGGAGGACGGGCGACACACCGGAGATAGGACCTCCAATGCCGACCCAGGCTACCGCCCCCAAGGCGACCAGCAGCACCGAGACGACCCGCAAGCGCAAGCGCGACCGCGTCGACGCGTACAAGATGGCCGCCGACGCCGTCCTCGAGGCGATGGACCGCGGCACGATCCCGTGGCGGATGCCGTGGACCCAGGGGCCCGGCGCGATCCCGCGCAACCTGGCCAGCGGCCGCCCGTACCGTGGCATCAACGTCTTCCTCCTGGCGATGGCCGGGTACGCGTCGCCGTTCTGGCTGACGTTCAAGCAGGCCAAGACGCTGGGCGGCCAGGTCCGCAAGGGCGAGAAGTCGACCCCCGCGATCCTCTGGAAGCAGACCAAGAAGCGCCTGAAGACCCCCGCGGACGTCGCGGCCGCCAAGGCCAACGGCGACACGATTCGAAAGGACGAGCGCGGGCAGTACGTCCTGCTGATCCTCGCGCGCACCTTCGCGCTGTTCAACGTTGCACAGGTCGACGGCCTGACGAACGTGCCAGAGGTCGAGCAGATCGGCGAGGGCGAGTGGAGCCCCGCCGAGACGGCCGAGGCGATCGCCGCCGGATATGAGGACGGCCCGAGCATGGGGGAGGGCGGCGACTCCGCCTCCTACAACCCCGCCCGCGACCACGTGCAGATGCCCGACCGCGGTCGCTTCACCGAGGCCACCGACTGGCACGCGACCCTCTTCCATGAGCTGGCGCACTCCACTGGCCACGCGGACCGCCTGAACCGCCCGGACCTCGTCGACCCGTCGGCGACGTTCGGGTCCAAGAAGTACGCGCGGGAGGAGCTGACCGCAGAGATGGCGGCCGCGATGCTCTGCACCGTCGCCGGGATCGACGCCGCCCCGCTGACGGAACGCCACGCCGCCTATGTCGAGCACTGGGCCGAGCGGATCGGCGAGGACCCCAAGCTCGTCGTCATCGCCGCACAGCGCGCCCAGAAGGCGTGCGATCTCATCCTCGGCCCCGACCAGGACCAGGACGCGGAGACCACGGCCGCTCCGGCCGCGGAGGTCGCCGCATGAGCACCGAGACCACCACGGGCGCCGCCACCACGGCGGCGCCCACGGGGGCGCCCGGCGTCGACGCGCCGCGCATCCCGCTGCAGCACCTCACCGGCGAGGCCGCCCAGGAAGCCCGCCAGGTCGGCGCGCGACGCCTGGCCGAGTACGACCGCCTCGCCGACGCCTCCGGCCTCTACGGCTCCAGCAGCGGCCCGGATCGCGTCACCCGCGAAGACGTCCGCCCCGGCGGCATCACGTTCTACGTCTACGACGCCGCCGCCGTGGCGTCGGACCGGGCGTGGCACACCTACTGGCGCGCGAACACCAACGAGCGCGGCGCCTACGACCAGCATGACCCCGCGAAGATGGCGGCCGCCCCGCCCCGGCCGTCCTACGGGATCGCGTGCGTGGCGACCGGCACGTGGACGCAACTGCGCGCGTGGCTGCAGGCGCCCGAGCAGGCGTCGATGTTCGACCTCCTCGGCGGTGGCGCATGAGCGCCCCCGGCCGCGGCGCCGTGCGCGACGCGCGGCGCGACGTCGCCGCGTCGCTCGCCGCGCTCGAGCGCGCATGCGACCGCCACGAGGTCGTCGAGCTCGACGGGTGGGCGCCGCTGCCCTCCGTCGCCGAACTCGCCGTCCAGATCGCCGGCGTCGAGCCCGTCGCCCCGACCGCGCGCTACCTCCTGCTCGACGACACTGAGCACGACCTCATCACCAGCGTCCTCGACGACGCCGCCCGCGTCGGCCACCAGGACCACGCGGACGCCTGGCGCGCGGGCTTCGCCCCGTGCGGCGCGGCGATCGTCCACGGTCTCACCGACGCCGGGCACCTCCTCGGCCTCCCGCCGACGGATGACGCGCGACGTTGGATGGCTGACCGGCTGCGCGCGCTCTGCGCGGCCGCGCAGCATGGCCGCGTGCTCGGCTGGGCACCCCGGAACTTTGCCGAGCGCCTCGCCGCGCGCATCGAGAACGAGGACCTCCCCGCAGGCGAACCCGGATCCGTGCGCGTCGGTGCCGACGACCTCCGCGTGCTCCTCGACGCCGCCGAGGGCGCCGCCGGACGCTCGCCCCAGACCGACGCCGACCGCGCATGGATCGACGCGATCGCCGACGTCGTCGACCGCGTCGGCACCCTGGCCGCCCACACCTGGACGGACCACGGCCAGTGACCACCGCGCACACCACCGCGGGGTGCGCGCAGACCGCGCGCACCCCCTGCGCGCACGACGCCCCCGCCGCGCGCACCCGCGCGCAGCCTCTACGCCTGCCGTCGCGCGGCACGCCCCGGCGGTCCTTCTCGCGCGCCGAGATCGCCGTTCCTGACCGCAGATTCGCGATGCGCGCGCACCACGAACACGGTGCGCGCAGTCACGGCGCCGGTGCGCGCACCGACGGTCGGCGCCCGCGATGACGCTCCACGGGATCAAGCCCGGCGACCTCGTCCTCTGCGACGTGCGCGGCGCCCGCTTCCACGCCCGCGTGGACTGCAGGCCCGTCGACGGCGGCCTCACCGTCCAGCCGATCGAACGCCACATCACCACGCGCACCGTCACCGCGCGCCAGGTCCTCGCGCACTGGCGACGCAGCGCACGCAGCCAGACCTGACCGCCCACCCCGCCCGCCGGGGCGGGCGGGGCACGCGGGGCGCCGTTCAGATGCAGCCCGCGGCCACAGCCGGAACATGCGAGGCCCTGCACTGCCCCTAGAGAGCCGGCGGGGCTACAGTCAGCCCGTGCCGTTAGTGGTCACCGAGGTCGTCCGGTTCGAGGCCCTCCCGCTCGAGGCCCGCGGCTCCCGCCGGGTCATCGTCCGCTGGTCCGACGGCAGCGTCGGCGAGGCGCTGCGCTGGTACGACGACGAGGTCCTCGTCAGCGAAGGCGACGTCCTGGGGAAGACCCAGACGGAACTGCGGCAGCTCCACGGCCGCCGCGACCGCGACTGGCTCCGCGGAGACTGACCCGAAGGCGGAGGGCTGATCCGCCGGCGACCACCAGCGCCCCACCACGCGTTGGCGACACGAGGTCAGAACCTCGAACTACCTCTCGCGCCAGCAGCACCGCACCAACGGCGCCACCGCACCCAGCGAGCTCCAGCGCTCCTGACGTCGCATCTCGCACCAGGCGAGCCACGAGCGACCACGCACTTCGCGCCCGCCCAGCACCACACCACGACTGCTGAGCTCTCGAGCGCAAAGTGACTGCCGTGCGTCGCCTGCTCGCTAGAGCTCCCAAACGACGCACACACAGTTGCACCCAGCCTGTGCAGCTATGCGCGCAATGCGCGCTATATTGCTTATGTGCTTTCGATCGGCAAGATCGCCCCCGGGCAGCACCGCTACTACGAGCAGCAGGTCGCCCGCGGCCGCGACGACTACTACTCCGGCAAGGGCGAAGCCCCCGGCGAATGGACCGGCGCCGCAGCCGCCCGCCTGGGGCTCTCCGGCCAAGTCGACACCGAGCAGTTCAACGCGATGATCGAGGGAATCGATCCGTCCGATCCCGAGCTCGAGCGGCGGCTGAATCCGCGCGCGTCGACGTCGAAGGTCGCCGCGTACGACCTGACGTTCTCCGCCCCGAAGTCCGTGAGCGTCCTCTACGCCACCGCCGACGCCGCGACCGCCGCGGACCTCGTCGACGCGCATGAGCGATCGGTGCGCGCGGCTTTGCAGTACCTCGAGGACGAGGCCGTGAAGGTCCGCCGCGGGAAGGCCGGCGCGGTGGTGCAGCCTGGGGGAGGATTGATCGCGGCCGCGTACCGACACCGGATGGCGCGCTCGCTGGATCCGCAGCTGCACACCCATGTGGTGTGCGCGAACCTCTCCGAAGGCCCCGACGGCCGCTGGACTGCGCTGCACGCCCGACCGATCTACCAGCACGCCAAGGCCGCCGGCACGCTCTACCAAGCGCATCTGCGCGCCGAGGTTCGCGAGCGGCTCGGCCTTGAATGGGGCGACGTGCACAAGGGCGCTGCGGAGCTGCGCGCGATCGACGCGCAGGTTCTCAAGGCGTTCTCGCGCCGGCGGGAGCAGATGAAGGAGCTCGCCGCCGCCGGCGGCGTTGGACTCGACACCAAGGCCAGTGCAGAGGCGGCCGCGCTGGGCACCCGCGACCGCAAGAGCTACGACGTCGACACGGTCACTTGGCGCGAGGAGGTCCGCGCCCGCGCCGAGGACCTCGGGTTCGACGACCTCGCCATCACCGAGCTCCTGCTCGACGGCCGCGACCGCTTGCAGGTCGAAGCGCCGGCGTCGGCCGAGGGCGACCTCGTCGAGCTCGGGGCGGAGCTGACCGGCGACAGCGTCGCGCGCCCGAACCTCACCGCGTTGCAGAACTCGTTCGGGACGCGCGAGGCGATCGTCGAGGTTGCCTCCGCGCACCCGCAGGGCGCGCGCGTCAGCGAGATCCGCGCGCGCACCGCCACGGTGCTCGAGCGCCAGGACGTCCACGAGCTCGCACCCGGCCAGGGCGGCCCGGCCGACGAGGCGCGGTTCACGACCACCGACCAGGTGACGCTCGAGCGCAAGCTGATCGCGGCGGCCGTCCGCCGCGCGGACGCCGACGTCGCCGTCGTCGACGAGCGGACCCTCGAGCGCGTGCTGGCGGCCGCCGACCGCCCGCTGAACGAGGACCAGGAGCGCGCAGTGCGCGGCGTGACTCGTTCGGGCAACGGCGTCGATGTCGTCGAGGCGCTGGCGGGCACCGGCAAGACCTATACCGCCGGCGTGATCCGCCAGGCGTTTGAGCGCGCCGGCCACCACGTCATCGGCGCCGCCCCGACCGGGCGGGCGGTCCGCGAGCTCCACGACGAAGCAGGCCTGCCGTCCTGGACCCTCGACGGGCTCTTCCTCTCCCAGATGACCACCGACCAGCCGCTCCCCGACGGCACCGTCGTGCTGCTCGACGAAGCCGGCATGGCCTCCACGCGGACCTCGATGTGGCTGCTCGAGGCCGTCGAGGCGTGCAACGGCAAGGTCATCGCCATCGGCGACTCCGGCCAGCTGCCCTCCGTCATGGCCGGCGGCTGGATGCACGCCGTCGGACAACGCGTCGGGGACTACGAGCTGATCGAAGTCATGCGACAGCGCGACCCGCGCGAGCGCCGCGTCCTCGGCCTCCTGCACGACGGCAAGCCCGAGCCCTACGTCGACTGGCTGGACCGCAACGACCGCCTCTCCGTCCACCGCGAGCCCGCAGACGCACTCAGCCAGGCGCTCGAGGACTGGGTCGATGCGGTCGACGAGCACGGCCTCGACGGTGCGCTGCTGATCACCCGCAACAACGACACGCGCGCAGCGCTCAACGCCCGCGCACGCGCGATCCGCCACGGCCAAGGCGAGCTACAGAACCCGCGGACTTACGGGTCGATCGACATTGCCGTCGGCGACCGCGTGATCGCGCGGCGCAACGACCGGCTCGTCGACGTCGACAACGGCACGCGCGGCACCGTCACCGCCGCGCACCGCGGCGGGATCGTCGTGCAGACCGACTCCGGCAGCATGCGCCGGCTGCCTGCGGAGTACGTCGCCGAGCACGTCGAGCACGCATACGCGCTCACCGGCCACGGCATCCAAGGCGGCACCGTCGAGTGGGCCGGTGTCGTCGCCCAGCCGCGCGACCTGACCCGCGGCTGGGCCTACACCGCGCTGTCGCGTGCGCGTGGCGAGACCCACGCCTACGTCCAGGCCATCGACGCTGACCGCCAGGCGGAGCGCGACGACCTCGCGCCCCACGACGCCCAGGAAGACCGCACGCGCACCCGCGTGCTCGAAGAAACGAAGGCACGTATGAGCATCCGAGACGACGAGGACCTCGCCCTCGACCAACTCACCCACGCGCATGCCCCCGACCGCGACGAGCCCACGGTCGAGCGTACCGTCGTCGTCGATACGCAGAACGGCGAGGTCACGCCGATCGCTGACGACCTCGCGGCCGCGCCGACGGCCGCACGCGCGCGCCTGCAGCGCGCTGCGCGCGAACGCACGCGGCTGCGCACCATCCGCGACGGACTGCCGCTGCGCCCCCTCGAACGCCTCGACCGCGCGCAGGACCAGCGCGTGCGGACCCTCGAGCAGCGCGACAGCATGGCCCAGCGCTACGCGGACCTGCCCGCCCCACCCGAGCCGACCCTCCTGCGTCGCGCGCCGCGCGACGAGCAGGCCGCAGAGCGCACACGGCTGCGCGCTGGCCTTGCCGCCGCCGATGCCCAGCTGCAGGCCATCGACGAACAGATCGACACGCTGCGCGCACGAATCGGTGACCCCGAGGCATTGCGCGCGCAACGCCTCGAACTCGCTGACGCGACGAAGGCCACCGACCGCGACCACCAGGCGGCGCTCGACGAGCTCGTCGCGGCCGAGATCCGCGAGCAGCCCGCTTGGGCCACGCGCAACCTGGGAACTCGCCCGAACACCCCTGCCGAAGTTGAGGCCTGGGACCGCGCTGTCCGAGACGTCACCGAGGCCCGGCTCACCGGAGACCCCGAAGCCGTCATCGACGGGCTCGGGCCCGAGCCCACCGATCGCGAAGCCCGCCGGCTCTGGCAGGACGCGCGCGAGCAGCTCGAGCGGTCCCAACGCGCGCTCGGCCGCGAGGCCGAAGGTCCGGTTGGGCTGGACCGCAGCCGCTGATCAGACCGCCCGTACTGTCACATCCACCGCGTGAAGCGAAGGCTGATCTTGCCCTTGGTGATGTGCCAGCGCGCGCCCTTGGGACTGGCCGGGTCCCCTGCGACGCGTTCGACCTCCCAGTGCTGCTTGGCCCAGTAGTCGCGGTCGTCGGCGAACCACAAGTTCGAAGGAAGTGTGTTCTGGGTTGGGCTCGATGCGCCGACCTGGAGCATCATCCCGCCGATGATTGACGTGGTCTTCTTACACGTCATCCCGCGGACGGAGATTTTGTTCACCGCCTGAAGCACCGTTGGCTGTGCGCTGCGCTGCAGCACCCGCTGGACGACTCCGTCGCAGGTGCGGCTCTGGGCCGCGGATGCCGGTGCTGCGGCAACGCCGGCACCGGTCATTGCGGCGAGGGACAGGACGACAGCTCGGGACTTGGCCGATCGCATCTGGGGGGCTCCTGGGGGATTGGAGTGGACCCCGCAACCGTATCCGCTTCGTTCCGAGACGAACGCAAACGACGGAGGGCCGCCTCGTGGCGGCCCTCCTTATTGCGCCGGCTTCCGCGGTCAGCGGACGCGGATCCGCACCGTGCTTGACGGAGACCCCGCGTACGGCCACGGTGTAGAGCTCGTGGGGCGCGCACGAGCGCGGAACTTGTAGACGCCGCGGCCATCCTTGCCGAACTTGTAGGTCGCGGAAAAGCGACCGTTGGCGGAGGTCGAAACTGCCGAGAAGACGCGCCACTTCCCACCGGAATAGACCTCCAGGACCGCGGGGACGCCAGCCGCCTGATCACGCAACGCACCCGTGAAGCGGACCGCTCGGCCAGCCCTGATGGTCTTGCGGTTTGCGCGCAGGCGCAGCGTGGAGCGCACGAGCATCCGGGCGCCGGCGGTGACCGTCGGTCGCTCGTCGTTGACCCGGGCGAGGGTTCCGATCTGCACGTCCCTCGAGCCCGCGTTCCGCGGCAGCTTGAAGCTGTAGCGCCCGTTCTCGTTCGTGCGGGTGTCGAGGCGGATCGGCGCGGCCCCGCCGCGCGTGACCGTGGCGGTGAGGACGACGGGGGCGTTGGGAATGATCCCCTTCGTGCTCTTGTTCGTGACTCGCCCGGTGACGGTCACCCCGCTCTTTGTGGCGTAGCTGCCCTTCCAGAGCGACGAGGCGGGCTTGCTTTTGCATGCGGCCCGGTGGCGCTTGCGGTAGCTCGCGGTCTTGCAGCGCTTCGAGGGCTTCCTCGCTGTCGACGGCCAGGTCGCCGTGATTTTGGCGTCGTCGGTGGCGCCGGGAACGATCGGATCCCCGCGGAGTTCGTCGGGCGAGCCGGGGCCGATCGGCGTGTTGGCGACGAAGATCGTGGTGTCCCAGAGCGTCGACTGGTTGCCGGACGCATCGGTCGCAACGAGCTTCGCCGTGTGCCGACCGTCGGCGATGTGCGTCGTGTCGACTGCGATGTCTGCGTCCTGGGTCAGCGGGCAGGGGACGACCTTCGTCGTCGGTTGCGGCGAGCACCCGGGGCCGGTACCGACGGTCGTACCGTCGATCTGCAGGCTCACCGCCTTGATCCCCGACCCGGTGTCATCTACAAGGACGTGGACGTTGGACGTGCCTTTCGCGGCGGTCCGGGGGGCACCTGCGGCGGTCAGGGATCCGGTGACCTGCGAACGCGCTTGGGGCGAGGTGTCGTCCTGCAAGGTCACGGTGCCACCGGTATCGCTGACGTCCGCGGTGAACTCGCAGAGGGTGAAGTCGGGGCGCTCATCAACGCACGCCGCTGAGGCGGTGATCTGCTTCGCTCCGGCATACACCGGCACGTCGGTGATCACCGGGGGGCACCCGAGATTGATGCACTGGACCGGGAAGTTCCCATTAGGCGTGGCGCCCGCGTTGAAGTGGATCCGCTCGGTGTTCTCCGTTGTCTTTGCCGCCGTGAACCGCAGGCTTGGATGCCAGCCGGCGATCGTCGTGTTGTCTGGTGCCGTGAAGGTGATGCTTGCCGACGCCTGGCCTTGAACCCACGTCTGCTGGGGGAGGTTGGCGAAGATCCGGCCGCCGGGGCACGCACCTCCGGATGAAGTGCCCGGTGTGGTTGCTCCCGTCGACCAGTTCTCGGCGACGCCGGGCGTTCCGCAATAGGTCACGTCGTAGGTTCCTGCGCTCGCCGGCGTCGCGGCGAGGCCAATCACGGCCGACGGCCCGGCGGTCATCGAGAGAGACAGGAAGCACGGCGTGGCGAGCGCGATGAGCACGCCTACGAGGCGAAGCCGCCTACGGGTCAGGAGCATCGAGCACCTCTTGGTCTGGGGGACGGGACGGGGGCTCGACATCGGCAGGACTATCCGCCGAGGTAGTCGAACTCGTCGTTCGAGCTGGGCTTCTTGCTCGAACCGCCGCCAGACCCCGAGCCGCCGCTGGGGGCGGCAGGGGACGGAGACGGCGAGCTCGGGTTCGAGGGCGTAGGAGAAGAGGTGGAGGGCTGGGGGGCGGCTTGCGACGGGGCCGCGGTGGTGCCGCTCGACCCTGCTGGAGAAGCCCGGCGAGAGGCGGCACGGCGGGCAGCGTCGCGCTTGCGCTTGGCGGCCCGCGTACGTCGAGCGCGCTCGATCTCGGAGACGCGGCGATCGACCTGCCTGGCACCGGCGCTGTCGATGTAACGTCGCGATTGCTGCAGGAGCCCTCGAGCGCGGTCGAGGTCTCCGCGCTCGGCGGCCGCTCGGGCGCGCTTGACCAACGTCGTGGCAGCCGCGGCGCTGTAGGTCATGGCGGCCTCGGCGTCGCCGAGTCGCTCGGCATTTGCGATTGCCGCGCGATAGTCCCCGTGCTTCGCCGCCACCTTCATCGTGGTGCGCAGCTCCACCTTGCGCTCGCGTTCACGCTGCTGGTCCGCGACTCGGACGGTCGCCGCGGACGGCTGTGCTTGGGCCTGAGCGGGGGCCGACCGGTCGCCCGACGTAGCGATAATCCCGACGCCGGCCAAGAGCACAGCGATCGGCACGGCTACTGCGAGTGCCCGCCGACGTGGCCAAGGACCGCGTCGCTTTGGAGCTCGAGGGGTGTCGGCGCCGGCAAGGCCCGCGGCGACAGGCCGCTCTGGCGCGAGATCAGCATCGTCCTCGTCATCGACAACCCACGTGAGCGCGTCGTCGCGGACTTCGTCGTTACCGGAAGCCGGCTCACCGGCCGGGTCGGTCTCCAGGTCTTCGCCGACGACTCCTTCGATGGGCGCCTCGTCGGCCGCGTCGGGCTCTTCGTAACGGACATCGTCGTCCGCGGCCGCCTGGGCGGCCGCATCAGCGGCCAACATCCGCTCGAGCGGTCCTGGTTCGTGCGGCGCGAGCGGCGTGCCCCACTCCTCGGGGACGCTGTCGGGGATGTCGAGGACCTCCCCGTAGGCGTCCAGCGCCTCGAGTGGAACGAGTTCGGCCTGGAAGAGCGCGCCGAGCGTCATCACCCAGCGTTTGTCGACCTGCTGACCCACGATCTTGCCCTCACGGCAGTAGCGACGGATCTTGTCGTCGCTGATGGGCAGCTCGGGCGAGAAGTGCTCGACGAGCTTCCTGGCGTCTTGGACGGTGAAGAACCGGTCGGGTTCGGGGGACGAGTCGGGGGACATTCGACGACCGAGATCCTAGCGCACATAAGCGCACTTTGGTGAGTATAGGAACGCTTTTTGCCGCCTAGCCAACATCGCCTGGTGGAGAACGGATGGCTATGCGTGCGCTTCGTGGCCATCCTACGGGCCTCCGGCGTGCGACGGGGGTCACTCGAAGTAGCGCACGGGCGGCGATGTATGCGGCTGGCTTCTCCGGATCAGAAATAGTTAGGTTACGTAACGAGCCTTATCGAGCGCTGGCAACGAAGGATGGGTCTCGCTCCCCGCCGCAGCAACCGCTACAGTTTCCAGCGTCAAGTGCGCACGAAAGCTAAGAGCCTCCGATGATCGAACCCTCAGCCGCATCGAAAGAGATGCTCGCCCGACATGGGGTCTCCCCGTCCGTCATCGACGCCGCGGTCCGGCTGATCCGGTGCATCGAGCTGGCGTGCGACGACGTCGCCGAGACGACGGGCGAGGACCTCTACGACGACGCGACGTCGAGCGGATTGCTTCGGCACTTCCGATCGCGCAACCGCGCGATCGAGGAGTTCGCCGACGACGGCGAGGTCATGACGAACACCGAGCAGAACACGCTCGATCTCCTGATCGACGGGTCGAAGATCAAGTTCTACTCGGCCCGCAACGGCATCGACTCGCCGAACCTATTGGGCGGCAGTCGTATGAAGAAGTCCGTGGTGACCGAGATGCAGATGCAGCTCGACTACGGCGAGGTCGAGACCGAGGTCGCGCGCCGTCTCGTGCTGATGTACGAGGCCGACGACCGTGGGCTGCAGGCCGCTGCGCTCGGCGTGATGGCGAACGAGAACGCATGGTCCTGGCATGCGACGATGTTCGAGCGCGCGAGCACCCTGGCGGAGGCCAGCAGCCCCGCCGAGACGCCGGCGTACGACGAGCAGGTCGAGCCCGAGCTGCCGCCGATCGAGAAGCGCCGGGAGCCGCTGCGTCGAAGCGGCGAAGACGAGACGAAGTGACCCCCTCTCCCACGTTTGACCCGCGCCGCCTGACCCTCGCGCGGTGGTCGGCGGGCGTCACCAAACGGGAACTTGCCGAGCGCAGTGACCTCTCGCCGACGTCGATCACGCAGTACGAGGCTGGCCGCACGATGCCGCCGCCGGCGACGCTGGCGCGGCTTGCGCTCGCGCTTGGGATGCCGGTGGCGTACTTCGAGCGATCGCCGGGTCGCCGACGTCCTGATCCAGCGGCTCGTTCGTTCTTCCGTTCGCTGCGAACGACACCGCAACGGGACCGAGACCGCGCCGATGCTCTCGCCGAGCACCTCTTCGACCTCGCGGACTATCTCCATCAGCGCGTCACGCTGCCGGACCTCGACGTCCCCCGGATCACGCCAGAGACCGGCAGCTCCGAAGAGATCGAGGACATCGCGCGAGCCGTGCGCGACCACTGGCGACTGCCAGCCGGTCCCGTGGCACACGTAGTCCGTTCGCTCGAGGCTAACGGCGTGATCGTCGCACGGCTCGACAGCGGATCGAGTCGGCTCGATGCGTTCTCCCGATGGTTCGGCGACCAAGCCCTCGTCCTTCTATGGGCCGAGAAGGGCGATAAGGCGAGGTCGCGCTTCGATGCGGCGCACGAGCTCGGTCACTTGGTGATGCACAGCGACCCCGATCCACTCGACCGAGACCAAGAGCGGCAGGCCAACATGTTCGCGTCGGCATTCCTGATGCCAGCCGGTGAGATCTTGCCCTTCCTGCCGACAAAGGCACCGCGGCCGAGCAGCTGGGACGAGGTGCTTGAGCATCGGCGCCACTGGGGCGTGTCAGCGAAGGCCCTGCTGTTCCGAGCCCGGGAGCTCGGCACGCTCAGCGATGCTGCCTATCGCCGTTCGATGATCTCTTACAACCAGGCGGGGCTTTCGTCGAAGGACGGTTTGGCGCTCGGCGAGCCAGAGCAGCCGCTCATGCTCCGCCGAGCGGTCGTCGCGTTGGCAGCGGACGAGGACCCGACGCAGCTCGCAGCCGACGTGCTGGTCCCCGCGTCGATCGTGCGCGACATCGTGGGCGCCCCAACAGCCTTGCGATCCGATGCCGATGCCGTGACACGGTTGCGCCCGGTGCCGGAGCAATCCACGGGGGAAGGCTGAGCTTCCCGATCGCTCACGCGAGCGATCGCGCGCTGCGGAGGCGCTGCGGTCGAGTGCGGCCTTGCAGCTGAGCCGACCTCTCCGAAAACGAGGAAAGGCCCCGCGCAAACGAGGCCTTTCCATCCATGTGTCTACGAGGGGAGGCAGTGATGCCCTCGGTCTCGTAGCGCGCTCGCCCATTATAGGCTCGCGCGATGCCGCCTGCAACCCCCTTGAGTCTTGCGGATGTTCAAGCGGTTTTGAGCACCCCGCGATTCTCTACGTACCTCACCGCCGTGGGACACGATCAAGCCAAAGCGGTCGCTCTCTATGAATGGAACGCCAGAGTTTCTGCGGCGCTCATGCTTCCTGCCCACTTCGTCGAGGTCGCTGTTCGCAACGCAGTCGCAGATGTTCTCAAGGAGGTCTACGGCGACCGTTGGCCGTGGGATGGCAACTTCAGGAACACCCTTCCCCAGGGCGGCCCTCAGGGGGGCTACAACCAGCGCGCGGACCTGGTGAATACCGCCGGCGGCGCCGCGAACTCCCTGGACAAGGTGATCGCCAACATGAAGTTCGTCTTCTGGGAAAAGATGCTCACGAGTCGGCATGACGTGAGGCTTTGGACGCCCCACATTGGTTTGGCGTTCCCGAACTGCGCCGGGTCCCCCAGCGCCGTACGGGCCGCGGCGAACGCTGACCTTGAGCTGATTCGCCTCCTGCGCAACCGCATCGCTCACCACGAACCGATCATCAAAGTGGACCTCAGCAGAGCCTTGGCACGCATGATCGAGCTGATTCGCTTGCGGAACGAGGCCACCGCGCAATGGGTAGCGGACGTAGACGAGGCCAGCCAACTGATCTTGCAGAAGCCGTGAGGCACAGCTCCGAGTGCGACCGAGTGCCGCCTTCTTACGCAGCTAAGTCCTCTTCGTCGTATTCGACGCGGCCGCGGAGACGGTCGTCGAGGAACCACGGTCGGAGCGCTATCCGTGCGGGCGGCAGTCGGCCGTAGATCAGCAAGGCGGAGAACTCCCGTGTCTGACGCGCGACGGGTCCGTCGATCAAGGGTCGGAACGTGGTGCCGTACGAGGTCTGGCCGCCCATCGCGCCGCCCTGCGACCGGCTGACCGAGTCCACCTCTTCCTCTCCGGCGACGGTGCGGAGGTAGTTCAGGCCGGCTTCGTCGGCGATGCCGCCGGCGAAGATGCGGGCGACGTGGTTGGCGAGGATCGTCTCGGCCTTGTCCTTCCCCCACCGCTCCTGCAGCTGCGCGACGTTCTGGACTCCGGAGACGAGCTTGATGCCGGCGCCGGCGCCGGTCGACGCGATCCCGTCGAGGTCCGGCAGGGACGCGATGTTGGCGACCTCGTCGAGGGCCAGGAGCAGCGTGGAGCGCAGGCGGTTGTTGGTCTGGCGGGCGGCGTGGACGTAGGCGCCGTCGATCAGGTCGGTGAGCATCGCGACGAGGACCCCGCGGAGGCGTTCCTGTTCGTGCGCCGGGGCGATGACGTAGACGGTGTTCTTTCCGGAGAGGAGCCATTCCGGCGTGATGGGCTGGGTGAGCTCGTTGGCGAGGACCTCGGGGTCCTGATAGGGCTCGAGTCCTGCGGCGATCGTCGAGACGATGCTCGAGCGGGTGCGCTCCTCGGTGGCCCACACCGACCGGATCTGCGACAACGCTCGCGCGGCCTCGGCGGCGGGTTCGTGTTGCTTCAGTGCGTCCTCGACTTCGTCCTGCTCGCCGCTCTCGAGCCACTCCAGGACGAGCTCCATGCCGCCCTCGTCGACGTGGGCGGCGAGCAGCAGCGGGGCGAGCAAGCGAACGCCGGATTTGAGCCAGAAGTCGTGGTCTTTTTGGTTGGCGACGCCGCCCTGGTGCAGCAGCCGGTGGGCGGTCCGGCGGGCGGAGCGCCAGTCGCGGGCGGCGAGGACCGGCGACCAACCGGCGGTGGTCTCGTCGACGGCGCCTGTCGGGTCGAAGATCCGCACCTCTCCCTGATTGCGCCGCCACGGAAGCGTCAGCAGGAGGTCCTCTTTGACCGACGTCGCGATCACGGGTCCGTCGTGCTCGAGCAGCGCTGGGATCAGCGCGCCGGCGGTCTTGCCGGACCTCGTCGCGCCGACGATCAGGACCGAGGCCTCCTCGCCGGCGGCGAGCAGCTGGTCCTTGAACGTGCCCAGTGCGACGCGTCCGGGGTGCTTGTCGGGCTGCACCATCAGGGGTCGGAGGTCGCTGAGCTTCGCCCACTCGGCGAACCGGCCCGGCCGCTTCAAGATGCCCGGGGCGCTCCACCTCCGTGCGCGAGCGACCGTCCCGACCAAGACGATCGCGACCAGCGCGGCGACAACGAGGATCAGCAGCGACGCCCACATGCCGCCGGGCCCGGGAAGCTGCGAGCGCTGCGCGCCCCACGCTGCAGCCGGGTCGTGCAGGTGGACGAGCACGCGGGGGGCGGCCTTCCAGGACTCCCCAACGCTCGCGGGCGGCCCGTGTCCGGCGATCGCGGCGGCGAGGGCCCCCCAGGCCCACATCAGCAGGATCAGGCCGAGGATGACCACGATGAGTGCCACGGCGGCGCGGATCTGGCGGTCGTTGAGGCCTTCGGCTCGGGTGACGCGGCGGCTGCTCATGCCGGGCTCCTGGTGGTGCCGTGCTCTTGCATCGCGGCGTCGGTGTACGTGACGCTGCGTTCGTAGGCGGTGGTCTCGTGATGGACGTGCCAGAGCCGCGGTCCGATCTGCCAGAGCGCCTGGTCCTGACGCAGCGACATCAGTGTCTGCTCGACCGTGCTTCCGTGCCCGAGTCGGCTGGCGGTTTCGTGCGCGGCCTCGGGGGTCTTGTGCTTGAACATCACGATCGTGCCGGTGTCCTCGAAGAGGCCGTCGAGGAGCTTCGCCGCGGCGGTGCCGTCGGCGACGCCGGCGGAGATGTCGGAGAGCTTGTGAAACGCGAGAAGGTTCGCGGTGCCGGTGCTGCGGGAGAGCTTGTACTCCGACACCCACGTCTCCGCGATCCCCGGGATCGCGGCGGGGCGCCACGCCTCGTCGTTGTCGCGCTCGGTCTTCGGGACCGGGATACCGAGCCGCTCGCACTCCTCCGCCCGGGTCTCGTGCGCTTGGCGGAGAAACGCCATCCAGGCGACCATCAGGACGCCGAGGGCGAGGTTCTCGCGGACCTGGCTGAGGTCCAGCCGGACCGCGGGGGCGTTCCAGTTCAGCGCGGCGGTCGTCGGTCCGTCGAACATGCCCGACATCGGCCCGTCGACGAGCTGCTTGAGCGCCAGGCCGAGCTCGCGAAGCTCCTTCCGAACCTCGGCGTCGCTCTCCCCCACGACGCGGTCGGTGAGCCCGGCCGTCGGGGCGAGCAGCAGCTTGACCAGCTCGGGGACGGTCGGCTCGCGGTTCTCGCCGACCGCCGCGGCGGTGACGAGCTCCACGGCCGCATCGAGACCGGCACGCTCGGCGGGCGTGAGCGCCCGGCCGGTGGCGGCGCCGGCGACGCCGCGCATGAGCTCGTCGGCGACGGTGCCGTCCGGGCCCGGGCGCATCGGATTCAGACGCGTCGGGCCACCCCGGTAGAGGGCCAGCGACTCGCCATCGACGGCCTCCATGAGCGGTCCGTACTCGTCCTTGACGTCGGTGATCCCCACGCGCCGATCGCGGCGCAGCCGCTGGCGCAATGCACGGCGCTTGATCAGGCCACTCTTCCCCTGGCCCAGGGCGCCGAGGATCATCATGTTCGCGCCCATCGCGACACCGGCGTTGTAGGCCGCCCACGGGTCGTGCACGAACGCCGCGCCGCCGCTGAGATCCCGTCCGATGTAGATGCCGTGGGTGCCAAGCGTCGCCGACGCCCGGGCGGGATAGGTGGCCTGCAGGTGCGCGGTGGAGACCCGCCAGGCCTCCTGCTCGCCCCACACGCCCTTGCCGAGCGTCCACTCCAACGCCGGACCGACCCTGCGGCGCTTGGAGGTCGCCTTGTGGAGGTTCATCGGAGCCCCCGAGCGAGCGGCAGCCCGAAGGTCAGCGCCGAGGCCTGCGCGCCGTAGAGCCGTTCGATCCGGAGGTTGCAGCCCGAGGCCTGCATGCTCACGCGGTCGACCTCGGTCTCCAGAACGGACGGGTCGGAGCCGGGTGCGGAGACGATGATGTAGCCGACGAACCTGACGTCGGCGTGGCCGTCGGCGAGTTCGTCCTCGTGGTCGTAGCGCGACTGGTCGCGCTTTCTGACCCGCGACGACGTGCGCTTGCCGATGCTCCGCCGCGTCGCCTCCGCGGCCTCCGCCTCGGTGACGTCGTGCTCGGCCTTCCGCGCACCCGTCCGCGGCCCCCGGAGCTCCATGACCACCGCGGCGGTGCGGACAGCGCCGTCGGAGTCGACGAGGAGCGGGTCCAGGAACCCGGGCCCGACGCGCATACCGGGCCATGCCTCGACCCAGAGCGTCGCGTGCTGGGACCCGTCGACGATCACGCGGTTCCAGTGCTCCTCCCGGGCGGTCGGGGCGATCTGGCTCTCGTCCACGCTCTCGTCGGCCTGGAACGACTGCTCGAACGCCAGGCGCCCCCACGGATCCAGACCGGTTCGGAGCGCTGCGAGGTACGCGCTGGGGCTCAGGGCCGCGCGGACCTCCATGTGCGCGAGCTCGAGTTGCGACGCGACAAGTGCGAGCTCTTCCATCAACACCAGGTGCGGGGCGTCGCGGTTGCTCCACTTGCGCCGCTTGGCCTGCCGCCTGGCGGCCGCGCCGCGGACGAGAACGGTGACGAGCAGTTCGTGGTGGTCGGCCTGGCGCCCGGCGCCCTCGAGCAGTTCGAGATACGAGCGGGTGCGCGCGTCGTCGAACGAAACGTCTGCAGCACGGTGCTCGTAGAGGTCGCGGACGAGCGCGTCGGGGGCTTCGGGGAGCGTCCGCTCGACCCAGGCGACGCGACTGGTGGCCGCGCGGTCACGGGCCAGGCGGGCGAGCATCGAGCCGTAGTCGGCGACGATCCGGGCCTGCTCGTCCTCGCCCTCGAGGGTCCAGTTGGTGGTGCCGCGGACCAGCAGCGTCGCGACGTAGGTGTTGGCCTTGCGGTCGCGGATGACGCCCACGGGGGTACCGCGACGGTCGTGAGCTTCCCAGAGCTCAAGACGCCCGAGCTCGCCCGGAAGGTCGACGAGCTGCGAGAGCCTGCCCTTGCGCAGAAACGTCTCCGGTCGACGCGACCACCGCTGTACGCCGCCGGTCCGCACGGCGGCCCAGCGGACACCGATCAGCAGCCACTGGACGCCGGAGCGCCCGGCGATCGGCAGCCACGCCGCCGCGACGCCGACGCCGGCGATCACCAGCGCGGCCCCACCGCCAACGGCGGACTTCTGACTCATCAGCACGGCCAGCGACAGCGCGAGGAACGCGCAGAGCGCGACCACCTCGACCGCGCCGAGGCCGACGAAGACCCGCTCTTCCCGGGCGCCCAGGACATAGCTGGTGCGCGGGGTGTCGTTCGTGCTCATCTGGTGCTCACCATCGGTTGTAGGTCACGTCTTTTTGGGGGGCGGTTTGCGGCCCCCGCGGTTCTTCGGTCCAGCCGGCGGCCGGCCGGTGCTTCTCGGCGGTTCGCCCCCGGATCGGCGCGGCGCCGACCCGTTGCCGCGCCCGGCGCTGCCGCCCTTGGACGTCCCCGAATGACCGCCGCTGCGCGGCGCCGGGCCGCCCGTCGACGCCCCTCCCCCACCGCGTCGCCCACCGGCGCCGGAGGCGCCGGGAGCGGCCGGGTCGGCGTCGCTTCTCCGAGACGGTGCCGGCGAGGCACCACCCGAGGCCGCAGCGGCCCCACCGCCGGGGCCCGCCGCGC
>NZ_AGUD01000255.1 GCF_000240225.1 Patulibacter medicamentivorans
CGGCCGCCGCCCGTCGCCGGCCGCGAGCGCGATGCGCGAGATCGCGCTCGCGCGGCACGGTCGACCCGGGTGACCGGCGGCGCGACCGACGTCCGAGCGGGCCCGCGCCGCCACCGACCCGCCGGGTCGGCTCAGCGCCAGACCAGCGGCAGCACGACCGCCACGATCAGCCCGCCGACGCCCATCCCGACCGCGGCCGCCGCGCCGGTACGGTGGCCCTCCTGCAGGATCCGGGCGGTGCCGAGGCCGTGGCTGGCGATGCCCTGGGCGAGGCCGCGGGCGACCGGCGCGCGGACGCGGATCAGGTCGAGCCAGGCCGGTCCGGCGACCGCGCCGACGAGCCCGGCGAGGATGCTGATGACGGCCGAGAGGGCCGGCGCCCCGTGCAGCTGGTCGGCGAGCGCGATCGAGATCGGGCTGGTGGCCGAGCGCGAGGTGACCGCCAGCTCCCAGGGCGGCGACAGGTGCAGCAGGCTCCCGGCGCCCCAGCCGACCGCGACCGCCGACGCGGTCCCGCAGGCGGCGGCGAGCAGCAGCGGGCGGCCGTGACGGAGCAGGGTCTGGCGCTCGCGGTGCAGCGGCACGGCGAGCGCCACGACGCCGGGCCCGAGCAGCGCCGACAGCAGGTGGGTCGAGGAGGCGTAGTCGTCGTAGGGGACCCCGGTGACGAGGAGCACCACGACGAGCGCGACGATCGCCACCAGCGGCGGCTGGACGGCCGGCGTGCGCAGCCGCCGCTGGAGCGCGAGGCCGCCGCCGAAGGCGGCCAACGTGACCGCGATCCACAGCTCAGCCACGGTCGTCGATGGCGCGCTGCGCGACGTGGCCGGTGACGGTGAGGGTCAGCAGCGTCCCGCCGACCAGGATCAGGATCGCGGGCAGCCAGACCGTGCCGGCGTCGAGGTACTCGACGACGCCGACGCCGGCCGGCACGAACAGCAGGCCGAGGATCGCCAGCAGCGAGCGCGCTCCGTCGTCGAGCCAGGCCAGCCGGACCACGCCGGTCTCGAGCGCCGCCCACAGCAGCAGCATGCCGACGACGCTGCCGGGGATCGGCAGGCCGAGCCACGCGTGCAGGCGGTTGCCGATCGCGAGGAAGAGCCAGAGCCAGGCGATGCCGACCAGGATCCGGGCGGCCCTCAAGGAGCCGTCTCCGGGAACATCGCCACCAGCCGCGCGGCGGCGTCCCCGACGTGCGTCCGCGTGGCCTCGACGGCCGCCTCGACGTTCCCGGACGCCGCGGCGTCCAGCAGCCGCCGGTGCTCGTCGCGGACCAGGTCGTTGTGGGATTCGTCGGCGATGGCGAACCGGTGGTAGCGGTCGGTGAGGTCCAGCAGCGAGGTGATCGCGTCCAGCAGCCGCGGGCGACCGCAGGGATCCATCAGCGCCAGGTGGAAGCGCGAGTTGCGCTCGCCGAAGGTGGCCGGATCGCCCTCCTCGTCCGCGTCCTGGAGGGCGAACGAGGCGGCGCGCAGGTCGGTCGCCGTCAGCCGCGGAACGGCGAGGCCGATCGCCAGCGGCTCGAGCGCCAGCCGCATGTCGCCGATGTCGCGGATCTCGGCCCGGCTGAGCGCGGCGACGCGCGAGCGGCGGCTGCTCAGGACCTCGACCAGGCCCTCGGCCTGCAGCCGGTTGATCGCCTCGCGCACGGGGGTCCGGCTGACCTCGAGCTGCTTGGCCAGCAGCTCCTGGCGGAGCGTGGCGCCCGGCTCCAGGTCGCCGCGGATGATCTGCGCCCGCAGCGCGGCGTAGGCCTCGTCGGCGGCGTTGGCGGCGAAGGCGGCGACCATCGTCGATCGAGTATTGCATTTCTGGATCCAAAAACGCAGAAGGCGGCGGCGCCGCGCGGTCCGGCACCCGCAGCGGCCTACTTCGACCGCTTGGCGGCCGTCGCGCGGCTCAGGCCGCCGCGCCGCCGTCGACCACCAGCGGCAGCGCCGGGTCGGCGCTCCACTCGGTCAGCGAGCCGTCGTAGAGCCGGGCGTCGTCGCGGCCGACGAGCGCGAGGGCGAACAGGTCGACCGTCGCCGAGATGCCGCCGCCGCAGTAGGCGACGACCGGCTGCTCGCCCAGCGCGCCGGCCGCCCGCAGGGTCGCCTCGATCTCGGCCGCGGGCCGGAAGCGGCCGGTCGCGTCGTCGAGCAGGCGGGCGAACGGCAGGCTGCTGCTGCCGGGGATCCGTCCCGGGCGGCTGTAGGAGGACGGGGCGGTGCCGCGGAAGGCCGCCTCGGGCAGCGCGTTGAGCAGGCAGGCGGGAGCGCCGCCGGCGATCGCCTCGACGTCGGCGCGGCTGGCCAGCAGCTCGGGCCGGGGGCGGGGATCGAACGTCGCCGGCGGGTGCGTCACGGCGCCGGCCTCGACCGGCAGGCCGGCGGCGCGCCACGCCGGCAGGCCGCCGTCGAGGACGCTGACGTCGTCGAAGCCGAAGCCCCGCAGCAGGAACCACAGCCGCGTCGCCCACATCGGCGCCGCCTGCGCGTAGACGACCACGTGGGTCCCCTCGCCGATCCCCAGCCGGCCGGCGGCCTCGGCGAACCGCTCGGGCGACGGCCACGCGAACGGGAACGGCGCGTCGGGGTCCGACAGCTCGCGGGGGATGTCGACGTAGGCGGCGCCGGGCAGGTGCTCGCGCTCGTAGGCGGCGCGCTCGTCGCGGATCGCGTAGGGCCCGCCAGCGGCCGGCCGGTCGAGCGTGATCGTCGCGTCGAAGATCCGCAGGCCGTCGTCGCCGAGCCGCTCGTGGAGGGTGGCCGGGTCGACGAGCAGCGGCAGGCGCGACATGTCGTCAGGCTAGCGAATGCCGGATTGTCGATCGGAGATCAAAGCGATCGAGTCGGCAAGTGCCTGCGCCGGTGCTGATCGGCGCGGCGCCCGGACCTGGCAGCCGGGTCCGGGCGCCGCGCCGGACCCGGCCGATCGCTCAGCCGACGCTGGCCGCGGCCGCGTCGCGCGTCCGCAGCGCCGGCTTGTCGAGCTTGCCGACCGGGTTCTTCGGCAGGTCGTCGAGCACGTGGATCGCGACCGGCCGCTTGTACTTCGCCAGCCGCTCGTCGCAGAGCGCCTGCAATGCGTCGACGTCGTGGTCGGCGTCGGGACGGAACGAGACGTAGGCGACGACGACCTCGCCGAGCACGGGGTCGGGGCGGCCGACGACCGCGGCCTCGAGGACCCCGTCGTGGCCGTAGAGGACCGACTCGATCTCCTTGGGGTAGATGTTCTCGCCGCCGCGGATGATCATGTCCTTGATCCGGTCGACGATCCGCAGGTAGCCGTCCTCGTCGAGGATCCCGACGTCGCCGGTGTGCAGCCAGCCGTCGCCGTCGACCGTCCTGGCGGTCTCCTCCGGCCGGTTGAGGTAGCCGCGCATCACGTTCTCGCCGCGGATCACGACCTCGCCGCGCTCGCCCTGGGGGACGGGGCGACCGTCGCCGTCGACGACGAGCACCTCCTGCCCGGGCAGCGGCAGGCCGACGGTGCCCGGCTTGCGGACGCCGTCGATCGGGTTGATCGTCGAGGCGGTGGTGCCCTCGGAGAGCCCGTAGCCCTCGACCAGCACGACGCCGAGCCGCTGCTCGACGCGCGCGATCTCCTCGGCCGGCATCGGCGCGGCGCCGCAGACGACGACGCGCAGCGACGAGACGTCGGCGTCCGACGGCGGCAGCGCGGTCAGCATCGCGTAGATCGCCGGCACCGCCGAGAAGTAGGTCGGGCGGATCCGCTCGACCAGGCCCAGGAACGTCGACGGGCTGAAGCGCCCCGCGATCGTGACCCGGGCGCCGGCCAGCAGCGGGGTCAGCGTGCTGACGACGATCCCGTTGACGTGGAACAGCGGCAGGATCAGCAGGCTGTGGTCGCGGGCATCGACCGCCAGCGCGTCGCCGACCATCCGGCACATGACGGCCACGTTGCGGTGGTCGAGCATGACCCCCTTCGGCTTGCCGGTCGTGCCGCTGGTGTAGATCAGCAGCGCGAGCGCGTCGTCGAGGACCTCGACCGGCGGATCCTCCAGCGCCGGGCCGGCGCAGAGGGCGTCGACGTCGATCGTGGGCGCGTCGACGTCGAGGTCCTGGCCGATCACCACGGCGGCCGACGCGTCGTCGACCTGGTACTGCCGCTCGGCCGCCGTCAGCGCCGGGTTGATCGGGGTCACCGCCGCCCCCAGCCGCCAGGCGGCGAAGAGCGCGACCACCAGCTCGCTGCGGTTGGGCAGCGCGACCGCGACGACGTCGCCCGGGCCGACGCCCGCGCCCCGCAGCGTCCCCGCGGCCCGTCGCACGCGGTCCGCGAACTCGGCGTTGCTCGACGCGACGGCGTCGTCCGCCACGCACGGTCCGTCCGGGTCGGCCAGTGCCCGCCGGTCCGGGAGCCCGACGATCTCGGCCGGGCTGGGTGACGCTGCTGCCTGCTCTGCCATGACGGCGTGCCTCCGCTCGCTGCTTCGTTGAGCGCGCGGACGACGTGGCCCGCGCAGGCTCGCAGGCTCGCATCACCGGCCACCCCGCAGCGGGTGCATCGGCCGCCTGATCGCGAGCAAGAGGGGGCGCAGGCCTACGTCCCCGGCCGCGGGCCGTTGGCGGCGGGCCCGATCCAGCGCGCCAGCTCGAGCGCCAGCCGCACCTCGAGCCCGCGGCCGGCGAGCGGCTGCGGCAGCGCCCGCTCCGCCCGCGCGATCCGCTTGAGGATCGTGTTGCGGTGGGTGTGCAGCAGCGTCGCGGTCCGCGGGGCGCTGGAGTCCTCCCGCAGGTAGACCCGGACGGTCTCCCGCAGCTCGCCGTCGGCCGCGAGCAGGTCGCCGAGCGTGGCGGCGATGAAGCTCGCGGCGCGCTCCTCGTCCTGCGACGCGAGCGACGCGACGCGGACCTCCTCGTAGGTCGTCATCCGCGGGCTCGACGGGCCTCGCATCACCAGCCGCTGCGCGTCGCGCGCCTCGCCGTGGCTGGTGCGGAAGCCGTTGAGGCCGGAGTGGATCGACCCGACGGTCACGAAGACGCCGGGCGGCATCAGCTCGGTCGCCTGGCGCAGCTGCGTCAGATCGGGGTCGGGGACCCAGGCCCAGAGCGCGGAGGCTCCCGCCGGGACGGTGAACGGCCGCCCGGCTCCGATCGTGCGGGCGATCGCGCCGCTGGCCCGTTCGAGCTCGCCGGCCGCGACCGCGCCGCCGTCGGTCCAGAGGATCAGGGCGACGTGCCGGCGCCCGAGCTCGTAGCCGAGCTGCGCGCTGGCCCGGACCGGGGCGATCGGCGCCCCGTCGAGCACCAGCATCACGGTCTCGCGGCGGCGGTTGAGGGCGCCGTCGATCAGGGCCTCGCGCTCGGCGTCCATCTGCTGGGCGAGCACGCCGAGGATCCCGTCGACGTAGCCGAACAGCGAGCGGGAGCCGTAGTCGAGGACGGCCACCAGGTCCTCGCCGTCGAGCTGCTCCTCCTGGGCGCAGCGCATCCACGCGCGCCAGGTGACGTTCTGGCCCTGCCGGTAGGCGGTCAGCAGCTCGTCGTGGCCCATGCCCCGGCGCGCGACGTCGCGCGCCAGGTCGAGCGCCTCGGGCGGCGCGTCGTGGCCGACGGGCGCGCCCGGGTGCGCGATCGTCGCCCGGATCCAGCGCATCACGTTGGCGCTCGTGCTCGCCCGCGTCTCGGCGGCGAGCACCGGATCGGAGGCGAGCGCCGGGGTCGACGCGAGGATCGCGTTGGAGACCTCGGCGATCATCGGATCGAAGCCGTCCAGCATCCGCTCGGCGACCGCGCGGATCCGTCCGGCGGCGACCGCGGACGGCGGTTCCCATCGTGGTGGCTCGGGCACCGAGGCAGCCTACAGGCGGTGTGCGATGCGACACCCGGGCCCTGCATCTGTGGGCCGATGCACCTGATGGGGCCTCGTCGTCGGTGCCAATCTCGTGTGCGCTCGATCACACCGCTCGATCACGCGGTACGCGCCGGCGCCGAGCCGTCGGCAGCGCGGCCCGATCCACCACCGAGGAGACCCGCCATGGGCCTGACCACCGGGAACTTCCCGCCAGTCGATCCACCGACCTTCCTGCAGAAGCCGTACCTCGAACGGCTCAAGATCCTCTCGCGGCACTGGGCCGAGTACGGCTTCGGCGCGCCGAAGATCACGATGATCATCTACCTCGTCCGGCTGATCTTCTGGACGATCCTGGGCGGCGTGCTCGTCGCGACGCTGACGTCCGACCTGCCGCCGTTCGATCCCGCCAAGTGGTGGGACGAGCCGATCGTCTGGCAGAAGCTGGTGATCTGGATCATGCTGATCGAGTCGCTCGGCATGGGCGGATCGTGGGGGCCGCTGTCCGGTCACTTCAAGCCGTTCACGGCCGGGTTCCGCCACTACTTCCGGCTCGGCACGATCCGCGTCCCGCCGTGGCCGACGAAGGTGCCCGGCACGGCCGGCGACGCGCGTACGATCGTCGACGTCGGCCTCTACACGCTGCTGATCGCGGCCTACGTCGCCGCGCTGGCGATCCCGGGCCAGTCCGACGGCGACCTGAACGCGATCCTCGGGCTGCCGAACGAGGGCCTGATGGCGACCGCCTCGGTGGTGCCGATCCTGGTGCTCCTGGGCCTGATCGGCCTGCGCGACAAGACGATCTTCCTGGCCGCCCGCAGCGAGCAGTACATCCCGGCGCTGATCTTCTTCGCCTTCTTCCCGTTCGTCGACATGATCGTCGCGGCGAAGATCCTGATCGTCATGGTCTGGGTCGGCGCCGGCTTCTCGAAGCTGACCAAGCACTTCCCGTTCGTGATCCCGCCGATGGTCAGCAACACCCCGTGGCTGACGTCGACCAAGATCAAGCGCGCGCACTACGCGAACTTCCCCGAGGACCTGCGCCCGTCCAAGGCGGGCCGGTTCGTCGCCCACATCCCGGGCACCGCGTTCGAGATCATCGTGCCGCTGATCCTGCTGTTCTCGACCAACGACACGATCACGCTGGCCGCCGTCGTGGTGATGCTCGCCTACTGCGTCTTCATCATCAGCTGCTTCCCGCTGGCGACGCCGATCGAGTGGAACGTGATCTTCATGTTCATCACCGGCTTCCTGTTCCTGGGGCACAACAGCAGCGCCGGCTACGGCCTCGGCGACATGGATCCGGCGCTGCTGGCGCTGACCGTCGGCGGCATGCTGGTGTTCCCGATCTGGGGCAACATCCGGCCGGACCAGATCTCGTTCCTGCCCGCCCTGCGGCAGTACGCCGGCAACTGGGCGTCGGGGATGTGGGCCTTCGCTCCCGGTGCCGAGGAGAAGCTGAACCAGCACGTGAAGAAGGCCTCCAAGATGCAGATCGACCAGCTCACCGAGCTGTACGGTCCGGACGAGGCGTCCGTGGTCCTGTACCAGCTGCTCGGCTGGCGCTCGATGCACAGCCAGGGCCGCGGCCTGAACTCGGTGATGATCAACACCCTCGGCGCCGACATCGATCGCTACGACCTGCGCGAGGCCGAGTTCTCCTGCAACGCCCTGATCGCCTGGAACTTCGGCGAGGGCCACCTGCACAACGAGATCCTGATCGACGCCCTCCAGCGGCGCTGCAACTTCGAGCCGGGCGAGTTCATCGTCGTCTGGGTCGAGTCGGAGCCGTTCGCCAACGGGCGCCAGCAGTACTGGGTCCGCGACGCGGCGGTCGGGATCATCGAGCGCGGCAGCTGGTCGGTCGACGACTGCGTCAGCGAGCAGCCGTGGCTGCCCAACGGGCCGATCGCGACCGAGGTCACCTGGCGCCGCGAGGGCTACGAGCGGATCAGCTACCCCGGCGGTCGCGGGCAGGCCGCCCCGGCCCCGGCGCCGGCCGCGGTGCCGGCCCCGGCTCCGGTGGCCTCCGGCGGGGCGGGGTCGCTGGCCACATGACCAGCGCGACGGTGGTCGGCAGCGGGCCCAACGGGCTCGCTGCCGCCCTGACGCTCGCCGCCGAGGGGATCGACGTCACGGTCCTCGAGGCGGCGGACCGCTTCGGCGGCGGGACGCGGACCAGCGAGCTGACCCTTCCGGGGCTGCTCCACGACGAGTGCTCCGCCGCCCACCCGCTGGCCGTCGACAACGCCTTCACCCGCCGCTTCGACCTGGGCGCCCACGGCCTGACCTGGCGGTGGGCGGAGGTCGAGTACGCCCACCCGCTGGACGGTGGCGGGGGAGCGGCCGCCTGGCGCTCGGTGGCGGAGACGGCCGCCGCCCTCGGCGGCAGCGACGGCCGGCGCTGGAGCGCGGTCTTCGGCGGGCTGACCGAGCGCTTCGACGACATCGTCCCGGACTTCACGCAGCCGATGACGCGCGTGCCGTCGCACCCGCTCAAGATGGCCCGCTTCGGCGCCTTCTCGGGGATGCCGGCCGGCGTCCTCGCGCGGCTGTGGTCCGAGCCCGAGGCGCGGGCGCTGTTCGCGGGCGTCGCGGCCCACGCGCTGCGGCCGTTCTCGAGCCCGCTGTCGGCCGCGATCGGGGTCGCGCTCGGGACCGCGGCGCACCGTTACGGCTGGCCGGTCGCCGAGGGCGGGTCGCGGGCGATCAGCGACGCGATGGTCTCGCTGCTGCGGCGGCACGGCGCGACGCTGGAGACCGGCGTCGAGGTGACCTCGCTCGACGAGCTCGGCACCCCCGACGTGGTCCTCTTCGACCTGGCGCCGGCCGCGGCCGCCCGGATCGCCGGCGACCGGATCCCGGCGCGCGTCGGCCGGGCGCTGCGCCGCTTCCGCCACGGGCCGGCGACGTTCAAGGTCGAGTTCGCGGTCCAGGACGGGATCCCGTGGACCTACGAGCCGACCCGCCGGGCCGGCACCGTCCACGTCTGCGGCGACCTGCGGGAGACGGCGATCGCCGAGCGGATGGTGAACCGGGGCCAGATGCCCGAGCGCCCGTTCGTCCTGCTCTGCCAGCAGTACCTGGCCGATCCGACCCGCTCCAACGGCGACGTCCACCCGATCTACGCCTACGCCCACGTGCCGTCGGGCTGGACCGGCGACGCGACCGCTCAGATCGAGGCCCAGATCGAGCGCTACGCCCCGGGCTTCCGCGATCGGATCCTGGCCCGCAACGTCCGCGACGTCTCCCAGACCCGGGCCTACAACGCGAACTTCGTCGGCGGCGACACGATCACCGGATCGAACGACCCGCTCCAGATGGTCTTCCGGCCGCGCGTCGCGCTGGACCCCTACAGCCTCGGCTCCCCGGGCCTGTTCATCTGCTCGGCCGCGACGCCCCCGGGCGCGGGCGCGCACGGCATGTGCGGCTTCAACGCGGCGCAGAGCGCGCTGCGCGGGCTGCGGTAGGCGTGGGTGGCGTCGGTTGTTGCCGCCGCGCGCGAGGTGGCGTCAGTACGCCGCGCCCAGCAGCGCCAACTGACGCCACCTCGCGAACGCGCGGGCAACTGACGCCGCTGCCTGCGCGCCACCGTCCGACGAATCAGGCGGGTCAGGTGTGGCGGCCGACCTCGACCGCCTCGCCGATCTCCAGCGTCGGGATGATGACGACGCCCCACGCGGCGTCGACGACCAGCTTCAGGCAGCCGGCGACCGGGATGTCCTCGGTCGCCTCCTGCGCCTCGGGGATCAGCAGCAGCGACACGACGTCGGGGATCGGGGCCAGGTTCCCCATCGAGGTCGACCAGGCCCACATCGCGTGGTCGTCGGGCGGCAGCTTGTCCTTGACGCGGAAGGCCAGGTAGTCGGAGTAGGCGATCGTGAGGACGCCGAACAGCGTCGAGACCGTGGCGAACCGCGTCCGGTAGGACAGCGACTTGCTGAACCACGTCAGGACCAGCGCCGACAGCCAGCCCGAGACGCCGAAGATCGAGGCCAGGGCGATCGACCGGCTCTCGATGCTCTCGTCCCAGCTCTTGTGGCCGCGCCACTGGAAGATGAACGCGCTGATCCCGGACAGGACGGCCAGCCCCGAGAGGCCGCCGATCAGCCCCTTCGGCACCTTCGCCTTGTCGTAGGTCGCGACGATGACCCCGTCGCGGGCGGTCGTCAGCAGGCTGTTGACCATGTTGACGGTCGCCAGGATCGGCTCGTACTGCGTCTGGCCGACGTCCGGTCCGGCCACGGTCGCGTCGTCCGGCAGGACCCCGCCCGGGAACGGCTGCTTCCCGGTCAGGATCTCGTAGAGGACGCAGACCGGGAAGCCGGTCACGAGCCCCGCAAGGCCCGCGTAGGTCAGGTCCTTCGGCATGCCCTTCGCCGGGTCCCAGCCCGGGATGGTGGTGCCGGCCGGCGGGGCCCAACCGCTGCTCGGCGGCTCCCACTTGGTCAGCCGGGCGACGTCCCACAGCCCGTCGTACAGCAGCTGCACGGCCTTGCCGAGCGCCGACTTGTCCTTGATCGGGGTGTTGACGACGTCGAGCAGCCAGGTGATCCCCGCGTCGACCATCGCGAGGAAGGTCAGGGCGACCCCGTCGAGGAAGTCGAGCATCCCGAGGAGCAGCTCCTCCTCGGCGTCGAGCAGGTCGGCCATCGCGACGTTCTGGAGGTTGTTCGGGTCGTGCTTGCCGTTCTTGTCGATCGCGGCCACGATCGCGTTCAGCAGATCCTGGAAGGCCTGCTCGAACGCCTTGGCGCCCCCCTCGAACGCCTCCATCGCCTCGTCGAAGATCGTGTCGAACTTGTCGACGGCCGCCTCCAGGGCCGTGGTCGACTCGCCGTCGAACAGCGCTCGCAGCTCGTCCAGGTCGAACGCCGACGCCGGAGCCGCCGCCGCCTGCGCGCCGAGCTGGCTCTGCATCCACATCGCCTGCGGGTTCGCCGAGAGCTGCGCGGGGGTGACGGGACCGCCGTCGCTGGTGAGGCCGGTGGTGGCTCCCGCGATCGTCGCGCTGTTGGACGGCGGCTGGCCCATCGGCTGCCAGTTCGACCCGCCGGCCTGCTGGGCGGTCTGGCCCTGGAACTGGGTGCCGGCGCTGCCGAACGTCGCCTCGACCTTGGAGGTCAGGCCGGAGAAGAAGTTCGACTGGGTGCCGGAGCCGCCGCTCGGGTTCAGCTGCTGCGTCGCCCACTGCACGATCTCGCTCGCGGCCAGCAGCCCCTCGTTGAGCGACTGCTGGAACGCCCACTGGGTGTTGAAGATGTTCCCGAAGTCGAGCAGCGCCTTGAGGAAGTCGATGACGTCCTTGATCACCGCCTTGAGCGCCGAGTAGACCGCGACGATCGCGTTGCAGGCGTCCTCGACGCAGGTGATCACGAAGTCGCCGATCTCCGTCGCCTCGTTGCCGATCCAGATCGCCATCGAGACGACGCCCTTCTCCATGTCGACGGCGACGTCGGCGACCTTGGTGGCGCCGTCCTTGATCCCCTTCCAGGCGTCGGAGAACGCGTCCTTGGCGTCGTGGAGCAGGTGCACCCGCGGCTGCTGGTGCTGGCTGCGCCAGGCGGCGCGCAGCTCGGCGCCGCTGTCGAACGGCACGTACTGCGGGGTCGTCGGGTCGGAGTTGTTGATGATGAACCCGACCGGGGCGCCGGGCTTGGGCCGGAGCGCCGGGTCCCGCGGCGCCGCGTCGTCCCCGACCGGCGAGTAGCCGAGGGTCATCATGTTGTTGACGTTCGTCACCGCGTCGGCGGCCGGCATCGTCGGCGAGCTGCCCTGGACGCCGGGGAACAGGGGCTGGCCGGCCTCGGCGTCGCCGGCGCCGGGGACCGTCGCGTTGGTCATCATCGTCGCGCTGAACGTCTGCGATTCGGGCGGCAGGTAGGACAGCGTGCCGGTGCTGCCGTTGGCCTGCGCCTGGGAGCTCGTCGACATGTAGGCCTGGACCGACGCGGCGGGGCTGATCGACACCGGCCCGGCCGAGTACCCGACCGGGCTGATCGCCCCGTCCGGGTCGGTCAGGATCAAGCTCGGCGGGGCCAGGTCGGTCGCCTCGATCGAGAAGCTGACGACTCCGGCCGCGTTGGTGACGACCGTGGTCGACTGCGTGCGGCTGACCGGGTAGCTCGAGGTGCCGACGACGACGCCGCACGGCGCGCTGGCCGACAGCTGGAGCGGGTAGTTGGCCATCGGCGTCTGGTTGCCGTCGGTGACGGTCGCCTGGACGATGTAGCTGGTGATGTCGTAGCTCTGGTCGCTCTGCTGGCGGATGTCGCCGCCGGTCCAGTGCGGGCCCGCGCTCCACTCGACCACCCCGGTCGCCGGGTTGCGCCAGGCGTCGGTGACGGCGTGGGTGTAGACGGCCAGCGCGCCCTCGTTGATGCGGTCGGCGAGGAACACCGTGTCGGGGTCGCTCGGCAGCAGGATCGGGTAGGCGCTGTCGACCGACGACGCGATCGGGATCGGCGGCGCCCACTGCGGCAGGTGACCGCCGTTGCTCCACCCGAGCTGGCGCAGGAGCGAGAGGTTCACGGTGCCGTCGGGCGCCTCGTGCACCAGGTAGACGTTCGCCAGCCCGGTCAGCAGCGTGCCGTCCTTGGCACGGGTCGCCGGCTGGGCCACGGCGACCGCCTGCAGGACCCTGGCGGTCGGGGAGGGGATCGGAACCGCGCCGGGCAGGGTCGGCCCGCTCATCGCGACGACGTAGGGCGTCTGGTCGGTGCCGAGCACGTACGCGAGCAGGCTGCCGGCCGGCGAGGTCGCCTGGGCGAACGCGCCCGCGATCGGGACCGGCGCGCCGCTCAGGCTCTGCGCGCGGACGGTGATGGTCGCGCCCCGCGTGAAGTCGAAGCTCGCGCCGAAGAAGCTGCCGCCGCCGTAGACCGTGGCCTGGCCGCCGCTGCCGCCGGTCGGCACGATGGCGACGGTCAGGGACGTGGCGGAGAACCCGCTGCCCTGGAAGGTGGTCGTGGCCCATCCGTGGCCGGGACCGGCCCAGGTCACCAGCTGGACGCCGGCCCCGTCGACCCCGTAGACGACCGGGATCGGCCGGGAGCCCTCGCCCCCGACCGCGTAGGCGACGCCGAGCCCGCCGAGCGGCTGCGAGTGGATCGCACGCGGCGCTGCCCAGCTGCCGTCGGGCAGCAGCCAGGTGTGCTGCAGCGACGCGTTGTCGTTCCAGAAGACGTCGACCAGCCCGTCGGTCGAGCCGGTGACGGCGGCGACCACGGCCGTCGCCGGCCAGCTGCCGCCGGCCCCCGGACCGCCGGGCAGCGGCCCGACGCTCCAGCCGCTCTGCTGCGCGCTGTCCTGGGCGACGTAGACGACCTGCTCGCCGCCGCTGGCGAGGTCGACGACGGCGAACGCCTCCGGCGCCCCGCCCTTGAGCGGGTTGGTGAACGTGGCGACCGGGCCGTCCGCGTCGAGGTCCACCAGGACGTGGTCGGTCGCGATCTGGTTCTGGGCCAGGACGCTGGTGACGGCGACCGGGAACGGCCGGACCGGGACGTAGCCCGACGCCGTCGACTCGCGCTGGTCTGCGGTGACGCTCATGCGTAGCTCCGGGTGTCGATCTTGAACGGCTGCTTGTTGGCGAGGATCAGGGGGCCGCCAGACCATTGGTCGGCGCCGTAGGCGGCCTGGTCGCCGCTGTGCGTCAGCCGCCCGCCGTCGTCGTCGAGCTGGTAGAGCGCGAGCGTCCCGTCCTCCCGGACGACGAACAGCGCCGGCAGCTCGGCGGGGTGCTGGACGCTGGCCAGCACGCTGACGCCGAGCCCGGCGCCGCCGGAACGGACCTGGCTCGGCGGGGCGAAGAACGGCTCCTTGCCGTCCATCGTCCAGAGCAGCTGGTGGAGCAGCCAGATCGCGTTGCTGCCGTCGACCAGGTAGAGGTTCGAGCGGCTGCCCGACCCGGAGAGGGTCGAGGCCACCAGCCCCGTGGCGGGGCTGACCGTCGGCACCGGCGAGCAGCGGCTCTGCGAGGCCGGCCACGCCAGCAGGCCGTTGTCGCTGTCGGTGTAGAACGCGCACACCGAGGCGCTCGGGTCGGGGTTGCCGCTGGAGTCGTCGATGATCGCCGGGCTGAGGGCTCCGCCGGCGATCTGCCGCAGCGTCCCGCTGCCGCTGCCCGACGGATTGCCCGAGAAGCAGCTGGCGCGGGGCATCCGCGAGGCGCCGTAGGTCCCGATCCAGAGGCCGAGATCGCTGCTCCCCGTGACGTTGGCGATCAGGGCGAAGTTGCTCTCGTCGAGCGGGACGAGCGTCAGGTCGTTGTAGGGCAGCCCGCCGCCGAGCCCCTCGTAGACGGTCGTCAGCAGGCCGTGGGGCGTCCAGCGGACGGTGACCAGGTAGGTGTCGCTCTGGGTGGCGTAGAGGATCGGGTTGCGCCCGCGGCCGTTGGCCTGGGCAGGCGTGTAGGCGACCTGCAGGTGGCTCAGCTCGCGGTTCCACTTCGCCGGGTCGTACTTGTTCGGGTAGGCGGTCGGGTTCGGCGGGCTCGTCGCGCCGGACCACGTCTGCTGGCCGGTCATCGAGGCCATCCGGAACGCCCCGTTGTTGTCGATCCAGGCGCAGTTGATCGTGCTCGGGGGCCGGCCCGGCACCTGGGCGATCACGACGGCGCCGTTGCAGAGGTTGCCGCCACCGGCGAACGGCTGCAGTGACCACGACGGCGAGTTGGGGTCGCGGCAGAGGTACTGCAGCAGGTTCGGGTAGCTCTTCCCCTGGGCGGTGCCGTTGGCGGAGACGATCGCCTCGGCGTAGCCCTGCGTCAGCCGGACGTCCTTGCCGCCGTCGGCCTGCACGACCGGCTGCTCGGGCAGCGGCTTGAGCGGGTTGCGGAAGGCCGCGACCGGCGCGGTGAACGAGAACCGCTGGGTTCCGGCGCCGGGCGTCACCGGCGCGGTGGTGGGCGCGCTCACGACACGACCTCGGCGTCGACGAAGCGCGCCCCTGCGTGGACCGTCATCTGCTTCCCCCTGGTGGTGGTGCTGACCCAGGCGCGAACGTACTCCGGCCAAACAGGGATGGCAACGTGTGCGGGACAGGTCGAGGGGATTCCCCCACGCCGGCCGCGGCACGGACGGGGCGCGCGGCGCCCCGCTTCGGGCTCAGTCCCGGGCGACGCCCGCCGGCCCGACCAGCGCGTCGTAGCCGTCGGCGTCGGTCACGCCCTCGGTCGCGATCAGGACGACCGTGCTGCCGGCCGTCAGGCCCAGGGCCGCCGGCGCCCGATCGACGGCCTGCAGGAGCGCGCCGACCACGCCGCCGGAGCACTCCCCGCCGGCGATCCCGAGCTCCCGCAGCACGCGCATGCCGGCGCGGGCGGCGGCGTCGCCGATCGCCAGGTGCGCGGCGTAGGCGGGCGCGACGATCGGCCATGCCGCCTCGGACGGGGTGCCGCAGCTGAGCCCGGCCATCATCGAGTCGGTGTCGCCGGGCAGCATCAGCAGCCGGCCCGCGGCGACCGACGCCATCGTGCTGGCGGCCTCCAGCGGCTCGACCCCGACGAGCCGGGTCCGCGGGTCCGGCAGGCTGCGGGCGATCGCCGCGGCCAGGCCGCCGACGCCGATCGGGACCAGCACCAGCTCCGGCCGCTCGTCCAGCGCCTCGTCGATCTCGGCGCCGATCGTCTCGTAGCCCTCGATCACCCAGCCGGCGACCGCGTCCTCGACGCCGTTGGTGGTGTCGGAGATCAGCAGGTCGTGCGGCCCTCGGCGGACCGTCTCGGCGGCGTGCGCGACGGCGTCGTCGTAGTTGCCGTCGATCTGCTCGACGCTCGCGCCCTCCTCGGCGATCGCCGTGATCCGCGCCGGGCGCATCGCCGCCGGCACCACCACGTGCGCCGCGACCCCGATCGTGCGGGCGAAGCGGGCGACGGCCCGCCCGTGGTTGCCGTCGGTCGGCGCCACCAGCCGCAGCGGCGGGCCGTCGGCGACCGCGGCCGCCAGCGCCTCGACGCTCGTGACCCGCTCGGGGTCGAGGCCGAGCCGGGCGACCACGGCGCGGTGGCCGGCCCACGCGACCCCGAGCATCTTGAACGCCGGCAGCCCGAGCCGCGACGACTCGTCCTTGATCGACACCCGCGCCACCCCCAGCGCCCGCGCCAGCTCCGGCGCGTCGCGCAGCGGGGTCGGGGCGAAGCCCGGCAGCCCGCGCTGGAAGGCCCGCGCCGGTGCGGGCGCGGCCTGCCCGCCGGCGGGCGGATCGCGAACCGGGGAGCGCAGCAGCAGGCGCAGCTCCTCGGCTCGCAGGCGGTCCAGCGTGTCGGGATCGAGGGCGCGGAGGGCGGCGGGGTCGATGCGGGGCACGGCGCCCACGCTACGAGCGGCGCGACCCGGCAACCCGCGACAGCTGACGAATCGGACGGCCCGAGGATCGGGCAGCAGTAGGACGTTCGGCTCTCGGGCCTGACCTACGTTGCTGGAGTGCTGCGGATCCTGCTCCCGATCATGCCGGCGGGGCTCGCCGCGCCGCTGGTGCGGACCACCGTCGACGGCGGCCTCGAGCCGACCACCGACCACCGCCTCGACCCGGTCAACGAGCGGACCGTCGCCTGGGCCGTCGAGCGGCGGCAGGCGGACGACGCCGTGGCGCTGACCGCGATCGCGATCGGCGGCGCCGAGGCCGACGTCGCGCTGCGGGCGGCGCAGGCCCGAGGCGTCCCGGAGCTGGAGCGGATCGATCCCGGCGCGGGGACGCTCGACGTCGTCGCGGTCGCCCGGCTGATCGCCGCCGCCGCCCGGCGCCTCGGTGACGTGGCGGTGGTCGCCCTCGGCGACGAGAGCTTCGGGGGCTCCTCCGGGACCGTCCCGGCGGCGCTCGCCGCGCTGCTCGGCTGGCCGCTGGTCGCCCGCGCGCGGACCGCCGACCTCTCGCGGGACGGGATCGTGGCGCGGCGGGTCGCCGAGGACGGCGGGCGCGAGCGGCTGTCCGCGGCGCTGCCGGTGGTGCTGTCGCTGAGCGACGGCGGGATCGCGCCGCGCGCTCCGCGGCTCGCGGCCGTGATCGCGTCGCGCGGCGCCCAGGTGACCGTCCGCCCGCCGGCGTCGCAGCCGGACGACGGGCCGCTCTCCCGCTGGCCGACGGCGCCGCTCGTCGTCGAGCCGGTCCCGGCGCGGACCGTCGCGCCGCGGATCGTCCCGCAGGACGAGGGGGCGACGGCGATCGCCTCGCTGCTCGCGGACGCCGACCGGGTGCTGGCGGCGTGAGCGACCCGGGCGCAGGGACGCCGGTCGCGGTCGTCGCCGCCGACCCCGAGCGCGCGCTGCCGCTGCTGGCGGCGATCGGCGACGGCTGGACCGCCGCCGACGTCACGCTGCTGGTGGCGGGCGAGCGCGGCCGCGCGCTGCTCGACCCCGCTCGCGTGGGACGGATCGTGGTCGCGGACGGACTGGACCTCGACGGCCCGCCTGCCGCCGCGGCGGAGGCGCT
>NZ_AGUD01000254.1 GCF_000240225.1 Patulibacter medicamentivorans
GGGTCCGCGCCGTGGCCCGCCGGCCTCGCCGGCACCTGCGACCCCGACCACACCGCACCCGGAGCACGTCGATGAAGGGCCTCTCAAGGATCGCCCCCGACATGGTCGGCGACCGAAGCGGTTGACCGCACGGGGCACCCACGCTGTTGGACGCCTCGTGAACGGGTCGGGGCGAGGGCGCCGGACCCGTCCCGCTCTCGCAGATCCCTTCCGCGCCCCATCTCGGCTCGGCGCCATCGCATGTGGATCGTCGAGGAGCTCCCGAGGGGCCCGACCGGCGAGATCCTCAAGCGCGAGATCGCCCTGCCTCCGTCCGATGTCGCGTCACGACCCGTCGTGGGGCGGACGCGCCCCGAGCTCCGGGGCGCACGTCTGGAGCCCCCAAGAGGTCACCGCCCGGCCCCACTGCTAGAACTGGTGCGAATGACTCGCCCGACCGCCCCTGTCGCCGCCGCCTCGATGCTGGGCAGCTACATCGTCGCCTCCCGTGTCGGGTCGCAGTCCGGAGCGCTCATCGCAATGATCGGCCCACTGGGCTGGTGCGCGGCGACTTGGCGCCGCGATCGCGGAACCTCGGTCGCGACGGTGCTCACGGGCGTCTACCTCGGCGCCTTCGCGCTGTCACATCCGTTGGCCCGGAGAGTCGGCGCCTGGCCATCGGTCCTCGGTGCAACGGCCGCTACGGGCGCGGCGACCTACGCGGTGGCGGACCGCTCACGGTCGTACGCCTGAGCGGCGTAGTGATCCCGGCGGTCGCGACCGCCGGGATCGAGTCGCGGGTCACGCCGGCGAGGACTCCGGCTTCGCCGCCGGACGCGCCACCGCGTGACGATCGTCCAACTCGTCCTCCGCGAGGCGGCGCCGCAGTTCCTTCTTGTCGAACTTGCCGACGCTGGTCTTGGGCACCTCGTCGACGAATGCGACCTCGTCCGGGATCCACCACCGGGCGACCTGACCCTCGAGGAAGTCGACCAGCTCCTGGGCCGAGACGTCGGAGTCACGGACGATGCAGGCCAGGGGCCGCTCGGTGAACCGTTCGTCGGGCTTGGCGATCACCGCCGCCTCACGGACCCCGGGGTGCCCCATCAGCGCGTTCTCGAGGTCGACCGAACTGACCCACTCGCCGCCGGACTTGATCACGTCCTTCGACCGGTCGGTGATCGCGATGAACCCGTCCGAGGTGATCGCCCCGACGTCGCCGGTGCGCAGCCACCCGTCGTCGAACTTGTCGGCCGAGGTGTCGTCGCGGTAGTAGGCGGAGGCGATCCACTGCCCCCGGACCTGGATCTCGCCCGACGAGACGCCGTCCCACGGCTGCTCCGTCCCGTCGTCCGCCACGATCCGCACCTCGACCAGCGGGGCGATCTGACCCTGCATCGTGCGGTAGCGCCAGTGCTCCTCCCCCACGGCGTCGGCCGGGGGAATCGCGACCGACGCGAGCGGGCTGGTCTCGGTCATGCCCCACGCCTGGCAGACGGTCACGCCGTGGCGTTCCTCGAATTCCTGCATCAGCGACCGCGGCACCGCCGCACCGCCGCAGGGGACCACGCGCAGCGCGCTGAGGTCGGGCTTGTGCTCGTCCGCGTAGCGCAGGACGTCCATCCAGATCGTCGGAACCGCACCGGCCACCGTGCAGCGCTCGCGTTCCATCAGCGTCGTCAGCGGTCCGGCCTGCATGAACGGCCCGGGCATGATGAGCGACGCACCCGACAACGCGGCGCCGTACACGAGCCCCCAGGCGTTGGCGTGGAACATCGGCACGACCGGCAGGATGCGATCGGACTTGCAGATGCCGAAGCTGTCCGCGGTGAGGATCGCCAGCGAGTGCAGCAGCGTGCTGCGGTGGCTGTAGAGCACCCCCTTCGGGTTGCCCGTGGTCCCGCTCGTGTAGCAGAGCGCCGCCGCCTGCCGGTCGTCCTCGATCCGCGGCCACGAGAAGCCACCGGGCTGCTCGGCGAGGAGCTCCTCGTAGCGCAGCACGCCGTCACCGAGTGCCGACGCGTCCCCCTCGCCGACGACGATCCAGTGCTCCACCGTCGGCAGCTGGTCGACCAGCGGGGCGACGAGGGGGATCAGCGTGTCGTCGATGATGACCACGCGATCCTCGGCGTGGTTGACGATGTAGACGAGCTGCTCGGCGAACAACCTGAGGTTCAGCGTGTGCAGCACCGCCCCCATGCACGGGATCGCGAGATAGGCCTCCGTGTGCTCGTGGCTGTTCCACATGAACGTTGCGACCCTGTCGCCCTGGACGATCCCGAGCCCGTCGAGCGCCGACGCCAGACGCGCCGTCCGCTCCGCGATCTCGCGATATCCGACGCGGTCGACCGATCCGTCGGCGGACCGCAGGGTCACCACCTCGCCCGCGTCGGCGTGCATTCCGGCCAGGCGCCGGAACGCGTGCTGGAGGTCCAGCGGCGCGTCGTGCTGCATGAGCCCCAGGGGGAGCGTGGACGACACGTCACACCTCCGATCGAGAGGACGTGCGCCCCGATGAGGACGCGGCGTGGAGCTTGTGAACTGACGGCGTGCTTGACATGGCGTCACCGTATTCCGAAGCCGCCGCGGATGCCAACGAATATTTCGGTGCGCCTGATCCGAAGCTCCGCCTTTTCGACTCCCCCTCATCAGCTACAGTGTTCCCCGATCGGAGAACGGCGTCGTCCGGGCGCCCAGACGGTCTGCCCGCACCCGTGCTCGTGTGGCGGCCCGGAACAGGAGAGGCGCATGTCTGAGCTGCTGCAGCAGGAGACCACCCAGAAGACCCCCGAGGGCATGATCGCCGTCGAGAATCCCGCCACCGGGACGACGATCGAGTTCGTCGAGAACATGAGCGCCGCGCGGATCGACGAGCTCGTCGCCCGCGCCCGCGCCGCGCAGCCCGCCTGGCAGGCGCTCGGGTTCCAGGGCCGGCGGCGCCTGATGCTCGCCCTGCGCCACTGGCTCGTCCAGAACCGCTCCCGCGTCGTCGACGTCGTCGTCGCCGAGAACGGCAAGACCCGCGAGGACGCGCTGCTCGCCGAGCTCTTCTACGTCGCCGACTCCATGGGCTTCTGGGCGAAGAACGCCTCGAAGTACCTCGCGGACGAGAAGGTCCGCACCCACTCCCCGCTCGTCCTCGGCCGCAAGGTGAAGGTCACGTACCGGCCGCTGGGCGTCGTCGGCGTCGTGGCGCCCTGGAACTACCCGCTGACCCTCGGCTTCGGCGACGCGCTGCCCGCGCTCATGGCCGGCAACTCCGTGATCATCAAGCCGAGCGAGATCACGCCGCTGGCCACGCAGCTCATGGCCGAGGGCGCCGAGGAGGTCGGCTTCCCCGCCGGCGTCTTCCAGGTCGCCACCGGCGACGGCGCGACCGGCTCCGCGCTCGTGGACCGCGCCGACATGATCATGTTCACCGGCTCCACGAAGACCGGCCGCAAGATCGGCGCGCGCTGCGGCGAGCGCCTGATCCCCTGCTCGCTGGAGCTCGGCGGCAAGGACCCGATGATCGTCCTCGACGACGCCGACCTCGAGCGCGCCGCCAACGTCGCCGTCGAGTGGGGCATGCGCAACTCCGGCCAGATCTGCATGTCGGTCGAGCGCGTCTACGTCGAGGCGCCCGTCTACGACGAGTTCGTCCAGAAGGTCGAGGCGAAGGTCCGCGCGCTGCGCCAGGGCACGCCCGAGGGCTTCGGCTCCGTCGACGTCGGCGCGATCACCTTCCCGCCGCAGATCGACACGATCGCCGCCCACGTCGACGACGCCGTGGCCAAGGGCGCGCGCGTCCTCGTCGGCGGCAAGCGCGGCGCGGGCCCGGGCCGGTTCTACGAGCCGACGGTCCTCGTCGACGTCGACCACACGATGGACTGCATGACCGAGGAGACCTTCGGCCCGACGCTGCCGATCATGAAGGTCGCCGACGAGGACGAGGGCATCCGCCTGGCCAACGACGCCCAGTACGGGCTCGGGTCCAGCGTGTTCTCGAAGGACCTCGCGCGCGGCGAGCGCGTCGCCCGCCGGATCAACGCGGGGGTGGGCTGGGTCAACGACGCGATCATGAGCTACATGGCCCAGGAGGCCCCGTTCGGGGGCGCGGGCGAGTCCGGCGTCGGCGCGCGCCACGGCTCCGCCGGGATCCGCAAGTACACGCAGACCCACACGCTGATGGTCAGCCGCTTCGTCCTGCGCCGCGAGCCGACGATGTTCCCGAACACCAAGCTCGGCGCGAAGGTCTTCGACCGCCTCATGGTCGTCATGTGGGGCCGCAAGCCGCGACAGCGGTAGTTCGGCGCTGGACCGAGAGTGCGGTGCCCGGCAGCGCTGCCGGGCACCGCCGAGGCTATCGACCGACCACGTCGCGTCCGACGATCTCCTTCATGATCTCGGTCGTCCCACCGTAGATTCGCGAGATCCGCGAGTCCGTGTAGAAGCGCGCAATCGGATATTCCAGCATGTAGCCGTATCCGCCGTGCAGCTGGAGGCATCGGTCGACGACGCGGCCCTGCAACTCGGTCGTCCACCACTTCGCCATCGCGGCGTCGACGGGGGTCAGGGTCCCGCCGTTGAGGGCGAGGACCGCCTGATCGCAGTAGTGCGTGGCGATCTCGATCTCCGTGGCCATCTCCGCAAGCGCGAACCGCGAGGCCTGGAACGACGCGACCGACTGTCCGAACGCATTGCGCTCCTTCGTGTACTGCAACGTCGCGTCCAGAGCACCGCGTGCGGCGCCGACCGCCGCGACCGCGATGCCGATGCGCTCCTGCGCGAGGTTCTGGCTCATGTAGCGGAAGCCCTCGCCCTCACGGCCGAGCAGGTTCTCCGCCGGGACCTCGACGTCACGGAAGAACAGCTCGGCGGTGTCCTGCGCGTGCATCCCGATCTTCTGCAGGTTGCGACCGCGGTCAAAGCCGTCCATCCCGCGCTCGAGCACCACCAGCGAGATGCCGCGGTGGCGTTGCGCCGGGTCGGTCTTGACCGCCGTGACGACGAGGTCCGCATTGATGCCGTTGGTGATGAACGTCTTCGAGCCGTTGACATGGTACCCCGCGTCGGTCGCCAGAGCGGAGGTCCCCATGCCGGCGAGGTCCGAGCCCATCCCGGGCTCGGTCAACCCCAGTGCGGTGATCAGCGTGCCGTCGGCGATCCCCGGCAGCCACCGATCCCGCTGCTCGTCGGTGGCGAGCTCGAGGATGTACGGCAGGACCACATCCGTGTGCAGGGTGATGCCGGTCCCGCTGCCGATCACTCCTGCGACCCCGACCTCCTCCCCCACGATCTGGTTGAACCGGAAGTCGTCCAGGCCGAGCCCGCCGTGCTCCTCGGGCACCTGCATTGCCAACAGGCCCTGCGCCGCGGCCTGCCGGAACAGGTCGCGGTCGACCGCTCCGGCGTGCTCCCACTCCTGGTCGTTGGGGACGATCTCCTGTGCGATGAACCGTCGGACCGTGTCCCGGTACATGCGGTGCTCGTCGTCGAATGCGTTGCGTTGCATGGACCGGCCACCGGGCCGCCGGAGCCTCCAGGCCGGCGGGTGTCGTGTCCAAGCCCCGTCGCCGCGAACCCGTGGTCTCGCGCGGAGCGACCTCCAACGCGTCCGGCGCCTTGCCGCAGTGTGCCTGGGCGCTGGCGCAGCCGGCACGCCCCGATCAGCCGAGGGCAACGACGACCGGGACCCCCGGGGCCGTGCCGCCGACGGTGGCGATGCTGGGTTCGGTCCCGTCGGTTGCGCAACATCTCTCCGATCGGGGAAAGAACTGTACGCTAGATCCATGGGCAACGATTCCGCCTCCGCAACCCCGGTGACCCCGTCCGCCAAGGCCCGGGCGTTCCCGCACCGCAAGGCCGGGCACTGCGGCTCAGGGGCGCTCCGGGATCTGCTCGAGTTCCACGGGCTGGACTACGACGGCAGCCCGCTGTCGGAGGCGATGGCCTTCGGGCTCTCCGGCGGATACGGATTCTTCTACGGCGACGAGGTTCCGGGCGTCCCGTTCTACCTCGTCGGCCGCTCGGGGACGATGGAGCTGGACGTCGCCGCGCACCTCGGCGCGACGGTCGACCTGCGACAGACCGACGACCCCGACGAGGGCTGGGCGTGGACCCGGGCCGCGATCGACCGCGGAGCGCCCCCCATGGTCTGGGCGGACATCGGCGAACTCGAGTACCTCCGGGTCCGAATGAACAACACCCGCCACGACATCGTCATCGTCGACTACGACGCCGAGCGCGGGGTGGCCTGGGTGGCCGACAACGACCGCGAGGAGCTCCAGGTCTGCTCGCTTGAGAGCCTGAGCCGGGCCCGCAACTCGCCCTCGTTCCCCGGACCCAACCGCAGCGCGACGTTCGAGTACGGCTGGCCGACGGAGCTCCCGCCGCTACGAGACGCGTTCCGCCGGGCCACGACGACCGTGCTGACGAACATGCGGGGCATCGACGAATCGGTCGGGGGACTCGGTGGCCACACCGGCCTGCGCGGCGTCGACCAGCTCAGCACGTCGTTCGCGCGGTGGCCGGCGACGTTCGGTGACGGGCTCCCGGCGGTCCTGGACGTCCTGCGCGTCCTGATCGTCAAGGCCGGCACGGGCGGCGCGATGTTCCGTTCGTTGCAGGCCGGGTTCCTCGAGGAGACCGCGGTGATGCTCGACGACGCGAAGGTCGCCGACACCGCGGTCGTCTTCCGCCGGCTCAGCGACGCCTGGGAGCGGCTCGCCGCGGATGCAGCGGCACACGACCACCCGGAGGCCGCGGCCACGCTGCAGGACGTCCACCGTCTGGAGCACGACGCCATCGCGGCCCTGGAACGTCACACGTGAGGGTCGCAGCGGACGGGACGATCCCCGAGCACCACCCCCACTGCCTGGGATGCGGATCGGAGAATCCCGCCGGCATGGGCCTCCGCCTGCGCGTGGACGGCGACGTCGTACGCGGGGAGGTCACATTCGACCGGCGACAGCAGGGCGCCCCCGGCATCGCCCACGGCGGCGCGGTCACGACCGTCCTGGACGACGCGGTCGCCTCGTTGCTGGTCGTCCTCGAGACTCCTGCCGTCACCGCGAACATCCATGTCGACTTCCGTGCGCCGACCCTGCTGCACCATCCGATGACCGTCGAAGCCCGAGCGACAGGCCGAGACGGCCGCAAGCTGCACCTCACCGCGCGTCTGCTCGACGAGCGCGCGACGGTGGTCGCCGAGGCGCAGGCGCTCTTCCTCGCGGTCGATCTCGAGCACTTCGCCAAAGGCGGCGAAGCGCTCCCGGAGGCCTGGAGCGGGTGGGGCGCCAACGCACCGGGCTGACCGACCTCGATGGATCGAACCCCCGGTACACGGCGAGGCGGGGGCCCCGCCTCGACCAGCCCGTCAGAGCGCGTCGAGGCGGGGCGTCCGCGGCGTCAAGCCCGGCACGCCGGCGGCGGTCACGTTCACGGTGGACCACACGCCGACCCGGGCGGTGGCGTGATGTCGAAGTTCCCGTCGGACGGCCGTGAGAGGAGCTCTCGGAAGTGCCGGGCCGTCCAGGGCCACAGCTCCACCCGTCCGTCGGGGTCGTGGTACCAGGACCGGCACCCCTCCGACCAGACGGTCTCCGGTGCCTGCGCACGCAGCTCCTCGTAGTAGGCGTCGGTCGCCGCCTGCGTCGGCGCGACCGCGACCACCTCTCCGGCTCGGATCCGGTCGATCCACCGCATGACGAAGGCGATCTGCGTCTCGGCCAGGGACAACAGCGAGTAGTTGCCTGCCGGTCCGTGCGGCCCCTGGAGCGTGAAGAGGTTGGGGAACCCGGGCAGTCCGACGGTCCGGAACGCCCGCGGACCGTTGCGCCAGGCCTCTTCGAGGGTCACTCCATCCTCCCCGGAGATGCTCATCGGCCGCATGAACGCCTGCGCGTCGAACCCCGTGGCGAGAGCGATGACGTCGACCTCGTGCAACCGCCCGGCTCGGTCCACGATCCCTTCCGGGACCACCCGCTCGATGCCCGTATCGACGACCTCGACGTCCGGCCGCTGGATGGCCCGGAACCACGTCGGGGAAACGATGAGCCTCTTGCACAGCGGCGGGTATTCGGGCGTCACACGCTCGCGGAGGCCTGAGTCTCTGATCAGCAGCCGGTGGTTGGCCCGGACCACGGCCTGCGAGATGCGACGGCGAGGTCCGCGGATGACGGTCGCCTGGCTCAAGAAGTCGAACAAGGTGGCGCGGTACCCGTGGTATCCGAGGCGCCCGAGCGCCGGGAAGCGGCGGGCCAGCCCCTTGCCGAGGCGGGTGTATCGCGGATTGGGGGCGAACATGACCCAGTGCCGACTGCGCTGGAAGACCGTGACCCTTGCAGCGACCCCCGCGAGCGCGCCGGTGATCTGCACTCCGGTCGAGCCGGTGCCGATCACCGCGACCCGCTTGCCGGTCAACTCCTCCCCCTCGTTCCACCGCGATGAGTGGAACGTGGACCCGGCGAACGTCTCGAGCCCGGGCAGATCCGGGACGTGCGGACGGTGGAGGACACCGGTGGCACAGACGAGGACGTCTGCCTCGTCCACCGTTCCGTCGCCGCACGTCACGCGCCAGCGACCCCCATCCCATCGCGCATCCGTGATCTCCGTCCCGAGCTCGAGGTGCGGCTCGATGCCGTGACGCTCGACGACACCTTCGACGTAGGAACGGATCTCGTTCCCCGGCGCAAAGAGCCGATCCCAGCCGGGATTGAGGTCGAATGAGTACTGGTAGAAGCGGCTCGGAACGTCACAGGCCAGCCCGGGGTAGCGGTTGTGGTGCCAGGTGCCACCGACACCGGTCGCCTTCTCGTACACCTTGAAGTCGCCGAAGCCCTGCGTCTTCAGGGCGCAGGCCATGCCGATGCCGGAGATCCCGGCACCGATGATCACGACGCGCGGCTCACGCCCCGTCATGCTGGCACCGCCAGCCGCGGGCCACCGGAGGCGGCTGAGAACGGGCAGACGTAAAGGGTTGCGCTCATCGCGCGTATTATACGATCGTGTAAGAGCCGTCCGCGCGGCGGTCCACCGTCCCTCGGCCTAGAAGGCTTCCGCCGTGATGCTCGCATCCCTACCGTCGCCGGCCCCCGCAGGTCGCCCCCCGAAAGGTGCTGACGCCACCCGTGAACGCCTGCTGCAGGCGGCCCACGAGCTGCTCGTCGAGCAGGCCGGGGCCCCGCCGTCGCTGAGTCAGGTCTGCGGCCGTGCGGGGGTGCAGACAGGCATGGTCCGCTACTGCTTCGGCAACAAGGCCAACATGCTCGGCGCCCTCGTGGAGCGCATCAGGAGCGACGTCGAGGCCGAACTGGAGCAGCTCGTCGCAAGTGCCCTAGGCCCCGAGCAGCAGCTTCGTCGTCACGTTCGCGCCGTCGTGCGCAACTTCCTCCGCTTCCCGTACGGCACCCGCTTGAGCGAGCAGCTGCGCACGGGGCTCGATCATCGGGAGCGGATCACGCACGTCTTCGGCGACGTCCTGATCCCGTTCTACGGTCGCTTGCTGGCGCAGGGACGCAAGGACTGCGGATGGCGAGACCTGGATCCCCGGCTGCTGTTCGCGTCGATTGCGGGCATGGCCGATTACGTGTCGGGCGCGCGCAGTCTCTTCCCGGAACTGGACGAGCAACGGCTCGTCGACCGCTTCACCGACCACACGGTCGCCCTGCTGTTGGGCGGGCTCTCGGCCGCCGGAGAGCGGCCGTCGACCGCCCTCTCGGGATCTCGCCGGACCGGACCGGGCGCATGAGCACGCTCCTGCGCCCGGATCCCGTAGAGCACACGATCCTCGCCGCGGACGGTACCCGGCTCCACGCCGTCACGGCCGGCCCGCGCGACCCGCGAGGCGTCGTGGTGCTCGTCCACGGCGTGACGATGGCGATCCCGTTTTGGCACCGCCAAGTCGAGGCGCTCTCGGACGAACTGCTGGTGGTCGCCTTCGACCAGCGCGGGCACGGGAAGAGCGGACGCCCGGGACCGTCCGGGATCTCGCTCGACGCCCTCGCTGGCGATGTCGAGGCCATCGTCGACGCGTTGGCGCCCGCGGAGCTTCCGACGACGCTGGTGGGGCATTCGATGGGAGGCATCGCGATCATGGGCTGGGCGGCGAGGACGGCTCGGCGGCGGCCCATCAACGTCCGAGGCGTCGTCCTCATCAACACGGTGGCAAGTCACATCCTCGACGGAGCGATCTCGTTCATCCCACCCCGGCTCGCGGCGGTGATGATGTTCGGGCTGTGGCCTGTGGTGCGCTCGCCCCTGCCTCTGTCACCGCCGAGCGCGCCGGTGCTGGCCGGACTGCTCGACCTGCTGGTGCTGGGTCCCGATCGCAGATCGTCAGACCTCGCGCTCACCTCGCGGCTGCTGCGTGCGACCCATCCTCGGTCTCGCGCAGCGTTCCTCCGGTTCTTGGCCGAGCTGGACGCCGAATCGGCGGCGGCGCACCTCGACCTCCCGACCATCGTCATCGGGGGACAGTCCGACCGGATCACCCCGCCCGCGGCAGCGGCGCGACTCGTCGAACTCATCCCCCACGCCGCGCTCCACCTGCTCGACCGCTGCGGGCACCAGGGACCGCTGGAAGCGGGGGACCGCGTGAACGCCGTGATCCTGAGCGCCGCGCAATCGTCGTCCTGAGCCGAAGCCGCGGGCGGGCGGCCCGCGAACTTCCCGGAGGCGACCTCACCCCCTCACGGGTGGAGCGATCGCATCACCCCGCTGGGGCCTCCTGCGCCGCCAGGATGCAGCCCGCCGCAATGGTGGCCGCCTCCCGTTGCGCCGCCGTCGTTCCCCGCGTGTCCGCGTGCCGACCCGTGGCGAGCGCCGCGACCAGCTCGCGGTCCGCGAGGTCCTGCGGACCGGTGCGCTGCGCGGGAAGCCAGCCCGTCGCGCGCATCTGCCGCAGGAGAAGCTCCACCTTCACCGCGTCGAGCTCGGGGGCGGACTGCCGCAGTGCCCGGGCCTGGGGGGTGATCCCGGCCTCGATGAGGCCCATGATCCTCCGGGCGCTCTTCGCGTGCCGGAGGACCGACCTGCAGAGCCGGCAGCGAGCATATGTCTGGGAACCGGTCCCCCCGCATCGCGCGCACGTCGGCGGCTGCGGCGGTCGGCGGGTGGGCGGCGGCACCTCTGCAGTCGCCCATCGCTGCGCGGTCGTCTGGGATACGCCGAGCGCCGAGGCGATCTGGGCATAGGTGGCCGGGCGGGCCCCTGTGCGCATCGCTCGTGCCCTCGCGGGCCGGTCGTCCCGGGACGGACGCCGTGGCTCGTCGTACGCGTCGCGACCGGGGCGCTCACTGCCTCCCGCTCGATCCTCGGACGCATGGAGCGTCCCGCGTCGGACCGGTGTTGTGCTGACCATCACGCACTCAGATAACCGGGACGGGCCCGCCGGGCTGCGGTTGCGGTGACCCGGCTGCCCATCTCCTCGCCGCGCCTCCGCGGCGATCCCGTCCTCGGGCGAGGTCCACGCTTGCACGCCGGGGAGGCCTCCGCCCATGAATTCCCCCTGCTGCCGCTAGTCGACTCATGGGCGACATGATATCCGACACCTCGTCGACGTCTAGTCGAAGTTCATAGTTGCGCTCGACGAACCCGGGGGCTAGCGTGCCGATCACGTCTGACGCCGCGATCGGCGCCCCACCCTTCCGCCCCGGGCCTCCACGATGACCGACACGCACTCCCCGACCGCGGCGGCCGCCGCGGACCGCCTCGCGACCGCCAGGCCGGAGGGCCGCGTGGCCCTCGCCCCGGCTTTGCTGGAGGTGCTCTACGACCGGATCGGGGCGGCTGGCGACGTCGATCCTGCGCTGCCGCTGGCGGTCGCAGCCGGGGACGAGGTCGTCCGTGCACTCGACGCCGGTTGCCCGCCGCAGTTCCACCCGGGCGTTGCCCCCGAGCACGCCGAGGTGCTGGAACGGGCTCGGCGCCGACTGGGACTGGACCGCACTGAGGCACTGGTCCTCGATCCCTCCACCGACGAGCGCTTCATCCGCGCGCTGCGTGCGCTCGGCTGCACCGTCCTGCCCGCTGTCGACTCGCCCCACGGCGGTGGCCACCCGCCGGGACACAGCCCGGCAGCGTAGGTCACGCCCCCGGCTCCTCTGCCGGTCGGCGCGCCTCGGCCGGGGCGGTCAGCGCGTCGGCGTCGCTCGCGGCCTGCACCTGCCGCGGCGGGCTCTGCGCGGCCCGTAGCTCGTAGGCACCGCGCTTGGACGTGTCCGCCTCGAGCAGTGTGACGTCCGCCTTGGTGGCACGGGCGAGCAGCTCCCGGCCCCGTCGGGGCAGCACCGCCGAGATCTTCGCCGCGGTCCCCCCGATCCGCGGGACGAACACGTCGAACCGCGGGACCTTGAGGGCGGAGACGATGCCGTCGGCGACGTCGTCCGGGCCGACGTCCTTCACCCCGCGCGTCGCCTTCGCCCCCGCCGAGAGCTCGGTGCGCACCACGGCCGGCATGACGCACGTCACGTCCACCGGAATCCCGTCGTGGCGCAACTCGCTCAGCACCGACTCCGACCATCCGACGACGAAGTGCTTGGTGCCCGCGTACGTGGCCGTACCCGGGACGCCGAGCTTCCCGGCCATCGACGCGATGTTGACAAGGTGCCCGCCATGACGGGCGGTGAACCGCGGGAGGATCGTCCTCGCGCCGTTCAGCACCCCGTGGATGTTGATGTCGACCTGGCGGGCGGCACCGGCGGGCGTCTCGTCGCGGAACCGGCCGATCGGCATGATCCCGGCATTGTTGATGAAGACGTCCAGTGGCCCGAGTTGCTCCTCCGCATCGGCGACGAACGCCTCCATCGAGGTGGGATCGGTGACGTCCAGAGGCAGTGCGATGACCTGCCCATCATGACCCAGCTCGGCCGCGGTGGCCTTCGCGAGGTCGAGGTCGATGTCGCCGATCGCGACACGCATGCCCTCGGCGAGGAGTGCGCGGGCGGTCTCACGCCCGATTCCGCGGGCACCGCCCGTGATCGCCGCGGTGCGGCCGAAGAGCGTTCGGGGCTGGGGGGCCATGGGGTTCCTGGCGTTGAGCATGGAGGTCTGATCCGAGGACGATCTCGCGTCCGCGCGGCCGGGTCAGGCGACCGCGTACCGGAAGACCCGGCCATCGGGAGTGTACCGCCGAATTCCCCGATCGGGGAACGGGCCCCGCAGGATGGGGGGCACGACCTCGGGTCGCGTAGGGTCGATACATGACTCAGCGCGCCATCCGCCGCGAGGCCCGAGCCGAGGCGATCGTCGCCGCCTGCCTGCGATGCATTGCCCGGGACGGGTACGCCGCCACGTCGCTGGCGGCGATCGCACGAGAGGCGTCGGTCGACAAGCGCCTCGTGGCGTACTATCACGGATCGCGGGAGCAGCTTCTGGACCGCGTCGTCCGCCACGTCGCCGACCAGCTGATCGACCGTCTACGGGCCGCGATCGACGGGATCGCGGACCCGCTGGAGATCGCGCAGGTCGGGTTCGACCGGATCTGGCAGAGCCTGACCACCGATCGCGCCCTCCTGGTTGCGTGGCTGGCGATCAAGGCGGAGGCGATCGCCAACGTCGAATTGCAGGAGGGTGCGCGCTACCTCAATGACGGCTTCCGGGCTGTCATCCGCGAGGCCTGGGTCGGCATCGAGGCCCGGGGGTTCCGGGCCAGGATGAGCATGGAGCGGATGACGCTGATGATCGTCGCATCGATCCAGGGACTCGTCATGGAGTGGCTGGCGTACGGCGACACCCCGGAGCTCGCCGAGACGATCGCGGACTTCCAAGCGTGGATCGCGTCGTTCGCCCGCCCGGCCCGGGAGCCGGCGACGCCCTAGGACGGAGCAGAGACGCGATCGCTACCCTCCCCGGGCGCCTACGCGAAGCACGTGTCGAGGCGAAGGGCGAGGCCGAAGTTCCCGGCGAGCCGGACGTCCCCGCCCATGAAGCCCTTCATCCCCGTGATCTCGCCGGTGGCGAGGCGGTGCCAGGCGTCGCGGTCGCACTCGAGGGTGCAGTCTGCGACCTCGAAGGCCTCGGCATCCGCGCGCCGCACCGCTGCTCCGACGGAGGTCACGTCCACCGCCCAGTAGCCACCGCCGGGGCCTTCGACGTGGATGACGAGGCATCCGGTCGACGTACCCCCCGCCGTCGGATCGAAGACCAGGGGCAGCATCCGGATGACCGGACCCGGCGGAAGCCACCGCATACGACCAAGGAGGCCCTTCGCTCGCGGTGATGACAGCACGCGGACGAGCAGACGTCGGACTCCGACTGCGCGCGAGGAGGTCGAGAGGTCGAACGCCACGGTCAACCGTTCAGTCGGACGGGCAGGGTCTTGAGCTGGTTGGCGAAGTTCGACACGACGTACGTCGGCTCCCCGTCAATGACCATCTTCGGGTAGCGCCTGAGCGTCTCCTCGATCAGCGTCGTCAGCTCCAGGCGGGCGAGCGCGGTCCCGAGACAGAAATGCCGGCCACCGGCGCCGAAGGCCTGATGCTCGGGATTGCGAAGGACATCGAACCGGTCGGGATCCTCGTAGCGCGTCTCGTCGCGGTTGGAGGAGGGGTACCAGAGGATCACCTTGTCGCCGGACCTGATCTGCGCCCCGCCGAGCTCGGTGTCCTTGGTCGCCGTCCGGCGGAAGTGCGCGAAGGCAGGGAACATCCGCAATGCCTCCTCGACGGCGCCGGGCACCCGCGTCAGATCCTCGAGGAGCAGGTCGCGCTGCCCCGGGTCGTCCATCAGGGCCCGCATCGCGCTGCAGTACGTCGCCTTCGTGGAGTCGTTGCCGGCCGCCATCAGAAGGAAGAACCCCATGACGATCTCAGGCTCACTGAGCATGTCGCCGTCGATCTCGGCGTGCACCAGCACGCTCATCAGGTCGTCGGTCGGTTGCGCGCGCCGGGCGGCGATCAGCTCCCCGCAACGCGACCAGACGATCGGCAACGTCTCGGCGACAAGCGCCTCGAGGCCGGCGGGGTTGAGATCGGGGTCCCCGAACGCGAGCCCCGAGCCGACGATCTTCGCCCATGGCTCGTCGTCCTCCGGCGCCAGACCCATGAAGCTGCCGATCACCCGGGACACCACGGGCTGGGCGACGTCGCCGACCAGGTCGCAGGTCTCCCGCCCCTCGAGGCGGTCCAGGACCGCGACGGTGATCGCGCGGATCTCCTCGGCGTGGGCGGCGATCGCCTTCGGGGTGAAGCCCTTCTGGAAGAGGTTCTTGATGCGGTCGTGCTTGGGCGGGTCCATGCCGATGAACATCGCCTGCACCAGCGGGACGGGGATGCCGTGGTCCTGGACGATGATGTTCTGCGCCGACGAATACGTCTGCCAGTCCCGGCTGACCGCGTGCACGTCCTCGGCCGTCGTGACCGACCAGAAGCCCGAATCCCCCGGGGCCTGGGCGATGGCGGGGCTCCAATGGACGGGCTGCTCCCGGCGCATCCGGGCGAACTCCCGGTGGGGCGGACCGCCGGTCCAACGCGCCTCGTCCGCGATCTGGATCTCGGCAAGCTCTTCGTCCCAAACGGGTGTCGACATAGTGTCAACATACGAACGACTGCACGCCGAGTCAACCGCTAGGCTACGAGTTCCGGCGCGCGGAGCGCCCACCGACTCAGGAGACGAACAGCAATGCGCGCACCGTCGATCGTCCTTTCGCCCGGCCCGCTTCGAGACCAGATCCAGGCGGCGAAGTGGGCAGAGGAGGCAGGCTTCGCATCGGTCTGGACCACCGAGTTCCACCACCGCTCCGCGACCGTGCCGCTCGGCGCGATCATCCAAGCGACCTCGACCATCGGGGTCGGCACCGCCATTGCCTACGCCTTTGGCCGCACCCCTGTCGTGCTCGCAGCGGAGATCCGCGATCTCGACGAGCTCTCCGGCGGCCGCCTACGGTTCGGGCTGGGGACGGGCACTAAGCGGATGCAGCAGGACTGGCACGGCCTGGACGGCGAGCACCCTGCCCCCCGTATGGAAGAGCTCCTCCCGTTGGTCCGACAGCTCTGGCGGCTACACGAAGGACCGCAGGCCTCGGAGGGCCGCTTCTACCGTGTGAACGTCAAGCCGACCGTCCCGGTCGATCCGCCGCTGCGCCCCGACGTACCGCTCCTGATGGCCGGCGTGAACCCGCGCATGATCCAGGCCGCCGGACGAGTCTCCGACGGCCTCGTCGGCCACCCCCTCTTCACCGCGTCCTACATCAAGAGTGTCGTTCGGCCCGCCCTCGCTCAGGGAGCAGCTCGAGCAGGGCGCTCGGCGCCGCCACTGGTGGGGTACCTGACCTGCTGCGTCGATGACGACGGAGACGTCGCGCGGCAACAGGCCGCGGCGGTGATCGCGTTCAACAGCACCGTCAAGACCTACCAAGGCATCCACGAGCACCACGGGTTTCTCGGCGAGGTCACCGCGATCCGCGACGCGTGGAAGCATGGCGACTTCCCCGGCATGATCGCCGCCGTCTCGCGCGAGATGATCGACACCATCGCGCTCGCCGGCACCCCGGACGACGTGCGAGACCGCTACGAGGAGCGCGCCGCCGTCTACGACGACGTGCTCCTCTGGCCGCCGGCGTTCGTCGGCCAAGACGGCATCCGCCGCGTCATCGACACCCTCGGCGCGGCGCAGCTGCCGACCGGAAGCATGTGATCAGAGCGGCTGTCGACCATCGGCCGAGGGATGGAACTGCAGGGCAATGAAGCTCTTGAACTGCACGAGCCCGCCGTGCTCGAAAGCGCTCGGACCCTCTTCGAGCCATTGGAGGAGGTAGCCGCGCAGGAGGGCGAAGAGGGCGGACGCTGAGTCGTCAAGGTCGCCGCGAAGGGCCCAGCCTGCACTCTGCAGCGTGAGGAGCTGGTCGCGCAGGAGACTGCGGTAGGTGTCCTTGATGACGCCCAGCGCGTCATCGACATCGCCGGCCTCGACGTCGCCGGCGACGAGCGCGAAGTATGCGCGAACGAGCTGCGAGTCGGAGGTGACGCCCTTCCAGGTTGCCGCGACGATCTCATCCAGCGTCTGGTTCGGGCCGGCGTGAGCGGGCGTGGCCCCACGAACACTCTCGGCGATCCGGCCACCAAGATCGTGGACCACGCGCACCAGCAGCTTCTCGCGAGTTCCGAAGTAGTAGATGACGCTGCGTTTGTCCGCGCCGGCCTCAGTCGCGATCCGCCCGAGGGTCGCACCACCGAAGCCATCGCGCGCGAGGACCGTGGTCGCAGCCTGCAGGATCGAGGCGGCACGCCGATCGCCCTTCGGAGTCAAGCCGGCCAGTTGATCGGTCACGGACGCGTCGTGCACGGGCCGTACGCTACCGGCGGCCACCTCCGAAATCTCGAAAGCATTTGTCACCGATCGGTACATTTAACTGGTACGGTCGGGTCGACATTGAGTGCGACCGCTAATGCGAAGACCTCTGCGGCCGACCACTCGCGAAGATGCCACGAAGGAGTCTCCGATGAAGACGATGTATGCAAGTTTCCATCGCTACCACGGCCTCGACCCGGGGCGAGTGCGGCCTGTTATCGACGAGCTCGAATCCGTGGTCCTGCCCCCGATCGCCGAGAAGTTCGGGTGTCTGACCACGTTCGTGCTCGTTGACCGGCCCGGCGGCTGCGTGACCGCCGTGTCGCTGTGGGATGACGAGAACCGGATGCTTGCCAGCGATCGGGCGATCGATGCGGCCCGCGCCGCGCAGCCCCCGGGCACCGTGGACTGGCGGAAGGTCCCGCAGGTCGAGCGCCACGAGGTCGTCGGAGACGCGACCGGGATCCTCGCGATGGGTGCCGCCGCCGGACGGTGACCCGACGGCCGCCCGCCGGGTCGAGAGCACGTAACCCGACACCCCGGCGGGGCCGTTGCACCGCAGGACCACCCGGGGCCCAGGCCGCGGCGCGCTTCGCCCCCAACGCACGCCCGCAGCCGTCGGCACCGGGCGACGCCCACCCCGCCGGCCCCGGGCACGCGGGGCCGGCGGCCGAATCCGCCGGGAGCATAATCTCACCGATCGGTGCAGAAGTGGGGTACGGTTCGGTGAGTGTCCTCTCCGTCGAAGATCGCTGCGTTGGGCCCACTAGGGCGGATCGCGCACGCGTGTGTCACGCACGGTCGGCGCACGACGTGCCTCTGGCTGGTCGCAATCGTCGCGCTTGGCGCGTTCTTGCCGCAGTTGGAGCACTCGCTGGCGGGATCGGGAATGCATGCCTCGGGCTCGGACTCCGTCCGCGCTCGTACCGCGATCCAGGCGGGGGACCCCGCTGCTGCGAGCTCCGCGCTCAGCGTCGTGATCCGCGGCCCTAGGCCGTACGCCCAGGACCGCGCCTTTCGCGCAGCGGCTCAATCCGTCGGTCGGCTCCTGACGACCAACAGCGCGGTCGACGGCACGAGGAGCCCAGAGCAAACCGGGCGAATCTCTCCCGACGAGCGGGTCGTCGTCGTCACCGGCGGTGCAGGCGGGACCCCGAAGGAGATGATCCGCGCGGCCGACGATCTCCGCGACCGAGTCGCCGACGCGGCGGGTCCGGGCTACGACGCGAACCTGTCGGGGATATCGGCCCAGTGGGCGGACTTCAACAAGGACAACCGCGACTCAACGCTCAAGGCCGAGACCTATGCGTTGCCGGTCACGCTGGTCGTGCTGGCACTCGCGTTCGGATCCATCGCCGCCGGCGTCCTGCCGCTGCTGATCACCACGATCGGCCTGGCGGTCACCGGCGGCGTGCTTACGCTCCTGACCGGCGTCTTCGACATCACGCTGTGGGCGCTGACGTTCCTGCTCATCTTCACGATGGCGCTGGGGATCGACTACGCGCTCTTCATCGTCATGCGGTTCCGGGAGGCGCTGCGAGAACACGAGGACGACCCCGCCTACGCCGCAGCGGTCTCGATGGACACCGCCGGACGCGCGATCGCGTTCTCCGGCACCACCGTCTTCGTTGCCATCGGTGTCTGCTTCCTGATCCCCAGCCCGATGCCCCGCTCGATCACCTTGGCGGTGCTGCTGTCCGTCGCGCTGGTAATGCTCGTGATGTTCACGCTGATGCCGCTGCTCATGGCACGGCTAGGCACCCGGATCGACGCGGGCGCGATGCCGTGGCGACGACGCGACCGGCCACGCCGACCTGATGGGGACGGCCTCATGTACCGATGGGGCGCGTTCGTCTGGCGGCACCCGTGGCCGCTCGCCGTCGCGGCGGTCACCGTCCTGGTCGTCCTCGCGCTGCCGCTCGGCCACCTAAAGATCGGGGTCCCTGGCGAGTCGATCCTCCCGCCCGACGCTCCCGCTCGACAGGGCACCACCGCCGTCAAGGAGGCCTTCGGAGCACCAGCGATCGTGCCCGTCGCGATCACGGCAACCCCCCGCAGCGCCGCCGAAGCCGAACGGGTCGCTCGCGCCGACCGATCCCTGGTGAACGTGCGTCGACTCCCGTTGCGTCCCGGCGCCTCGGTCGCCGTGCTGCAGGCCTCGATGAAGCCGACCGCCGACAGCTCATCGGTCGGCAAGAATATCGACCGGCTACGCAGCGACCTGCCAAGCGGAACGCTCGTCGGCGGCGCCCCGGCTGAGCTGCACGACCTACAACACGCGATGTCGAGCACCGCACCGCTCGTACTCGGCTTGATTCTGCTGCTCGGATCGATCCTGCTGCTCGTCGCCGTGCAAGCACCGCTGATCGCGCTGGCGGGCACCCTCACCAGCGGCCTCTCGACCGCCGCAGCGCTCGGCGTCTCGGTGTACATCTTCCAAGACGGCCACCTCACCGGGCTCCTCGGGTTCCAACCTCAGGGCTTCCTGGACTTCTGGGTGCCGGTCTTCTTCTCCGCAATGATCTTCGCGATCGCGATGGACTACACCGTGTTCTTCGTCTCCTCCGCACGAGAGCAATGGGACGCGACCGGCGACGCACGCACTGCCGTCGTAACCGGCATGGGGCGCTCGGGGCCGGTGATCGTCGCCGCCGTCGCTGCGATGCTCGGCGTCTTCGGCTCGTTCATGACCTCTACCGCCGTCCCGGCGAAGGAGATGGGCGTTGTGCTCGGTATGGCCGTCCTGCTGGACGCGTTCCTCGTCCGCCTGATCCTGCTCCCCGCGATCGTGCGGATCGCCGGACGGTGGGCATGGTGGCAGCCCACGCTCCTGAGCCGGATCCTGCCGTCCTTCAGCCTCTCCCACAACAGATCCACACCAGGTGGTCCTACCCGAGTACTTGTTCCTGGGGCCATTGCGACGCCATCGACCGAGGGACCCGGAACCGATGTTGGGTCCTCGCTGCCAGGGTGAGGATCAGAAGTGCACGCGGGCTCCTGACCGCGGCTGATCCGCGGGCACGACGACCATTGGATTGTGTACTCGCACCGTATCCGTCGGTTTCATGCCCTCGCGGACGGCTTCCGACTCTCGGCCTTCTCCGGAAAGCCGATCTGGCTACCACGATCTCGCGATGGAGGTGCTCCCCAGCGGCGGAGTCGATGACCGGCACGATCTCGCCCGGGCCCCTCAAGATCAGCACCGCGTCGGTACCGATCGGCAGGTCGACGATGCCTGATTTGCAAGGAACAGACGGCGGCTCGCCCGATGAATTCTCGGCACGACGGCTCCGCGAGCCGAGCGCGCGCGCACGATGCTGCCGCGCTTCGGACATGGAGGACCGGCTCGATCGACGTCTGAGAAGTCGCCGAATCGTGAAGCTGGATCGGGGAAGCTCAAGCGGTGCGGGCGCCGATCGATCCCGTCCCGGGTCGCTAGCGGGCCTGTTCCCCACGGCCCGGCCCCGTAACCGTCCATAGGGGCTCATTGCGAACGCACGAGGCCGGCGCTGAGGGTCCGCCGTCCTCATGCCCGCCCAGTAGTGCCACTCTCGCCTCGGTGGAACGGGCAGTCTGATCCGTCACGGCCACCATCTCGAACAGACCCGAACAGTCGAAGACGGCCGCCGATAGTGCGTCCCAAAGTTCAGCCGGACGCGACCGACGAGCGTGGGGTCGGGGCAGGACGATTAGATCTCGCCCGACGATGAGGCCTCGGTGACGCCGTAGGCCGCGTTGGTCGCGGCGATCGACCTCGAGTTGACCTTACCGTGGGTGTATCGGTCGGTGGTCGAAACGCGAGCATGGCCCAAGATCGACGCAGCGTAGACCTGGTCGATGCCCTGCGCGAGGATCGAACCGGCGGCGTGCCGCAGTCCGTGGAGGTTGACGGGGTGGAGCCCCGCGGCGTCGCGGGCGGCGGTGTATCGCCGCCTGATCGCGGAGTCGCTGAGCACCTGACCACGCCTGCCGCAGAACACGAAGTGGTCGGCCTCGGTGAAACGCGATCGTTGGGACAGCCGCGCGAGCGCCTCGGCTGCCGGCCGGGGGGCCGCCACGGTGCGGGCGCGCCACGATTTCGGCGGCTTCTCCTGGCCTGCCGAGAAAGCGGTTCGGATCTGGAACATCGCGCCGTTCATGTCGGGGTCGAACGTCACGTCACGCCAGCGCAGGGCACGGATCTCCCCGAGCCGCATCCCGGTGTAGAAGAGGACCCGAAACAGCTCGGCATCACGCTGGTCTTCAGCGTGGCGGAGCTGTGACTCCTCGAGCTGCGCGGCCTGCTGCCGGGCACTCAGGGGCGACGGCGCGAGCGGTCCACGATGGTTCGGGCTCTTCCGGCCTCGGGGCTTTCTGTGCGGCCCTTGCTCGGCGGCGCGAGCGAGCGCCTCGACCTGAGTGCGCTCGTAGTACTCGACGTGCGCAGGTGGGGGCTCGCGCCGTTTGTCGGTCGGGGCCACCGCATTGGCCGGCAGGTTGTAGGTGTCCAGCCGCTGCCCGTACGCGCAGATTGCGTGCAGCAGGTCGCGGTGCTTGTTGACGTTCTTTGGTGCCAGTTCGCCATCCAGATCGCGCAGCCAGAGCGAGACGGCCTTCGGTGTCACCTCGATGACTCGAACGTCGCCGAAGCGGAGCATCAGGCGACCCGGGCTCTTCTTTGGGCCTCGCTTTGCCGGCGCCCCGGGTTCGCGCAGCATGTACCCGTAGTCCTGCAGCGTCGAGGGTGCCGCGGTCTTCACGTCGCGCAGCCAGGCGAACCACTCATGGGCGAGTTCTCTCACCGTGATGGTCTCAGTAGGAGACGGCACGTGGGCCTTCGCTGCCTGACGATCGCGGTACCGCTGAACGACGTCGGGCGCAGCGGCTAGAGCACGACGCTCGTCGAAATACCCCTCGGGGACGCGACCGCGACGCTTAACCCAGAGGGCTCGACCGTCCTCGTCTTGGCCGGCGAAGTCCAGCCAGGCCTTCCCGATCCGGAGCTTCGCGGGCTTGGTGCGGCCCGGGCCGGTGGGCTCGTGCCACGCGGCCTCGTAGTACGGGACCGGAGGGTCACCGCCGCCCGCTCGGACGACCAGGGCGGGCGAGATGTCTCGAACGGTCTCCATGGGTCGAATCTAGCAGTGGGTAGCGCCGGAATCGAGATTGGGTAGCACCGGGCAGTGGGTAGCGGATCGGGTAGCGAACAAGCGATAATCCCTTTCAAAGCGGGCAACCCGCCCGACCCTGCTGCGTACAGCCGCGTGGTTTACACAACAAGTGCCTGGATCGCACCCAGGAGGTCAGGGGTTCGAGTCCCCTTAGCTCCATAGGACACGGAACCCCTGCTAGCGCGGGGGTTTCGTGCTTTCGAGGGCCGGTGCGTGCTAGGAGTCGGAGGGCTCAAACACGGAGTTGCGCGAGGCGGCCGCGACGGTGACTGAGCGGTCGGCGTCAAGCCCATTCAGCACGAGATCCTTGAGCCGCTTGGTGGTGGCTCCTCGCGATCCGACCCAGCCGCCGCGCACCAGTGAGACGAACAGCGTGTTGTCGATGTGCCGCCTCACGGTGTCGTAGCTGAACACGGCTCCTCCGCGCGGACCCGCAACCTCGTTGGAGTTCGCCAGGGCGTCGTAGTAGCTCAGCGGGAGGTACATGCCGCTGACCAGATCCTGGGTGTAGTCAAGCCGTACGACGGGCTTGCAGAGCTTGAGGAAGCATGCGCCGGGACTCAGGCGAAAGCTCATCGGCGAGCGGTCATCGCGGCCCGGCGCGATCTTGCGCATCCGGTCAAGCTCTGCGGCGAGCTGCGCATCGGGTCGGTAGAGCAGCTTGGGCGGGTCGCCCTCGCGACGCATCGTCTTGTACTGGACCAGCACGAAGCTCGGCATCGTCTCGTTGATGTAGATGAGATCGGCACCCGTCGTGCGCTCTAGCGGCTGCCGATTGACGTTGACCACCGTCAGGCGCTCGTAGCCTTTGGCAAACATGACCGCTCCCGAGGGGCTTTCGATGCGATCAAAGTCCAGGAACCGCATGCCGTCGTAGGCGATGGTCGTGTCCTCGGCGGCGCGGAGTCGTTCGAGTTGGTCGAGAAAGGACGACTCGCCGTCGGGCCAGGCGCCGCGCATCGCCTTGCGGGGGATGTCGCCGATGTCGAGTGCGAGGCGCACGGCATCGGCTTCCTGCGCGGCCGCCTGCAGGCCGTCGCCGCGCAGCGGTGGTGATCGAGGGGTGTCCGCGCCGATCATCCGCCGTAGCTCCCTGCCGGCGGCTGGGCGCAAGGTCTCCATGGCGTCGATGACTGCGGCGCTGCTCTTTCCCGCGAGTGCGCCGCCGCCGAATGCGCGTTCGTCGACAGTCCGGCGGAACTGGTCTGGGATCGCGGCGATCAGGTGCTCGAGTGGCACCGGCGCGATCTCGACGCGGCGTACGTATCCCAGGCGGTGCCAGCCGGTAGCGACGCGCTGATGGCTGCGCGTCACCGTCCCGATCTCGAGGATCGTCAAGCCGGTCGCGTCGTCGCGCACCAGCAGCGCCACCTGACGTCGTGGCCACGTGCTGGCGCCGGCCCGGGTCATGTCGGTGAAGCTCTGGCGCCGATCAAGCGCCTCGGCTTGCGCCTCGTCGCGCACGTGCATGAACGAGAGCGGAAGCGGCACCGGCTGAGCCTACGTCGTCGTGATGACCTGAAAGCCGAGCGACGTGCACGACGCCGCGACACTCCGGCCCCGGCCGTCGTCGGGCAGGGCGACCAGACAGTACCGTCGCGCCCGGGTGAGCGCGACGAACAAGACGCGGCGCTCTTCGGCCTTCTCGGCATCGATCTCAGTCCCCGCCACAGCGGCCTCCCACAGCTCCATCTGCGAGGTTGGGTCGCTGCCGTGCGGGCGTCGGATGACAACCATGACGGCATCGCTGTCCTCGCCCTTGAAGGAGTGGACCGTTCGAGCGCTCAGTTCGCGCGGCGCCGGCGCGAACACGTCGTTCGCCTTCTCGTTGGCCCAGTCGGGCTTGGTGGTCACGGCTCGACCGCCGACGTGAGCGACCTTGGCCTCAAGCGTCGACGCGACGGCGTGGAGCGCTTCGCGGGCGCTGACGAGCCACGTGCGGAGATCGCCGCCGAGCGCTGGCAGCCGGCCAAGGAGCAGGTGGCCGGCGCGGCGCAGAGCCGCACGCTGCTCATCGGTGAGCGTGTCGACGTGCGTGGTGTCCCAGGCGCAGTAGGCGAGGAGTCTCTGGGCGCGTCGGACATCGTGAGCGGTCAGCGTGCCAGCGGCAAGGCGCGCTGCGAGCCGCCCGAGGACGTACTGGCGTTCGGTGTCCTTGAATAGCGAGGTCTGCCCGTTGAGGGCGTCGACGATCTTCCAGTTGCGCGCCAGGACCGTCGCCTGCTCCGGGGTCATCTCGTAGCGCGCGAGCCGTGCACGGAAGACCGCCAGCGCGGCCTGCGGCTCCTTGGCGGGGTAGAGCATCACCTCTGGTGAGATCTCGCACCCCGCGTGAGGACCAACGGCGGTGTCGGGCGTCGTGCGGGTACAGAAGTTGACGGCCGCGTCGCAGATTCGCTGCGACGAGCGGTGATTCTCGGTAAGTGAAAGGACCCGCAGGCCGCGATCATCTGCAAGCTTCTGGCAGCGCTCGGCGCTGGCGCCTTGAAACGAGAAGATCGACTGCTCCAGGTCACCAACGAGGACCAGCGAGCGCAACGCACCGGTCGCGTGAAGGACCTCCAGGCACGCGAGCTGAAGCTCGGAGGTGTCCTGGGCCTCGTCAAGCAGCAGCTCGTCGAACCGTCCGGCGACCGCTTGTGCGACGGGCGAGAACTCGCGTAGCAAGCGCAGGGCAATCCACATCGCGTCGTCAGCGGTCAGGAGTCCCGCGCGGCGGAATAGGCCGCCCTTGCGCTGGCGGACCTCCCGGCCGACCGCGGCGACGATCTCCTCACTGGTGCCCCTGACGCCGCGCGGGGCGCGCGTAACGGTGAGGCTGCCGTCAGCGGTGCAGCGGAATCGATCCAGGCCGATGCGTTGGGTGTTGTCTCCGTAGACCCGGACTTCGGGCCAGCCGCCGCCCTCGTGGATGAACGGCCCCCGCTCGGCGCCGAGCAGGTGCGCGTAGGGATGGACGACGTATCGCAGGAGGAACTTGTGGATGGTCCCGAGGAAGTGCTTTTGGTCTAGGGCCACCCCCAATTCTGCGGCGAGCACCGTGCCGATGCGGTCAGCGCCGACGTTGGTGTAGGAGCAGACAGCGACTTTTGCGCCCGGCGTGCGTGTGAGCCGCGCCGTGCGCTCCGCCGCCGATCGCGTCTTGCCCGATCCAGGGCAGGCCAAAAGTAGAAAGTCGCCTTCGGCGTCAACGACCGCCCGCTGCTGCTCGGTAAGGATCACCCGACTTGCTCGCTGGCCGGAGATTCGGTCACCCACTCGATCGCTTCGCGCAGGTAGTCGGGGACGCTAATCGCCGTGTAGGGGTCGGCGAACAGCTCAGCCAGTTCCTGTGCGTAGCGGCCCTTGACGGTCACGACGCTCTTCAGGATCTCGTCGGCGTGTTCGACGGCCGTCTTGCCCGCGAGGGAAGCCCGCAGTCGCGGACCGGCGATCGGCTTGACCTGCTCCAGGGCGCTCAACATGACGTCGCCGTTGCCCGCCGCGGCAAGATCCCACTCCAGCGTGCGCTGCGCGAGCTTGACGGCGACGTTGTCGCCCGCCCGCGTCCTGAGCGACTCGGCCCTCGGCGACAAGGCCGCTGTCTCACCTTCGAGCTCGTTGGCCGATGGCTGCGCGTCGCCGTCGGAGACCGCGACGACGCGATACGGCAACTTGTCCGGTCCGAACAGATCAGTGAACGGCGGGAACGCCACACCGCCGATGTTGATCACGGTGACCCCGTTTGGCGCGAGCGGCCGCCCCAGTCGCTCGGCGATCACCGGGACGAGTAGCTGCTCGGCAACACCTTCGACGAGGATCACCGAACCCGCGAAGAACAGCGACGCCTTCGTCACGTCGAGGAACCGGCGCAAGTAGGCCAACTGCCTGTCCTCGAGGCCGAAATCCCGGGGGAGACGTGCGCGCGGCCGGCCATCGCCTCCGCGAGCAAGAACACTGAGCCGCTCCACCCGCGCTGACGACGCGAACGTCGGAGAATGGGTCGTGACGATCACCTGCGTCGCGCTGCTCGCCTCGGTCTCCAAGAAGCGCATCAGGAGGTCCTGGAGCTGCGGATGAAGGTGGGCTTCTGGCTCCTCAACCAGCAGCACCCGAAGAGTCGGCTCCTCATCACGCGGGGCGGCGATCGCCGCGAGCAGCACCGACATGTACAGCAGGTTGTTGTAGCCCAGACCGCTCTCGTCCATCTCCAACGCGGCGAGCTGGCCGATCTTTGCCCGTAGCGCACCGACTACGCGTTCAAACTTCGGATCCTCAAAGGCAAGTCCGCTGTGCTGCGTAAAACGGCCTCGCCCCGTCATCGCGTCAAGACGGTCAGTGACATGGGAACGCGCATCCACAATCGTTTGGATGGCGTCCAGTGCCGTGTTCGCCAGCTGGGCTGCGTCAATGATCGCCTGATGATCTGGATGTCCTTGGGGGGCGAGGGCCTTGACGAAGGGGATCAGTCGATTGTCACGGCCAGGACGAAGGTCAGCGGCAGCGTCGCGTAGCGGGGGGAGATAGACGAAGCGCACTGCGTCGCGCGCGTGTCGCTCCACCTCCGCCTGATCGGAGTCGCCACCGAACCATTGGGTCTGGACCCGCCCATCAGCGCCGAGCGTCGCCCGGAGCCGGAGCTTGGCTACGCCGACGCCGGCGTTGGGCGCGAGGCACGTCACCATCCGCGCTTGTTCTGCCGCGGTGAGCCCGCCCAGCTGCACCTCGAGTTCGAGCTCGTCGGTGAGGCGATTGCCTCGGCCGTCGTGCGCAAAGTCCTCCTCGCGCAGCCAACAGCGTCCCCGCGGGCCAGCCTCGGGTTCGAGCACGGTCCTCACGCCGTCGATCACGTTGCTCTTGCCCGCGTTGTTCTCGCCCACGAGGACGGCGAGCGGATTGCAGACCCCGAAGGTCCCGTCGAGATTGCGATACCCACGTGCTCGCAGCGCGGTGACATACATGCCGGCAGCACGCTACTCGGGGGACCGGAACACACCGATGACCGGGCACCCCGACGGCACCGGACGGTGACCGACTCCACGCGACCGCATCGCAGGTGACAGTCGTAGCTTGGAGCAGCTGTGATGTCGGAGGCACAGCGCGGTCGCGGCTGGCGTCAACTTGCAGCGTTGCCCGTGAGCGCGGCGCTCGATGAGGGGTCAGATCGAGCAGATGCCCCGCGCACCCCAGCGCGAGTCGCCGCTCAGGCGCCCGGGTGCTTGGCCCGCGCCTGCTTGCGGGGCTTGAAGGACAGCCGGTAGCGGATCACGGTGTTGATCTCGAGGGAGCCCTTGTCTCCCACGAACCGCGGCGGAAACTCGCAGTGGTAGGCCTGGTTCACGTCGAGGGCGAACGGCTTCTTCGCGGTGAACTTGGCGAGCGACACGCGCGTCGCGGGCACGACGAGGCTGCCGAGCGCGTACTCGTCCGGCTTGCAGGTGCCGTCCTGCGACCACACGCCCTGGGCGTAGACGCCCCACTGCATGCTGTCCCACGGCGTCGGGCAGCCGGCGGGGAACTTCAGGTGGGTTGGAGATCCGTCGAGGCGCAGCTTCTTGCGGCTCAGCCAGGCCGAGGCCTCGAGTCGGGTCGTCTGCGCTCCGCAGCCGCTGCTGTCGTTGAGGTGCGGAAGCGGCGCGGGATCCTCCGCGCCTGCCCCGCACGGCATCCCGTTCGACGAGGAGATGCCGCCCTGGTTGGAGTAGGCCAACGGAACCGACGCGTCGAACACGGTGTGGTACGACCCGGCCGGATCGAAGGCGAGCCGGAACGGGCGCGTCGCGGAACTGGAGAAGTCCATCGTGACCTGGCCCTTGCCCTGCCCGCTGCGACCCGCGAAGTCGGGGCAGGCCCGAGGGTCTTCGACCGCGAAGCTCCACCTCACGTCCTGGGTGCCCTTCAGCGAGACGTCCCAGTAGAAGGGACCCCTCGGCCGCGCCTGGGCGGGGGCGACGATCGCCAGCGCCACGGAGACGGCGAGCAGCGAGGCCATGGCGGCACGTCGGAGCATCGCTCCAAGCGTGCCGAGAGCGCCGAGCTCGCGCATCGGTGATACCACGGGCTCGCGAAGGACGCGCGGAGGGCCGCGCCGCTACGCGGGCGGCGTGCCGGTGTTCTGCGCCAGCTGCGCGGCGAACGCCCGCTGGTAGGCCGGCCGCGCCTCGCCACGCGCGACGTAGGCCGCCAGGTTCGGGAACTCGTCCAGGATGCCCGAGGGCCTCGTCCTGAGCAGCACCGACACCATCATCAGGTCCCCCGCGCTGAACGCCCCGTCGAGCCAGTCGGCGTCGCCGAGACGGACGGACAGCTGTCCCAGCCGCTCGCGGACGCGGTCCTGCACCAGCGGCAGGCGCTCCCGGCTCCACGGCCTGTCGCTCTCGACGACCTTGGCCATCGAGAGGTCGAGGATCGGCGGCTCCACCGTGCTGAGGGCCGCGAACATCCAGGTGATCGCGCGCGCCCGCGCATCCGCGTCGCTCGGGAACAGGCCCGCATGGCGCTCGGCGATGTGGAGCACGATCGAACCGGTCTCGAACAGCGCCAGATCGCCCTCCTCGTACGTCGGGATCAGCCCGAAGGGATGGAGCGCCAGATGCGCCGGCTGCTTCTTCGCCTGGAACGACACGGGCCGGACCTCGTACGGCTGGCCGACCTCCTCGAGCGCCCAGCGGACGCGGGTGTCCCGCGCCAGTCCCCTGCCGCCGTCGGGCGAGCGTTCGAAGGCGGTGATGGTGATGGTCATCGACGAGCTCCTTCAGGCGCCCAGGCGGTAGTGGAGGTGGACGACGCCGCTCGGGAACCGGCGTTCGCCGAGCAGCTCGAGTCGCGTGCGGACGTGGTCGGGCAGGGCGCGCTTGCCGCCTCCGACCACGATCGGGCACAGGAACAGATGGCACTCGTCTACCAGCCCCGCGCCGATCGCGTGGCCGGCCAGCTGGGCGCCCCCGACGGCGATGTCGGTCGCCGAGGACCGCTTGAGCCGCTGGACGGCGTCTCGATCGAGCTCGCGCTCGATCCGCGTCCGGGCGCTGGAGACCGCCTGCAGCGTCCGGGAGTAGACGACCTTCTCCGCTGCTCGCCAGATCCCGGCGTAGTCCGAGAGCACCGCGGGCTCGCCGGCATCGCTGCTCGCGGTCTCCCAGAACACCATCGTCTCGTACATCCGGCGCCCGTAGAGGTAGGTGCCGATCGGCCGCTCGAGGTCGTTGACGTACGCGTGCAGCTCCTCGTCCGGCGCCGCCCAGTCGAACCTGCCCTCCTCGTCCTCGACGTAGCCGTCGAGCGAGGCGATCGCCGCGTAGATCAGCTTGGCCATGTCCACTCCAGTCGGTCGTCGCGGTGCAGCCACCGCGGTCGTGGATGCTGAGACCGCGACGCGCAGCGGAAATCATCGATCGACCGCCGGCGGACTCGTCAGCGGTGCAGCACCACGGCCAGGCCCTGGCCGACGCCGATGCAGATCGCCGCGACGCCGTAGCCGCCGCCCCGCCGCCGCAGGTCGTGGGCCAGCCGGCCGAGGATCCGGGTGCCCGACGCGCCGAGCGGGTGGCCGATCGCGATCGCGCCGCCGTGGACGTTGACGCGCTCCGGATCGAGCGCCGGCCAGCCGCGCAGGCAGGCGACCGACTGGGCCGCGAACGCCTCGTTCAGCTCGACGGCGGCGACGTCGTCCCAGCCGATCCCGGCCCGGCGCAGCGCCTCGTCGGCGGCGGCGACCGGCGCGTAGCCGAACAGGTCGGGGTCGTTGCCGTGCGCGGCGCGCGAGACGATCCGGGCCAGCGGCTCGACGCCCAGCCGTGCCGCCGCGGCCTCGGTCCCCAGCAGCGCCATCGAGGCGCCGTCGTTGAGCGGCGACGCGTTGCCGGCCGTCACGGTCCCGTCGGGCCGGAACGCCGGCCGCAGGTCGCGCAGGCGCTCGGCCGTCGTCTCGGGCCGGATCGCCTCGTCCCGCTCCAGCTCGACGCCGGCGACCGGCACGATCTCGTCCGCGAAGACCCCGGACGCCCACGCCGCGGCCGCCCGCTGGTGGCTGCGGGCGGCGAACGCGTCCTGGGCCTCGCGGTCGACCCCGTGCTGCTCCGCCAGGTGCTCGGTGGCCTCGCCGAGCGAGATCGTCCAGCGCTCGGGCATCGCCGGGTTGACGAGCCGCCAGCCGAGGGTGGTCGAGTGCAGTGTCTCGTGGCCGGCGGGGTAGGCGCGCTCGGGCTTGGGCAGCACCCAGGGCGCGCGGCTCATCGACTCGACGCCGCCGGCGACCACCAGCTCCGCGTCGCCGGTCTCG